>JAEUJX010000323.1 GCA_016794545.1 Myxococcales bacterium
TGCGTCGTCTCGAGCCAGCCGCCGTTGGCGTACTGGTAGAAGCTCGTGCCGGGCGTGACCTTCGCGTTCATGCCCTTCGTGTCGAAGCCCCACGTCCCGAGCTCGGGACGGCCGGCCTTCATCGGCGCGGGCGAGGTGTCCGGCTCGGCGGGCGCGCCGGCGGTCGACGCGGGATCTCCCGAGGTGGGTGCGGGCGCGGTGGGCGCGGGTGCGGACTTCGATCCGCACGCCGCGAGGAACAGGGTCGCAGCGATCAGCTTCTTCGACACGGGCTTGGCTCCGGAGGTTTGTCGTCGGCGTGCGTACCAGGAGCCTCCGCGTTTGCCTAGTGCGACGCGGGCGCGACCCATGCGACAGTCGCTCGCGGCTCCTGTCGAGCCTGATGTGAGGAGTCGACAGGTGATGGAGGTACCGCCCGCTCCTGCGGACTCAGCTCTGGTCGACGAGCGCGTTAGCCATGGCGCTGCACGTCGCGAACCGGTTTGCCGGATCCGGATCGAGCGAGCGACGGATGACACGAGCCAGCTGCGGGTCGATCACGCGCGGGAGGAAGTAGGAGCCCGCCACGATCGCATTCATCACGTCGAGGTCGCACGCACCCCGGAACGGCACGACGCCGGTCGCCATCTCGTAGAGGACGACGCCGAGCGACCAGATGTCGGAACGCGCGGTGACTCCGCTCGGATCGCGCAGCTGCTCGGGGCTCGAGTAGACGAGCGTCCCCATCCGCGCTCCCTGGGCGGTCGTCGAGCGCTCCGTCCTCTTCGCGATGCCGAAGTCGGTGACGCGCGGGATCCGCGCCGGCCCGTCGAGCAGCACGTTGCCGGGCTTGAGGTCGCGGTGGATCACCCCGCAGCGGTGCGCGTGATCGACGGCCGCGAGGATGCCGAGCATGATGCGGCGGATCTCGTCGGGGTTCCCGGGCAAGGTCGGGATCGTGTCGTCGAGGCTCGGTCCATCTACGAGGTCCATCACGAGCGCGGCGTGCTCCGGCGTCGCGACGATGTTCGTGACGCGCACGATGTTGGGGTGCGAGAGCAGCCGCGCCTGGATCTTCGCCTCGTCGAGGAAGCGCTGGCGCGCCTCCGGCATCCGGCGGTACGCCGGGTCGAGCACCTTGAGCGCGTGGTGCGTCTCGAGGTGCACGTGCCGGCCGCGATACACGCGCGCCATGCCACCCGCGCCGAGCTCCGCCTCGATCGCGTAGTCGCCGACGAGCTCGGGCAGGGGATCGCGCGGAGGCTCGAGCTCCACCGCTGACTCGAGCGCGGGCTCGACGAGCGGCACCGACTCGACGGGGGCGGCGGCACGAGCGCGTGCCGCCGAGGCCCACGCGAACGCCGCGGCCATCACGACCCAGGCACAGGCCCAAGTGAGCGCGGCGCCGTAGAGCCACGTCGAGAACAGCCCGACGAGCGGGAACACGACGACGAACACCAGCGCGATGCAGCCGCACGCGAACGCCACGAGCTGCTCGGTGGAGCGCCACGGCCGGATCACGAGGCAGTAGATGCCGATCGGGATCACGAGCAGGCTCGAGAACACGGCGATCGCCGCGACGAACAGCACCGCGATCGCCACGAGCCGGCGGAGCAGCGGCGTGCGCCACGCGAGCGGCGCGATCGCGACGAGCGCCATCACGACGAGCAGCGGGCTCGTTCCGTTGTCGGCCGCGGTCCTCACGTGACCGTGGCAGTCGCGGACCTGTGGCAAACCGAGGCAGACGAGGAGTGTGAGGCTGGTCGGGATCGACGCCACCCAGGCCAGCACGTCGCGGCGAAGCGGACGGGCCATGCGCGGCGATCGAGCAGCGCGCGTGCCGCGTGGGTGCGTCGCACACCTCGCACCGCACCTCCCGGCAGTCCGCGAGGTTGGGCCCCCATGCGTCGCGCCGGTGGCGTCGCACGCGCACCACGCCCACTGGCGAGGGTGTCGCGGCAGCCGTCCGGGAGTGCAGCTCGGCGCTGGCAGGCCCTCCGAGCTGCCCCTGCCGCATTTTGCGGCACCCCCGCCGGGCGCGGGCGCGCACTTCGATCACCGCTCACCGCCGAAACTTCGGTACGCTGATTCCCCTCATGATCGAGCAGACGGAGAGTACCAGGATCAAGTCGGTGCTCCTCCTCGACGACGACGAGCGCACCCTCTCGGCGATGGCGCGCACGCTGCGTCATAGCCGGCGGGTGTTCACGGCGAAGACGTCGTCTGAGGCGGCGGCGGTGGCGAGGCGGGAGCGTCCAGATCTGATCGTCGTGGACCTGCGGCTCGCAGGCGCATCGGGTCTCGACGTCGTCCGCGAGCTGAAGGACGAGCTGCCCGGCAGCCGGTTCGCCCTGGTGAGTGGCTATCTCACGGTCGACGCGACGGTCGCCGCGGTGCGCGCGGGAGCGGACGTGGTGCTCACGAAGCCGGTGACCGCCGGCGAGATCGTGCGCCGCATCGAGGACGGCAAGCCGCCCCCCGAGGAAGAGACGCCGACGCTCGCGCAGGCGGAGTCCGAGCACATCGCGCGCGTCATGGCCGACTGCAACGGCAACATCTCCGAGGCCGCGCGCCGGCTCGGGATCTTTCGCTCGTCGCTCCAGCGCCGCCTGCGCCGGCTCGGGCTGCGCGAGTAGCACGGTCGGACGGCGCAGCACGCCGAAGGCGTGCCGGTCGCTGCTACGGCGACTGGATCAACGCGCGGTGGCCGCACTCGGGGCACTGCGGGTTCTCGCCACCGCGTGCCTCGTTCTCGCGCGCCGTGCGCTCGCCGTCCGGCGTGAGCTTCCACGGGTGAAGCGGAGGCTTCCGCATCGCCAGCTCCTGGGCGGTGATGAAGCTCTTGCAGTTGCCGCACCGGAGCACCTTCGCCACGACTCATTGTAGCGTGGGCTCATGGTGATGCCGTACCGGATCGATGGGCCCTCATCGGAGAAACCGCCGATCCTCACCGCCCACGGGCTGGTCTCGTCGAGGCAGCACTGGTGCTTCTTCACGCCGCACTTCGCCGCCGAGCGCGAGGTGATCTCGTGGGACTACCGCGGCCACGGCGGTCACGCGGCGGGCGAGCTCGACGTCGGCGTCGACACGTTCGCGGACGATGCGTTCGAGGTGTGGCGCGCGACCGAGCGGCCGCCGGCGGTGGTGGTCGGGCTGTCGTTCGGCGTGCAGGTCGCCCTCGAGATCTGGCGCCGCCACGCGGAGATGGTGAAGGCGCTCGTCCTCATCTGTGGCACGCCCGGCCACCCGCTGAATCGCGTGTCATCGTCGGCCGCGCTGCGGCGCTCGACGGCCAGCATGTTCCGCGCGCTCGGGCGGCAGCGCGTCCTCGCCGCGCCGCTGCTCGCGTTCGCCCGCAGTGCCGCGGGGGTCGCGATCGCGCGCGAGCTGACGTACGCGAGCGGCGGGGCGAGGCGCGGCGCGTGCCCGCAGGAGGTCCTCGACGACCTGTTCCAGCACGTCGGCTCGCTCGACCCGCAGCTGATCGGCAACGTGATCGGCGCCTACCTCGAGCACACCGCCGAGGACGTGCTGCCCACGATCTCCGTGCCGACGCTGGTCATCGCGGGCGACAAGGACGAGCTGACGCCGGTCGAGACCGCGGAGCGAATGGCCGGCGCCATTCCCGGCAGCGAGCTCGTCATCTTCCCGGGCCACAGCCACCTGGTCCAGGTCGAGATTCCCGACCAGGTTCACGCCGCGATCGACGACTTCCTGCGGGCCCGCAGCCTCTGAACGTACTAGGATGTGGCGTGCCCGACGCGCCGGTCGTTCCCAAGCCGACTCTCAAGGAGCGACTGCAGTCGCACCTCGCCGAGTACGGCAAGATCGCGCTCTACACGTACCTCGCGCTCTCGCTGACCGCGATCATCGGGTTCTCGATCGCGATCGGCATGGGCGTCTCGCCGTCGGATGCGACCGGCGTGATCGGCGTGATCGGCGCCGGCTGGCTCGCCGCGAAGGCGACCATGCCGCTGCGCATCCTCGCGACCCTCGGGCTCACGCCGCTGATCGCCGCGCTGCTGAAGCGCCGCAAGCCCAAGGCCGAGCCCGACGACGCCGAAGCGTCCTAGCGCACCGAGCGCGCGACCGGCACCGGCGGCGGATCCGCGGGCCGGCGCGTCCAGCGCTCGAGGATCAGCGCCGCGACGATCGTCGGGATGCACGAGACGAGCGCGAAGCTCGTCATGTCGAACGCGCTCGCGAGGGCGTAGACCAGGCCGAGCGCGGGGAGCGTCAGGACCGCGAGCCGCAGCACCAGAGCCGAGCGATCGAGCGCGCTCGCGAGCACGCCGAGACACGCGCCGCCGAACAGACCGGGCACGCTGCCGTACGCGAACACGAGCTGCGCGACGTTCGGATACCTCTCGCGGAACAGGGGGTCCGGGACGAACATCGCGATGCCGATCGCGATGACGAGCACGTTCACGATGCCGAGGAGCGCGCCCTTCCAGATGCCGCTCACGTCATCACCCGCGCGACGGGCACGGGCGGCGGAGCCACCGGCTTGTGCGTCCAGCGCTCGAGGATCAGCGCGATGACCACCGTCGGGAACGAGCAGATGTACGCGAGCTCCTCGAGGCTGAACTGCCGCGCGAGCACGTAGACGACGCCGATCGCCGGCAGCGCGAGGATCGCGACGCGCAACGGACGGGGCATGCTCTCCGTCACGTGCGCGAGCCCGCCGAGCGCGGCGCCTGCGATGACGCCCGGCAGGATGCCGAACACCGTGACGATGAGCATCATGGCCGGGCCGCCCTCGTACGCCGCCATGCCGAGAGCGATGACGAACACGTTCAGGGCGCCGAGCACCGTACCCTTCCAGATCCCGTTCACGCGTCGAGCCTAGCAGCTACACTCGAGGGGTGCCCGTACCGTGTGGCTCCTGCTCCGCGCCGGTTCACGAGCGTGCCGTGACCTGCCCGCACTGCGGGCTGCCGACGGGAAACCCGCCGGATCGCACGCTGACCGCCGAGGAGCGCGCGGCTGCTGTCGATCTCGCCCGGATGCAGAACGAGAAGTACGTTCCCGCGGAGCCGGGTTATTCCAGTCCGTCCGTCTACGCGCCGGATATCGCGCTCGTCGGCGCGGCCGTGGTGGTCGGGGTCGGTGCCGTCGTGAAGTCCGCGGTCGAGGCGGTCGCGAGCGAGCGCGCGGAGCGCGAATCGAGGCCGGAGCTGCCGCGCGCGATCGCACGCGAGCGCACGGAATCTCAGCCGGTGATTCCGGACCCGTCCACCGAGCCCGAGCCGGCGCCGCCGCCGAGCGACACGCCGCGGTTCCTCAAGTAGCGCGCAGCACGATCGCGAGGACCGCGAGCAGTGCGGCGATCGCGACGAGCGCGACGACGAACGCGCCGTTGCTCGTGGTCCAGTCGGTCGGTTGACTCCGCCAACTCGGCGAGAGCTGCCGGAGCTCGCGCTCGGCGAGCTGGCGGGTCTCGGACTTGGCGAGCTGGAGATGCGACACGGACATGGAAAAATTGTCCCGCGACATCGGTCGGCGTCCAACTTTCAGTGGCCGGCCTGGAGATAGAGGAAGCCGAGGCACAGCGCGACGCCGCCGAGCGTGGCCACGCCTCTCGCGACGTCGGGCGCGACGTCGAGCGACGACGACGATGACCCCGACATCGTGCCGCGCCCGCTGTCGTGAACGAGGCACGCGGACGTCACGGCGAGGAGCAGGGGGACGAGCACGAGGAGGAGGTGGCGCATGAGAACCATCCTGCCGATCGCCGCCGGAGACCGCCGTGAACGCCGCGTGAAGGCCCCGTGATCGACGAATTCGCACGCCCGACGCGCAGTTAGGAGCTGCCTCGCGAGGTGTGTCGATCTGCGCGGGGGCTGGGCCGGTCATCGCGGCGTTCGTCGCCGCTCCGATCAAGTAGGCTCTCCGCCGTGGCGCTCGCCGGCTACTACCTCGGATGTCCCGGCTGGGGCATCAAGACGTGGATCGGCCGCCTGTTCGCTCCGGGCACGAAGGACAAGGACTTCCTCGCGCGCTACGCCGAGGTGTTCAACTCCGTCGAGGGCAACACCACGTTCTACGCGCTGCCGACGGCCGACACGGTGGCGCGGTGGCGCGCGTCGGTTCCGGACCGCTTCCGGT
>JAEUJX010000334.1 GCA_016794545.1 Myxococcales bacterium
TCGCCGCTCCGCTGTTCGCACGCACCACCCGCCGCGTCGAGCTCACGCCCGCCGGCCACCACCTGCTGCCCCAGGCCCGCCTCGTCCTCTCCGAGGCCGCGCGCTGCGCCCGCGTCGTCCACGACCGCGGCGCCGTCCCCCACGAGCTCACGCTCGGCACGCGCTTCGAGCTCGGCCTGTCCTGGCTCACCCCCGCCCTCGAGCCGCTCCGCACCGCGCACCCCGAGCGCACGCTCCACCTCGTGTTCGGCGACAGCGAGGACCTGCTCGCCCGCGCGCGCGACGGCCTGCTCGACGCCGTCGTCACCAGCGCGCGGCTCACCGCGGGCGGCTTCTCCTACGAAGCCCTCCACGACGAGGACTACGCGTTCGTCGGCAGCGCGAAGCGACTCGCCCACCGCGGCCTCACCCGCCCCGCCGACGCCGCGCACCACACCCTGCTCGACATCGCGCCGGACCTCCCTCTGTTCCGCTACTTCCTCGACGCTGGCGCACGTCGCGAGCCCTGGAGCTTCGCGCGCGCGGAGTACCTCGGCACCATCGGCGCGATCCGCCTGCGCGTGTTGCAGGGAGCCGGTGTCGCGGTGCTGCCGCTCTACTTCGTCCAGGCTGACCTGAAGGCGCGTCGGCTCGTTCGCATCCGGCCGCGGCTGCCGCTCCAGCGCGACGCCTTCCGCCTCGTCTGGCGCGCCGGTCACCCGCGCAGCGACCTGCTCCGCGGGCTCGCGGCCGACCTGCGGCGCTTCCCCCTGCGCTGAGTCACGGCCTGGGCGGCTTGCCGAGCTTCTCGCACGCCGCGTACAGCTCCCCGGTGACCCGGACGAGATCCTCGACGAGCGCCTTCTCCACCTCGATGACGGCGTCGTACTGGACCGCGTTGCGCTTCGTGTGAGCGAGCGACAGCACCCGCCACTTCGCGGGCGGCCATCCGACGCTGTGTTCGAGCGCCTGGAACGCGACGGCGCGATTCTTCGGCCGGTGGCCGTGCCATCGCAGCGCGGCCAGCGAGAGCGCGTGCGCTGCCTGATAGGCGCGGGAGCGCATCGATCTCGGCGTCGCTCGTCGGCTCGGAATCCAGTAGCCCCGTCGAGACCAGGTTATCGAGCTTCGGGTGCGCTATCGGCCTCTCCGACAATCGCTATATGAGGCCCAGACAGGATGGCGGTCAAGAAATGCTGCCGCTGCGAACGACGCTTTTCGTACTCGGCGCGGCGCAGCAACGTCGGGTTGATCGGCCGCTGAATGCGCCGTTCCGCGTGGATCAACCTCTCGAGGAGCTGTTCGAGCGAGATCGAATCGGAGACAACCAAGAGATCCACATCGCTCGCCGCGTGAGCATGTCCCTTTGCGACCGACCCATAGATGAGCGCCAGCTGGATCTGTGCACGCACTGGTGAGAGCGCGTCCCGGATTGGATCCACGAGGCCGACCGTCTTCACGAGAAGCTGCTGCAGCTCCTCGAAGACCGGGGCCTCGGTATTTGCGCGAAACAGTCTTCGCTTGCCCAGCGTGGTGACCGTCGCGAGACGACTCGCCACGAGCCGCGCCAGCTCTCGCTGCACGGTCCCGCGTCCTCCGGCGAGGTCGAACAGCTCCGTCTGGCTGTAGCTGCGATCGGGGTGAGTGAACAGCGCGCCGAGCACGCGCTGCTGGGTCTTCGAGAACAAGGCGTCGGCAATGCTGACCTTGCTGTCCTTTGACCGATTACCCATTTCGGGTACTATTGTACCCATTTCGGGTACCGCGTGCCAGTCTGCGCATCGATCCCACGTACACCACGTAGCGTCGAGAGAATCGTCGAACAGGAGGGTGCAAACGCGGTAGGGGCCACCGCGACGCCAGCGCACCCGGCGCCGTCTCGCGTGCTCGACCTCTGCGGAGAGCCGGCGCGTGCTCTGCAGAGCGCGGTCACCGCGCGAGCGTCAGTTGGTCGCGCCCTCGAGGATCCGCTCGCCCGTGTCGCCCTTGGGGGGCGCCGGCGTGCACGTGATCTCGATCTTGCCGGCGACGGCGTCGACGAACGCGATCCCGCCGCTGGTGAGCTTCCCGAACAGGATCTCGTTCGCGAGCGGCGCCTTCAGCGTCTGCTGGACCAGGCGTGCCATCGGCCGCGCGCCCATCGCCTTGTCGTAGCCGTGCTCGACGAACCAGTCGAGCGCGGCCGGCGACACCTCGAGCTCCACGTGCTTCTCGCCGAGCTGACCGTCCAGCTCGTCGAGGAACTTGCGGGCGACCTTCTTGATCACCTCGACCGGCAGCGCGCCGAAGAACACGGTGGCATCGAGGCGGTTGCGGAACTCGGGCGTGAACACGCGCTCGAGCGCCTTCTTGCCGTCCTTCGAGTCGGCGACCGAGTCGCCGAACCCGATCCGGCCCATCGCCATCTCGCGGCTGCCCGCGTTGGACGACATGATGAGGACGACGTTGCGGAAGTCGCTCTTGCGGCCGTTGTTGTCCGTCAGCGTCGCGTGGTCCATGACCTGGAGGAGGATGTTGTAGATGTCGGGGTGCGCCTTCTCGATCTCGTCGAGGAGCACCACGCAGTACGGGTGCTTGTTGATCGCATCCGTCAGCTGGCCGCCCTGATCGAAGCCGACGTAGCCCGGAGGCGCGCCGATCAGGCGGCTCACCGTGTGCTTCTCCATGTACTCCGACATGTCGAACCGGATGAACTCGACGCCCATCACGGTCGCGAGCTGCTTCGCGAGCTCGGTCTTGCCGACGCCCGTGGGACCGGCGAACAGGAAGCAGCCGGTCGGCTTGTTCGGGTTGCCGAGGCCGGCGCGCGACAGCTTGATCACCGTCGCGAGCTGCTCGATGGCCGCGTCCTGGCCGAAGATCTTCTGCTTCAGCTCGCCCTCGAGATCGCCGAGCTTCTTCTTGTCGGCCGTCGACACGCTGCGCGTCGGGATGCGCGCGATCTTCGCGACGACCTCCTCGATGAGGTTCGGGCGGATCTCGGTCGGACGGTCCTCCGGCTTCATCAGCCTGACCTTCGCGCCCGCCTCGTCGATCACGTCGATCGCCTTGTCGGGGAGCTGGCTGCCCGAGATGTGGCGCGCGGACAGCTCGACCGCGGCCTCGATCGCCGGGTCGGTGAACTTCACGCCGTGGTGCTCCTCGTAGCGCGGCTTCAGGCCCTTCAGGATCTCGATCGCCTCGGGGACGCTGGGCTCGCCGATGTCGATGCGCTGGAACCGGCGCGACAGCGCGCGGTCCCGCTCGAAGGCCTGGCGGTAGTCCTTGAACGTCGTCGAGCCGATGCACCGCAGCTCGCCGTTCGACAGGGGCGGCTTCAGGATGTTCGCGGCGTCCATCGTGCCGCCGCTCGTGGCACCGGCGCCGATGATGTTGTGGATCTCGTCGATGAACAGGATCGACTTGGGATCCGCGATCAGCACCTTCATGACGGCCTTGAGGCGCTCCTCGAAGTCGCCGCGGTAGCGGGTACCCGCGAGCACGGCGGTCATGTCGAGCGAGTACAGCGTGGCATCCTGCAGCGACTCCGGGACCTCCTTCGCGACGATCCGCAGCGCGAGGCCCTCGGCGAGCGCGGTCTTGCCGACACCCGGCTCGCCGATCAGGAGCGGGTTGTTCTTCCGCCGGCGCGACAGCACCTGGATCATGCGCTCGAGCTCGTCGGCGCGGCCGATCAGCGGATCGATCTTGCCCTCGCGCGCGCGCTGGGTGAGATCGACGCAGAAGCTCTCGAGCGGGTTCGCGACCTTGCCGTCCTCGGCGCCGTCGTCCTCCACGCCGCGCGAGCGCGGCACCACCGGCCCGCCGCCGGTCTGCACCTTCGACACGCCGTGCGAGATGTAGTTGATGACGTCGAACCGCGACACGCCCTGCTTCTCGAGCAGGTAGACCGCGTGGCTGTCGCGCTCGCGGAACATCGACGCGATCACGTTGCCGGTGGTCATCTGCTGGCGGCCGGCGGCCTGCACGTGCATCGCCGCGCGCTGGAGCACGCGCTGGAACGCGAGCGTCTGGTCGGGACCGGAGTCCTCGCCGTCGGGCAGCTCGTCGACCTCCTCCTGGAGGAACCGCTCGAGATCGCCGCGCAGCTTCTCGACGTCGCCGCCGCACTTGGTGACGATGTCGGCGCCGCTCGGGTCGTCGAGGATCGCGAGCAGCAGGTGCTCGAGCGTGAGGTACTCGTGACGGCGGCCGCGCACGTCGTCGACGGCGCGCTGGAGAGTGGCTTGGAGCTCGGGCGACAGCATGGTGGCGTTACCTCCGGCCTTTAGTCCGTGGGCTCGATCGAGAGCTGCAGGGGAAACTGCTGGGCCTTCGCCAGGTGCATCGTCTTGGTGACCTTCGTCTCCGCCACCTCGAACGTGTAGACGCCCGCGACGCCGACGCCGTTGTTGTGCACGTGACTCATGATCGCGATCGCATCCGACTCGTTCTTGTGGAACACGCTCTGGAGCACCCACACGACGAACTCGCGCGTCGTGTAGTCGTCGTTGTGAAGTAGCACCTTGTACATGGGCGGCTTCTTGGTGCGCGTCCTCTCATCGAGGATGAGCCCCGTCTGCCGCTCGCCGTCCTTCTTCGGGCCGGGTGGCTTCTTCTCATCGGCCATGGCGTAATCTTACGAGACCCAGGCGGACTTTGTAGTCCACCTAAGCACCCATAGCAGCCCGCAATTTCGGGCAGGCCGCCCACCGCACGATCGGTATCGCGGGCATGATCGACCACGGCGTGCCCGAGGCACGCTCACACGCCGCAGAGGCCCCGAGCGGAGGGCAGATCCCCTGTATTAGGATCCTCGGATGAACAAGATCTGGTCGGTCGGGCTTGTCGCCGTGCTCGTGCTCGCCGTCGGCGCCGGGCCGAGTGATGCGAAGCCGGGCAAGGACTTCTGGAAGATCCTGGTGAAGCCGAACGCGAAGTGGGTCCTCGCGAACACGACGAAGAACGACAAGTCGACGGTCACCATCGAGACCTACGACGTGCGCAGGGTCGGGGACGCGGACGTGGCCCGGCTGCGCGTGACGCACCGCTGGGGAACCGGAAAGGACGACGCGGCCGACAACAGCGGCGCCAGCGGGCTCCCCGTCCAGGTGGCGGTCACCGCGAAGGGCCTCTACTTCCTGAATGACACCAAGGACGACGCGAAGATCCTCGCGGTGATCGCGGGCAAGCCGACCCGGTCGTCGCCGCCGAAGGCCTACAAGGCCACGAAGACGAACAAGGGCCGCTACCTCCGCATCGACGGAGACACGGTGTGCATGGGCGAGGAGCCGCTCGAGGACGCCGGCGAGTGCGCTGACATCTGCGAGGGCGAGGTCTGCATCTCCGCGACCGACGGCGTGGTGTCGCTCCACGGTACGATGTCGCCCAACCACGACGACTTCGCGCAGAAGGGGAAGTGATCAGCGCGGTTCGGGCATCGCCTCGAACGTGAAGTAGACGAAGCCGGTCACCCCCGACTTGCCGAGCTCCGGATCGGCGGCGAGGTCGGCGCGGAACTGCGCCTCGGCCGCGGACGTGCCGCGGCCGCGCAGCGCGGTGGCCATGTCGACCTCGCCGGTCGCGTAGAAGATCGGCCACAGCTCGACGCCCGCCGCGGCGAGCCACGCGAAGCGCTGGCGCAGCGGGCCGCCGGTGGCGTGGACGTGCGCCCACGCGCCGGCCGGCGAGCGCACGCTGTAGTCGAGGTACGCGAAGTCGATCGCGGCCGCCACGCGCACGGCCTCGGTCTGGGTGGGATAGCCGAGGTACGCGCCGACCGGCATCGCCTTGCCCCCGTGGAGCCACAGCGCGGCCTGGATCCGCATGTCGGCGATCAGCGCCACGAGCTCCTCGAAGGCGATCGCCCGATCGGGGCGGTTCCAGAACTCGAGCTCGGTGACGAGCCCGTCGAGCCAGGTCCGCGGGTTCTCCGCCAGCATCTGATCGACGGCCCGCAGGCGGTCGTGGCCCGCGATCGGCGCGATCACGCGCGCGCCGTGACGGTGGAGCTCGTCGATCCAGGCGGCGGTGCGCGCGCGATCGGCGACCGTTCCGAGCACGGGGCCGAGGCCGTAGGGGATGACGTCCGTGATCCGCCGCCGGACGATCCAGGCATTCAGCCGATCGCGAGTGGCCGGCGTCGCCAGGAGTGCGCCGGCGTTCTGGACGTACATCGCCCGACGCACGGGAGCGGCCCGCACGTCCGCGGGGAGGCACGCCACGGCGACGATCACCAGCGTCAAAACCGCCGACATCAACGACTTCCGAACCTGGCCGACACAGCTCATCGATGACCAACGTATCGGCCGCTGTCGTGGTGCTGTTCAGCCTGCTCGGCGGGTCAGCGCGCGCCGACGGCGTGAGCGCGGCCTGCGAGCGCCTGCGGGCAGAGGCGCGCGCCGAGGCGGTGGTGCTGTACGCGCCCCGGATCGTGATCGAGGGCGCACGGGCGCCGAGCGTGATCGACGCGGGCGATCCCGTGGGCGCCACCGACGGCCTGCAGGCGCGCGCGTCGCTCGGGTTCTCGGCGATCGATGCTCTGCGCGGGCGCGCCGTCGAGCGCATCGCCGATGCGGAGTGCGCGCGCACCGGCGCCGCCGACCGCGCCGCGCGCGTCCTCACCTCGGGCGCGCGGACCGGCGAGCTCGCCGCGCTCCGCGCGCAGATCGCCTACCTCACCGACACGCTCCCGAGGATCGACTCGATGGTCGAGGATGCGGTGACGCGGTTCGAGCGCCAGCGCGCCACCTCCGTCGAGGTCAACGAGCTCCGCGTGCGCCGTGCGGTGTTCCGTGTCGAGCTCGCGACCGCGCAGCGCAAGGCGGGCGAGCTCGAGGAGCTCGAGCGCACGGGCTCGCCCGGCACGCCGGATCTCGTGGCGCTCGCGCGGGACGTGCGCGCCGCCGAGCGGGCCGTCGCCGATCGCCAGGCGTCGCTGCGCGCGCTGTCCGCGTGGCGCCTCGACGTGCGCACGGGCGTCGCCGGGGGCGAGCGCGCCGACTGGTTCGCGGTGCTCGAGCTCGGCTACTCGCTCGGCCAGCCGTTCCAGGCGCGCGCGAACCGCCGGGCCGTCTCGGCGCGCGAGGCCGAGCTCGCCGCCGACGACCGCGCCCTGCCCGGCCAGCTCGAGCAGCTCGCGCGCGTGATGAAGCGCAGCGCCGCGGACCTCGGCACGGAGGTCGCCGCCCTGGACGCGGAGCTCGCCGTGCTGCGCACGGAGCGCGACCGCCTCGCCGCCACCGAGACCGACGCGGCCCGGCCGCTCGTCACCCGCTTCACGCTCGACATCTTCGAGCTCGAGGCGCGGCGCGCGTTCAGCGCCGCTCTCGCCACCGCCCGCCGCTCGCTCGCCGGAGACCAGCCATGAACCAATCGCGTCCCATCCTCCGCATCGTCGACGCCGACGTCGACGTCGCCTTCGCCTCGGCCGCCGTCTCGCACTCGACGACGATCCCGATCCTCCGCGTGATGAAGGCCGCCGAGCCCGCGCCCGAGCCCGCGCTCGAGCCCGCGCCGTCGCCGATCCCGGTCTTGCCCGCGACGAGCGGGGTGCCCGCCGAGGACACGCAGCCCGGCCGCTCGATCACCGGCCGGATGTTCGCGCTCGTGCTGATCGCCGCGACGGTCACCGGCCTCGGCTGGCTCGGCACGCAGATCTACTACGTGCTCACCGATGGCTGGGTAGCGCCGCTGCACCTGTCTCCGGACAGCGATCAGGTCCAGAACCTGCGGCTCGCGAACCAGCGCTACGTCGACGAGCTGTCGCGGATCGACGCCGAGGTCGTGCGCCTCGACGGCGAGATCGCGGCGATCGACAGCGCGATCGCGAAGCTGTCGTCGCTGCGCGGCAACTCGACCGAGATGATCAAGTGGCAGGCCGAGACCAGCCGCGTCGATGCCGCCGGCCTGTCCCAGGCCCGCGAAATCATGCGGCGCCAGTACGCGCTGCTGAAGGGCCTGCACCAGCGGCAGCTCGGCCTGGTGGCGCGGGCGCGCGCGGACCTCGCCGCCGGGCTCGTCGATCGCACGGCCCTCGATCGCGAGGAGCAGCAGCGCGATCAGCTCGCGCTCGAGATGACCGCGCTCGAGCGGCAGAT
>JAEUJX010000356.1 GCA_016794545.1 Myxococcales bacterium
GCCGCGATCGCGTTCACGACACCGAGGTACGGCACGAGCGGCACCGCCTCGCGCAGTCGCCGCCCGACCACGAGGTATCCCGCCGCGCTCGCCGCTCCGACGAGCGCGAGCGCATCGCCGATCAGCGCGTCGCCTCCCGCCTGCCAGTCACCACCGGCGAGCACCGCACACCCGGCCGCCGCGATCGCGATGCCGAGCACCTCGCGCCCGCGCACCTTGTCGCCGAGGAACAGGCCGAACGCGGCCGCGAACATCGGGTTCGTGCACACGAGCGCCACGCTCGCCGCCGTCGACGTGAACGAGAGCGACGCGATCCACGAGCCGAAGTGCACCGCGAGCAGCGCTCCCGCCGCGAGCACGAGCGGCCGGTCCCGCCGCGCGATCCCGCGCAGCGCCCCGAGCTCCTTCCATCCGATCGCGAGCAACAGGATCGCCGCGAAGCCCACGCGGAGTGCGGCGATCGCGATCGGCGGGGCAGGTGCCGCGAGCCGCGCGAACGGCGCGCCCGTCGAGATCGCCGCGATCGCCGCGACGAGCAACCAGGTCCGTCGCTGGGGCACGGCTCAGACTATCTTCGGACAACCAGCGACGCCCAGACTCGAGCTCGATTTCGCGCCCGGGACCAGCTCGCTGGCGCCGCACATCGCGGGCACGAGCCCGGTGCACGTGTCGAGTCACGACGTGTTCCGGTCATGGCTTCACGAGCCCGAGCTGCTGCCTCGTGGTGAGCCGCTACCAGGTCAACCAGTACTCGGTGACCGTCGAAGACTTCGAGCTCACCGTGCGCGGCAGCGGATCGTCGGGGCCGAGGTGATCGATGAAACCGTCGAACGGGACAAGGCTGTAGCGCGGCACGGTGAGGTCGCGCGGCTGCTCGGCGGCGGTGATGCGGACCTGCGAGTAGACCTCGCCGCGCAGCGTGAGCGGGCGGTCGGTCTCGTTGACGATCAGGGTCTCGGCGTCGGCAGTGCCGAGCGTGACCTCCCGGCCGCCGAGGTCGAGCGTCGTGGAGCCGATCAGGAGCGCGCGCTCGGCGTGGAGCTGGCCGTTGCCCTGCGAGGTGACGCGGACGACCTTGCACGTGATCGTCACCGACAGCACGAACAGCGCGGTGAACACGAGCGTGAAGATCGCGCCACCGACGACGACCCACAGCAGCCGGCCTCCGCGGATGAGGTAGGCGAGCGTGCCGACGAGCCCGACGGCCGCGACCCCCAGCAGGAGCAGATCGGCCGACGCCGGTAGCAGCACGGCTCAGCTCTCTTTGGGCGCGCCCGGATCGTCGAGCACGGTGAGCGCGATCGCCATCGCCTTCTTGGCGCGCGCGACCATCGCCTCGTCGGTCTTGATCTTCTGGTAGGCGCGGAGCACTTGCTCCTGGTAGTTTGCGTTCTCGCCCTCGAGGCCCTCGATCTCCTTGCGCAGCTCGGCGATGCGCTGGTCGCGCTCGGCGATCGCCTGGGCGTGCGAGCGCAGCTCGGCGTTGCGGTCGGCGATGGTCTGGACGGCGGTCGCGAGCTCGCCCTCGGTGCGCTTGTGCGCGTCGCGGGCCGAGGACAGGCCCCTGCGCAGCTCGTCGCGCTCGCCCTGCAGCTCGGTGAACGCCTTGTGGTGCTCCGACTGGAGCTGCGTGATCGCCGCCTTGTGCTCCGCGTCCCGTGCCGCCATCGCCCGGTTGTGCTCCGCATCGGCGACGGCCTTGGCCTTGACCGTCTCGCCGTGCGCGACGGCGAGCGCGCGCTCGGACTGCGCCTTCAGCTCGGCGAGCTCCGTGGCGTGCGCGGCGTCGGTGGCCTCCTTGTCGGCGGCGTGCTTCGCCGCGGCCTCCTCCATCGCGCGCTTCGCGGCCTGGACGGCCGTGCGCAGCTCGGCGGCCTCGCGATCGGCGGCTTCCCGCTGGGCGGCGAGCTCGGCCGCGTGCTGCTGGGCAGCGCGCTCCGAGGCGGCGGCGTGATCGGCGGCGGCCCGCTTGATCTCGTCGAGGGCGCGCTGCCTGTCCTCGGCCGCCTTCGCGAGCTCCTCGGCGTGCTGGGCGGCGAGGCCGTCCTGGGCGCGCTTGTGGTCGTCGGCGAGCTGCTGCTTCGCGAGCTCGTGCTGCGCGATCATCTGGTCGAGCTCGCGCTTGGCGACGTCGAGCTTGACGCCGTACGCGGCGGACTCGCGCTCGAGCTCGGCGCGCAGCTCCGCCAGCGAGGCGGCGTGCGCGGTGGCGTCGGCCTCGCGCGCGGCCTCGTGCTCCTGGTCGCGCTTGCCGAGCGCGGCGGCGTGCTGGTCGGCGGCGGCGGCGAGCGCGGCGGCCTTGTCGGCCGCGGCCTGCGCGAGCGCTCGCTCGTGCGCCGCGGCGGCCTCCTGGGCGTCGGTCTTCGCGCTGTCGAGCGCGGCCCGCAGCTCGGAGACCGCGCGCTCGTGGGTCGCGGCGACGACCGCGGCGCTCTGCGCTGCCTCGGCCCTCGCGGCCTCCAGCGCCGACCTCGCCTCGTCGAGCTCGGCGCGCAGCGCGGCGATCGCCGTGTCGCGCTCGGCCTGCGCCGCGTGGACCGCGCGCTCGCCCTCGGCCTTCGCGGCGGCGATCGCCTCGTCGGCGTCCTGCCGGGCTTTCGCGACGGCGGCGTCGGCGTCCTGCCGGGCTTTCGCGACGGCGGCGTCGGCGTCCTCCCGGGCCTTCGCGAGCGCGGCGTCGCGCTCCACCTCGATCCGCACGAGCACGGTCGCGTGCTCGTCGGTGAGCCGCTTGACGTCGGCGGCGTGACGCTGCTCGAGCTGGCTGACCGCCTGGTCGGCCTCGGCTCCGATCTCGGCGCGCGCGGCCTCGGTGGCCTGCGCGAGCGCGGCGGAGTGCGCCGCCTCGAGGGAGGCGACGGCGGCCGCGTGCGACTCCTGGGCGGCTGCCAGCGCGGACTCGTGCGCCGTCTTCTGCGTCGCGAGCTCCTGCGCGGCGGCGTCCTTCGCGGACGCGAGCGCGCGCTCGAGCGCCTCCTTCGCCTGCGCCTGCGCCGTGGCGAGCGCGGCCTCGTGCTCCTTCTTCAGCGCGGCGAGTGCGGCCGCGCGGTCGGCTTCGGACTTCGCTGCGGCGGCGCTCGACGACGCCTTGAGCGCGTCGAGCTCCTCGCGCAGCGGCGCGACCGCGGCCTCCTTGTCGGCCTCGTGGGCCGCGCGCTCCTTCGCGAGCTCGCCCTGGTGGCGCGCGATCATCTGCTCGCGCTCGACGCGCAGCGACCGCTCGGCCTCCGAGGCGCTCGACGCCCGCAGCGCGCGCTCGTTCGCGAGATCGCGCTCGAGCTGCGTGCGCACGGACTCGAGCTCGTGCGCGATCTTGTCGCGCGCGGCGAGCTCCTGCTGCGTGGTCTGGAGCTGCGCGGACGCCGCCTTCTCGCGCGCCTCCGCCTGCGCGACCTTCGCCGCCTCGGCGCTCGCGCGCTGCATGAGCTCCGCGGCCTTGGTCTCGAACTGCGTCCGCGACTGCTGGGCGGCCTGGAGCTTCGCGCCCAGCTCGGCGAGCTCGCGGTCTCGCGCGGCGAGCTGCTCCTTCGCCTTCGTCAGGTCCTTGCCCGCGGAGAGCAGGTTCTCGCGGAGCTTCAGGAACTCGCCCTGGCGGCTCGTGGGCTGCGCCGCGGACTCCGCGGAGGCGCGCGCGCGCTCGAGCTCGGTCTTCATCTGGGCGATCTGCCGCTCCAGCTCGCCGATCTTGCGCAGCGAGCGACGGTCGTACACGCCCGACTGCTCGCGATCCGCGTCCTGCGCGACCTCGTCGAGCCCGAGCGCCTGCACGTTGAGCAGGCCCGAGGACCCGCGCGCTCCGGTCCCGGGCGGCGGCATGCTCGGCGTCCTGGCGCGCACGGGCTCCGGCTCGGGAGTCGGCTCCGGCTCCGGCGGCGGGGCGGGGGCGTCCGGAACCCTCGTGACCTCCTCGTCCGCGTCGACGTGCACCGCGTCCTCGACCTGCACGACGGGCTCGGCGAACGACGCCGGCACCTCGGTGTCGCGCGCCGATCGCAGCTCCTGCGAGGTCGGCGGGTTGATCACGTCCTCGGCCGGCGGTGGTGGCGGCTCGTCGGGACCAGCGTCGATGATGCCGTGCACGACCGGCTCGGGCACGGCGCTGACGTCCTCCTCGATCGGCTGCAGGTCGTCCTGGTCGAGCACGATCGCGGGCGACGACTCGAGCGACTCCGGGATCCGGATCTCCCCCGCGCCGGTCTGCATCACCGGCTCGGCGTGGCTCGCCGCGAACATCTCGCGCACGGCCGTCGACGGCCGCATCGCCTCGCTCGAGAACGTATCGAAGCCGCCGTCGTCGTCGATGCGGCCGCCGTCGTGGATCGGCTCGGGTGCGTTCTCCTCGTCGACCACCGCGATCGGCTGGCGCGCCTCGAT
>JAEUJX010000399.1 GCA_016794545.1 Myxococcales bacterium
CGCCACGCCCAGCTGACCGAAGGCGCGCATGAGCCGCCACGCCGAGTCCGAGCGCGCGCGTCGGAGAGGAGCACCGAAGGCGACGATCAGGCGAGCGTGCCGACTGGAGCGACGAGACACGCGGCAGAGCTGACGGCATCGGGCGGGGCAGGCGACGGCCGGGACGTTCCACGCCGGCGTCAGCCGGCGGGGCGAGCGGGCGATGGCCGGGACGTTCCACGCAGGCGTCAGCGGGCGGGGCAACGGAGCGACTCACCGGGTTGCCGGCGGCCAGACGTCCACGCGTCGCGTAGCGGGGCGACGCGCACGTGTGGTCGGCGGTGAACCCGTGCGGCTCGAGTACGCGCGCACGAGACGCGCGCGCTCGATGACGCATCGATGGTGCAGTCGTGACGTATCGAGGACCGGAGTCTGCACACGCGGGGCCTCGCAACCCCGGGGTGGCACGAGCGCGGCGCTGCGATCACGCGCAATTGGTCGCGATGGCGAGGTGGTATATGACTTGTATACCAAGCGGAGACATGAAGACCGCCTGGATGCTCGCGCTGGTGTCTGCGACTGGTTGCATCGTCGGCACCGACGGAGAGGAGGCGGATGAGGAAGGAGGTGCGAAGGAGGTTGCGCTGAATGTGAAGCGGCAGCGCTACGAGCAGATCCGCGAGGCGGCGCGAGGGCGCGGGATGGGCAACGCCTTCTTGCTCGCGGGGATCGCGAACGACGAGACCAACCTCGCGATGTGCTGGTCCGAGGCGACGTGGGCGTGTCAGGGTCCGGCGTCGCCGGACTGTGGTGGTGGACCGATCATCGCGGGCTCGGCGGACGGGCCCTGTGGGAACCAGCAAGGCGGGCTCGGCATGTTCCAGTTCGACGCCGGGACCTACCAGCAGACGATCGCGAAGTATGGCGCCGACGTGCTGACGACGTCCGGGCAGACGCGGCACGCCATCGACTACACGATCTGGATGGTCAAGGTCTCGGCGTACACGACCGACGCCGAGACCGACGACAAGGCGCGCGCGTGGATCAACCGCTTCGATCCGAACAACGCGACGCTGCGCGATCAATGGATCAAGACGGTCGTGCGCTACTACAACGGCTGCCAGCCGGGCTGGAGCTGCTGGGGGCCGCGCTACCAGACGTACTCCGACGGTTATCGCCTCGCGATCAGCGAGCCGCCCGGCGGCCTCGGCTTCTGGGGCGCGGCGGGCGGGACGCGGTGCGGAGGCTCGCCGGCGGTGGTCGGCGAGATCGAGGAGAAGTACCTCGCGCTCGGCGGCTGCGGCTCGGTGCTCGGTACGCCGACGACCGAGGAGCGCGGCACGCCCGATGGCGTGGGGCGGTACAGCGTGTTCGAGCGCGGCTCGATCTACTGGACGCCCCACCTCGGCGCGTTCGAGGTGCACGGCGAGATCCGCGACAAGTGGGCCGCCGTCGGTTGGGAGGCCGGCATCCTCGGCTATCCGATCACCGACGAGATGAAGACGCCCGACGGGGCCGGCCACTTCAGCGTGTTCGAGCGCGGCTCGATCTACTGGTCACCACGGACCGGCGCGCACGAGGTCCACGGCCGGATCCGCGACGCGTACAAGACCGCCGGCTGGGAGGCCGGCTCGCTCGGCTATCCGACCTCCGACGAGTACGCCGTGACCGGCGGACGGCGCTCGGACTTCGAGCACGGCTCGATCACCTGGACCGAGTCCACGGACTCGACCTCCATCACCACGAACTGAGGGGATCATGAACAAGCTCTGGTTGCTCGCACTGACTCTGGGCGCCTGCATGGCGGAGGCGCCGGGCGACGGCACCCCCGACGATTCGACCGATCCCGGCGACACCGGAGATCCGGGCGGCGGCGATCCGATGGACATGCCGGGCGCGGGCTCGGGCACGACCGGCGCGAGCGCCTACGGCAATCCGGCGGATACGTCCAAGCCGTGGCGCATCGTCCCCGTCGCGTACGAGGTGCAGAGCACCGGCTACTGGTGCGGCCCGACGGCGACGAAGATGGCGCTGTCGGCGCGGATGACCCCGCCGAGCCAGCAGGCGCTCGCGAACCAGCTCGGCACGACGACGAACGGCACCGACTGGGTCGGTCAGATCACGAACGTTCTCAACAACAACCTGCGGGCGAAGTGGTTCGTGACGCGCGAGATGCCGAACGATCCGCCGACGCCGGCGCAGCGCGACCAGCTGTGGCGCGACGTGGTGCGCTCGATCGACAACGGCTTCCCGTTCGTCGCGAACATCGTGGCGCCGCCGAGTAACCACCCGCCCGGTTACCCGAACAGCACCATCTATCACTACTTCACCGTCAACGGGTACAACCCGCAGACGCGTCAGGTCTACATCTCGGACTCGGCGAACTTCAGCGGGATGAAGCAGTACTGGCTGTCGTTCGATCAGCTCGCCACGCTGATCCCGCCGAAGGGCTACACGGCGCCGGCGCCGTGCGCGCGCGATGCGGTCGTCGGGCTGATCGCGCAGAAGTACGACGCGATCGGCGGCTGCAACTCGGTCATCGGTCCGCCGATCACCGAGGAACGCGCGACGCCCGACGGCGTCGGCCGGTACAGCGTGTTCGAGCGCGGCTCGATCTACTGGACGCCCGCGCTCGGCGCGCACGAGGTGCACGGCAAGATCCGCGACGCCTGGGCCGCCTCGGGGTGGGAGGCCGGCCCACTCGGCTATCCGATCTCCGACGAGTACGCCGTCGGCGACGGCCGCCGCAGCGACTTCCAGCGCGGGTACATCCACTGGCACGCCACCACGGGCGAGACCACCATCGGCACGTGACGCGCCATGGTATACTTCCCGTATACCGATGGCCGTACGCAAGAAGAAGGGCGCTTCGGGGGTGCAGCTCGGTGAGGACGTCGCGCGCAACATGATCGTGGCGGGCGGCGCGCGCGTGTTCGCGACGCGCGGCATCCGCGACACGAGCGTCGAGGACATCCTCGAAGCCTCGAAGGTCTCGCGCCGCACGTTCTACCGGCTGTTCTCGAGCAAGGACGACGTCGCGCTCGCGCTGTACAAGTTCGGTACGTTCGGCCTCGTCCAGGGCTGGAAGATGGCGCTCGCGTCCTCGAGCGATCCGCTCGAGCAGTTCGCGAAGTGCATCGACGTCCACCTCCGCAACGCGGCGATGGTCGGCCGCCTGATCTTCGTGCTGGGCGGCGAAGCGACGCGCCAGGAGTCGCCGCTGCACGAGCACCGCATGAAGGTGCACGACCAGCTCGTCGAGATGCTGCGCGGAGCGAGCGAGCAGATGGCGAAGGTGGATCCGCTGCTGATCCGCGCCACGCTGTTCGCGCTCGAGGCCGTCACGCGCCAGGTGCTCGCCGACGGCGACGAGGGCCGCAGGGTCTCGTCGGGCGAGATCGAGCGCGCGCGCCGGGTGATGGTCCGCATGGTCACCGCGGGCTTCGTCGGGACCGGCAAGGGCGTCACCGAGCTGCCGCTGGCCCACGAGTAGGGGACAGCCTCCACGTCACCGCGTTCTCCGGCGCCGCCCGCCACCGGGTGCCGTGCCCGAAGGTGGTGAAGTCGTACGGGACACCCGTCCGCACGTGAGGACTCGGCCCCCCGTCATCCACGGTGGCGGGCGAGTGATCCCCGCTGCTTGGCGGTGGTATATATAATGTATACATGGAACGCCGTGTGGCGCGGATGCGGACTCCTGGTGGCGATCGCGGCCTGTAACGCCGCGGGCGACCCGGCGCGCGAGATCGATGGGGCGGTGCCGGGAGTCGACGGGGAGGGCGATGCGCCATCCCCGCCGATCGAGCTCGGGACGAGCTCGCAGCTGTGCAAGCTGCTGTCGAACAGGAACGCGGCGGATCCGACGCCGAACGACGTGCAGCACCGCGCGAACATCCTCGGCGCGGACCTCGGGATCCCGGTCGAGCACGACGGGACGATGTACGTGATGTTCGGTGACACGATCGGCTACGCCGGCATCTGGGGGAACGAATCCCATCCCGACTCGGTCGGGTACGGCCTCGACTCCGCGGCCGCGATCGCGTCGCAGCCGAGCCTCCTGTGCACGAACCTCCGCATGCTGACGCTGACGCCGGCGCAGAGCATCGGACCTTCGGTGAACGCGTCGGTGCAGCGCGACTTCGCGGGCGTCGCGATGGCGCCGCCGGCGGGGCACTCGATCGGAGAGTTCATCAGGAACCCGTCGGGCGGCGGCGCGAACAACTTCCCGAACCTGCCGGGCGACTTCGAGGTGCCGTCGGGCGCGTTCAGTCACGGCGACTCGATCTACGTGTTCTACACGACCGTCGTCAGCCGCAGCGACATCACGATGAAGGGCAGCTACCTCGCGAGGTGGACGAACCCATCGACGAGCGGCACGCCGGGCTACCAGATCCTCTACCAGGTCGATCAGCGGTTCGACGGCACGAGCCCGCTCGGCGGCCGCTTCATCAACATCGCCGCGCAGGTCGCCGGCGACCACGTCTATCTGTTCGGCACCGGCGAGTACCGCAAGAGCCAGATCTACGTCGCGCGCAAGCGGCTCGATCAGCTCGCGACCCCGGGCGGCTTCGAGGAGCTCGGGACGATCGCGACCACGCCGGGCTACGGCGAGACCAGCGTGCGCTACTTCGCGGAGGTCGACCGCTGGATGTTGCTCGCCGAGGAGCTGACGCCGACGTCGAACCGGATCGTCGCGTCGTTCGCCGACGCGCCCGCGGGGCCGTGGACGCCGCCGCTCGTCGTGCACGACATGGGCGATCCGGCGTTCCGCGCGCAGTACTGCTGCGCGGCCGAGGACAGCTGCCTCGGCCAGCAGCTGTTCAACTGCAACAGGACCGGGTTCTACGGCACGTACCTGTTCCCCCGGGTCACCCGGAGCGGCACCGACTTCACCGTCGCGTACACGATGTCGTCGTTCTCGCCGTACAACGTCGCGCTGTTCCAGACCACGTTTCACCGCCCCTGACCGATCCGCGGGTGTCGGTCTCCCGTACGGCTGCTGCCCGGGGCGACAGCCGGCCCCCGCGGAACGCGATTCCGCGCGGGTCCCGCGTGGCGCGCGCCTTGCTCCGAGCCCACGGCGTGAGCGCGCAGATCCGACAGGAGTCGCAGGCCTTCGTGCGCGACGCACGCCGTCGTACGATCGGCCTCGCGGCGGCCACCGGGGTCGCCGCGGTGTGGCTCGCACTCGCCGCGTCACCGATGGCGCAGGGCTTCGGCACGACCGCGCTGGTCGCGGCGGGCGCGCTCGCTGCCGTCAGCCTCGTGCAGTGGTGGCGCGGGGCGCGCTTCACCACGCAGGTCATCGCGGCGCTCGAGCGCGGCGAGCCGGTCGCGGAGTTTCGCGTGAAGCTCGCGCGCTCGGTCGCCTGGCTGCACCGCGTGCAGAACGCGGCGCTCGTCCTCGGCATCGCGGTGATCGTCTCGGCCGTGCGCACGGACACCGAGCTCGCCTCGGGCGCGGCGTTCGGTGTCATCTCGCTGCTGATCGTCGAGCAGCTCCTCGATCATGCCGCGGTCGAGCGCGCCGAGCGGTTCGACAGGCTGCTCGCGTCCGCGCGCGTCGCGCCGGGTCAGTAGTCCCACGCGAGGTCGCCGGGCCGACACGTGCGTGGCGGCTGCCGCTCGAGCTCGTCCGTGGGGCAGGCGAGGGTGCGCCCGAGCTTGCACGCCTTCGCCGCGAACGTCGCGACCTCCTTCGCGTGCGCTTCCTCGCGCTTGCGCTGTGCGGGCGTGGGCATCACGGGGTCATCGCAGCACGTCGCGCCGCCGCCCCGGGGGGCGCCCGAGGAGGTCCCGTGCTCGAGCGATCCGGCGAGCAGCTCGCACGCGCGCCCGTTGTTGGCGCCGCAGGCCGCGCGCAGGTGGCGCTGCGCCTCCGCGAGCTTCTCGTCGGGCATCGCGCGTGCGAGCCAGAAGCACGCATCGCGCTGGCGCTTTCGGCACGCGGCCTCGAGCGCGGCGTAGCCCTCCGGCTTGTTCGTCACGGCCGACAGGTACGCGCTCAGCGTGCAGGCCTCGCGATCGCCGCGCGTGCAGCCCAGCTCGTAGTGCTCGGCGGCGCGATCGGACGTCACCGCGAGGTTCCCGGCCCGTAGACACACCGCACCGCCAGCGCCGCCGTCGCACTTCGACTGATAGAGCGCCGCGGCGCGATCGCACGCATCCGGATCACCCGGCTTGGCCAGGATCTCGCCGAGCGCGAGGCAGCTCGCCGGGATCTTCTCCTCGCACAGCGGCGTGCACTGCTGCTCGGTCGAGCACCGGCCGTCGGGCGGCCGCGCTGCCAGCTTCTTCGCGGCGGCGCAGGCGCCCTTCGCCTCCATCGTGCACGCGCTCTCGGCGAGCTCGACGGCCCGGCCCCAGTTGCGAGGGCCGCCGCGGTCCGTCGCGACGAGCAGGGCGAGGCCGAGGCAGCCGGCACCGACCTTGCCGTCGCACGCCCGGGTGAAGTGCGCGCGCGCCTTCCCCGGATCGACGACGCCCTTGCCGCTCTCCCGCAGCGCGCCGGCGTCGACGCACGCCTCGTCGAGGCCGAGCTCGCACGCCTGCTCGAAGCTCGCGACCGCCTGGTCGAGCTGGCGCGCCGTGCGCTGGAGGGCGCCGGCCTTCGAGCAACCGGCGGCGTCCTCCGCGGTGCAGGCCTTCACGTAGAGCTCCGGCGCGCGCTTCTTGTCGCGATCGCCGAGTGCAGTGCAGCCCGGACCGTCGCCGGCATCGCACGCGCGCTCGAGGTACGCGCGGCCCTTCGCGCCGTCGCGGTCGAGCGAGGCGAGGTACACGCACGCGGCGGCGAACTTCAGCGTGCAGCCCTTGTCGAGCAGCTCGAGGCCGCGCTTCTCGTCGGTCTTCACGTGCTTGCCCTGGTGCAGCGCCTTGCCCAGGCGGCCGCACGCGCTGCCCGCGTCCTTCGTGCAGCTCGCCTCGAGCAGCTTCAGGCCGCGCTCGCGCAGCTGCGCCGGCGTCTTCCCGCCGCGCACGGACACGTTCAGCTTGTCCATGTACAGCGCGAGCCGGATGCAGCCCTCGCCTTCGCCCTTCTCGCAGAGTCCCTGGGCGGTGAGGAGCGCGGTGTCCTTCTGTTTCGCCTGGAACGCGGTCTCGGCGAACACGAGGCACGCCTCGCTGTCGCCCGCGGCGCACCGATCCTGCGGCTCAGCCCGCGCGATGCCACCGGCCACCAGAACGATCGACACGACGAGCCCTCGCACGGGCGAACACTGACACGAGTGCGGCGACGGAACCAGCGGCGCAGAGCCAGCCGAACAGGTCGCCGATCGCTCCGTACAGGGTCCAGACCCGATGGCGGGGCAGGTCGACGATCGTGACGCGCGAGCCGCCGTCGAAGCTCGACGACCACGCACGCAGGCGGCCGTGCGGATCGATGCCGCTCGAGAGGCCGAACCGCGTCGAGCGAACGATCGAGAAGCCCTGCTCGATCGCGCGGACCGCGGCCATCTGCGTGTGGATCGGATCGATCCCGCGCCAGTCCGACGACGGCAGCGCGATCAGATCGATGCCGAGGTCACCGTGCTCGGCCGCGAGCTGCGCGAAGTCGTAATCGTAGCAGAGCGCCGCGCCCATCCGGCCGAGCTCGGGGTCCTCGACCGCGGTCAGCGCCTCGGTCCCGACCACCGACGGCTCGCCGGGCGCGGGGTGGTGCTTCCAGTACTCGTGGTCGACGCGACCGTCGGGCCGCACCCACACCAGCTTGTTCTGGAACAGCGGCGAGCCGGGCAGGACGTAGCCGGCGACGACATGGATGCGGTGCGCGGCGGCGGTCGCCCGGATGCGGTCGATCACCGGGCGCTCCTCGTCGAGCTCGGCGAGCAGCGAGGCCTCGGTCCACACGACGAGCTTCGCGCCGGCGCGCGCGGCCTCGGCGGTATCCGCGAGCAGCGTGTCGACGATCTGCGCGCGCTGTGCGGCGTCGAGGTTCGCCTCCGGCCCGAACGTGGCGATCGTGTTGACCGCGGCCACGCGCACCATGCCGGTGTCGGTCTGCGCGAGCCGGGCGGCGCCGAAGCCGTGCGCGACGAACGCGATGGTCACCGCGATCGCGAGCGGCCGGAACGTGCGGCGCGCCCACGCGAGCTCGCCGGCGGCTGCGACCAGGTTGACGACGAACCCGACGCCGGCGACGCCGGCGAGCGACGCGACCTGCAGCAGCGGCAGGTTGTCGACCTGGGTGTTTCCGGTCGCGCCCCAGTTCGCGAGCTCGGTGAACCGGACCTGCAGGAGCTCCGCGGTCGCGACGAGCGCGGGGAACAGCACGACGCCGATCCGATCACCGAGCCGGCGCCGGAGGGCATCGAACGCGAGGTACGGCGCGACCTGGATCAGGCCGAACGCCACGCCGAGCAGCGCGAACGCCGGCGGCAATGGCGCGCTGACGATCTTCGCCGTGGCGGCGACCCACGCGAGCGTGAGCGCCGTGGCGAACAGCACGCGGCTGCGCCACCCGGTGGTCTCGCGCAGGTAGTGGATCAGCGGGATCGGCGCGAGCCAGGCGAGCGCGCCGACACCCCAGCGCAGGTGGGCCAGGGCGGCGAGCGCGCAGCCGGCGACGAGTAGCAGTCTGGGACGGGTCATGATGTCTCCTTTCTCCTAACGGTGTTCGGGTAATGGGCAAAAAAAGGGGGGGGGGCCGGGTCAGCGCGGGGCGAACCCCGCGATCAAGGCATCGAGCGTGGCGCGGTCCGTGGTCTCGAAGTCCGCGTCGAAGCCCGCGAGGTGCGTGAGCTGGAGCATCGCCATGCCGTGGGCGGCGGACCACACCGCGTACGCGATGGTCTCCGGCGAGCCGTGCACCACGCCCGCGGCGCGGGCCCGCGTGGCGGCGCCCAGTACGAGGCTGTAGGGCGACGCCTCCGCCGGCGCCTGCGAGGTGGAGCGCCGCTTCGAGCCGAGCTGCGAGAACATCAGCAGGAAGTCCTGCGGGTGCTTGCGCGCCCACGCGACGTACGCGGTGCCGAGTGCGACCAGCGCGACGCGCTCGCTGCGCACGCCCTCGAGCGACTTGCCGAGCGCGGCGAACAGCTTGCCGGCGACCTGCGCGGCCAGCGCGTCGACGATCGCCTGCTTGTTCGGGAAGTACTCGTACAGGCTCGGCGCCGAGAACCCCGACTCGCGCGCGACCTCGCGCAGCGACAGCTTGGCGTGGCCGTCGCGCAGCACGAGCTTGCGCGCGACCTCGAGGATCTGCTGGCGCGTCTCGGCGTGGGCGGGGCCTTTGGTGCGCATGACGTCCTTACGGTGTTAGGAGTATATCCGAACACTGTTAGGGTCAAGTCCGGAGTCGAAAACTCTTCCAACACCGCGGCGGCGCAGCGCTATCCTGGGGCCGTGATCGACCGGGGATGGGCCGGATTGCTCGAACGCGCCGTCAAGGATGGGCTGCGGGGGGCTGCGCTCGTCGACCGGGAGGGCCGCACGATCGCGCGGGCCGGGGCCATCGACGTCGATGAGGCGATGCCGTTCGTCGCACTCGTGCTCTACCGGCGCAAGACCGACGACCTCGGCGCGCGGTTGTTCGCGGGCGAGGTGCTGACCTACGAGCTCGACGACAAAGATCTGCTGGTCGCGATCGCCAAGCGGCAGCTGTTCGTGGTCGCGGCGACCGCCTCGGGTGCGGCGTCGCCGGAGGCGGTCGTGGACCTCCGCGACCAGGTCGCCTACCGGCTGGGCGCGGCGGGTTCCTGGGCCGAACTGCCGCTCCCGGTCCGGGGAGGTGGCAGGGGCGGGGACGGCGGGGCAGGGCCGGCCGAGCTCCCGGTCGTCGAGTGGGGGGTCACGGTGGGGCGCGAGCGCGGCAAGGCCTAGTCGGGACGGACACTTGGGACGCGCGATCCCGGGGTGCAAATTTCCGGTGACCGCGGCAGAGCACCCTCCCACTAACCAGCGCATGGGTGACGACAGGCCACGGGTGCGCGCGGAGGGGTCGGGGAGCCTGCCATCGGTCAACGCCGACGGAGAGGAGCTGCGCGCGCGGCGCGCGGCCGAGGAGATGACGGCGAAGCAGGACTGGGGCATGGCGCGGGCGATGTGGCACCAGCTCGCGTGCGCGTCGCCGCCGAACAAGTACTACCGGGCGCAGCTCATGTACGCGCGGGCGGGCGAGCTGCTGGTCGCGGGGCAGCCCGACAAGGCGAAGGAGGAGCTCGAGCGCTTGCTGCGTCTCGATCCCGAGCACCAGGGCGCGGCGGCGATGATGAACGGGATGAAGAAGCGCGGCGGGCGAATCAGCCGCTGGCTGCTGAACCGCTGACGTCGCGCACCAGCGCGAGCACGGTGTCGATGGTGAACGGCTTGCGCAGCTTCACGTTGTCGACGGACTCGAGGAAGGTCACGATCGCTGGCACGAAGGCGCCGCCGGTGACGAACACGACGCGGCGCTCGCGGCCGGGCCAGCGCGCGCGGACCTGCTCGTAGACCTCGCGTCCGTTCATCCGCGGCATCATCACGTCGCACAGGATCACGTCGAACTCGTGGTCGGCGATCATCGCGAGCGCGGTCTCGCCGTCGCCGGCGGAGGCGACGTCGTGCTCGAGTGACAGGACATTTCGCATCGCGTCGCGGACGAGCGGCTCGTCGTCGATCACGAGGATGCGCAGGCGGCGGCCCGGGGCCGGCACGGCCGGTGCCGGTCGCACGATGGGGCGGGAGGTGCGGCTGGGCAGGGTGACCGCGAAGCGCGTGCCGCGGTCGCTCGTGCTCAGGATCTCGATGCGGCCGCGCATGGCCTCGACGAGCTGCTTGCACACGGCGAGGCCGAGGCCCGTGCCTTCGCCGCTGGGCTTGGTGGTGAAGAACGGCTCGAACACCCGATCGGGGTCGTGGAGGCCCGAGCCGGTGTCGCCGATCACGATCCGGACCTCCTCCGTGACCTCGATCTCGACGGTGATCTGGTTCGCGTCGGGGCCGCGGTCGTCGAGAGACTGCAGCGCGTTGACCAGCAGGTTGATCACGACCTGCTCGAGGCGCGCGGCGCTGCCGTCGATCTCGGCCGGCTCCGGTGCGTAGCGGCGCACGAGCCGAGCGCGGTGGCGCAGGTCGTGCGCGACGATCTGCAGCGCGCGCTCGACGGCGGCGGTCACGTCGACGGGCGTGCTCGGCTCGTCGGGGGTGTCGCGCGAGTACGTGCGGAGGTCGCGGACGATCCGCGCGACGCGCTCCACGCCGTGCATCGCGTTCGCGAGGTGATCGCGCAGCATCGCGGCGCGCGCGGGGTCGCGCTCGGCGGCCGCTTCGCGCTCGAGGCGCTGGAGGTTCAGCTGCAGGTAGGTCAGCGGGTTGTTGATCTCGTGCGCGACGGTGGCCGCCATCGTGCCGAGCGCGGCGAGCCGCGCGCCCCGGAACAGCTGCTCCTGGAGTCGCCTGCGCTCCGTCACGTCGCGCACGAACGCGAGGATCGCCGGCCTCTCGTCCCACTCGTACGGCAGCGAGTGGACCTCGACGACGACGCCGTTGATGAGCCGGTACTCGAGCGAGCTGCCCACCGCGCCGGCCTGGATCTGCACCATCCGCTCCAGCGCGCGCGCGAGCTCGGCGGGAGGGAGGAAGTCGGCGAGCGGACGGCCGCGCAGCGCCTCGAAGTCGGGCAACTCGAACATCGCGAGGGCGGCACGGTTCGCCAGGACGAACCGGCCCTCCTGGAGGATCGTGACGCCGTCGGGCGCGTGCTCGACGAGCGAGCGGAAGCGCGCCTCGGACTTCTGGAGCGGGGTGGTGTCGCGGAAGTAGCAGATCGCGAGCTCGAGCCCCGCGGTCGAGATGCGGGCGACGCCGACCTCGACCGCCCGGCGCGTGCCGTCGGGCCGCTCGATCTCGTACGGCTGCGAGAGCGGCGGCGCGCCGGGGCCGCGGCTCGCGATGAGGTCGCGGACGTGCGCGCGCTGCGCGGGCGAGACCATCTCCCACGGAGGCTTGCCGACGATCTCCTCGAGGGGCTTTCCGATGAAGTCCTCGAGCAGCGCGCTGCCGTAGATCGTGATCGGCGGCTGGTCCCAGGCGACGTGAACGACGAACAGCGCGATCCCGATGCTCGCGGCAGCGCGCTCGAGCGATTCGAACAGGCTCAGCCTGTCGACCGAGCCGAGCGGGCCGGCGAGATCCACCACCGCACCTACGATAGAATCGAGGACAGTGGCCTACAACCCGTACGCGGAGCGGATGCGTCAGGTGCGCGCGTATTTCGCGGGCCATGCTGCAGAAGGCCGCATCGCCGACGGACTCGCGCGACTCGACGCCGAGCGCGACGTGCCCGCGGCGGCGGCGCTGCTCGGCAGCTACTTCGCCGCGCACCGGCAGGGCGACGTACGCGAGCTGCGGCAGATCGCCTATGCGTTCTCGGACAAGCGCCTCGCGAAGGCGCTGGTCGAGTCGACGCTGCGCGACGAGGTGCTGATGAAGGCGATCGCGGCGCGGTCGTATCCGCACCCGATCGGCTTCGACAAGCTCGTGCTGCACTCCGCCGGCTGGAAGCTGCGACTGCACATCTACTGGCGCTCGCCGCAGGAGCTCGCGACCGAGCTCGCGCACCTGCACCGGTTCGAGATGGCATCGGCGCCGATCACCGGCGAGCTGACGAACCACCTGTACGAGGTGCGGTACGCCGACGACGGCGCGATGCACGCGTACACCGGGTACGAGCGCGACTCGACGGGCGTGCTGCACAAGCGGTTCGTGGGCCGCGCGCACCTCGTGCCGCAGGGCATCCAGACGTTCGTTCCGGGACAGAGCTACGCGCAGAGCCTCGAGCACGCGCACTTCGTCGAGACCAACGCGGAGACCGGCCACACGAACGGCGACATCTGCTCGACGATCTACATCCATGGTCCCGGTCTCAAGGACGCCGCGGGGCGCTCGATCCCGATCCTGTTCGAGCGGGACCGCGTGCCCGACGCGACGGTCGGCGAGATCGCGCAGATGACGATGGACCAGCTCGACACCGCGCTGCGCCGCTACAAGGCGCTGCTCGACGAGAGCCTCCGGTTCTACGACTGGATGTTCGACGAGAAGTACGGCCGCAACCTCTCCGTCGGGCTGGTCGCGGGCTACTTCCTGTGCGAGGCGTTCGATACGACGCGCACGATCGAGATGTGGGAGGAGCACCGCGCCGCGTGTGTCGACGTGCTGCGGTCTCGCGAGTCGATGCTGCGCCGGCTCGTCGCCAAGGAGCTGCGCATCGAGGACCTCTCGGGCGCGGACCGCACGACGCGCTACTTCCAGCAGCTCGTGAACAAGAGCTGGGAGCACCCCGGTGGACCCGCCGAGTGGCTCGCGCAGTACGGCGATCTCGTCGCCGAGCTCGAGCGCTACCTCGGCGCGCTGCTCGGTGACTACTGCCGGCGCTCCGACCTGCGCGTCCTGAAGCCGATCTGGGAGCTCGACACCAAGCGGCTCAGCGGCGGTGCGCACTACGGCCACATCTCCGCGATGCTGGAGGCCGCGCGCATCGTGGGCCCGCAGATCCTCGCGCGCTTCCGCACCTTCGATCTCGAGGTCACGGATCGCGAGGGTCCGCTGACCGAGATCGACGTGCTCGTCCACCGCGAGCTGCGGCGGATCCTCGGCGCCCACTACCCCGAGTACGGCTTCGCCGGCGAGGAGACCGAGCCCGAGACGACCGCGAACCGCCGCTGGCTCGTCGACGCGATCGACGGCACGCGCAACTTCGTCCACGGCAACCGCAACTTCGCCGTCTCGATCAGCTGCCAGGAGCGCGACGGCGATCGCTGGCGCACCACCGACGCGGTGGTCGCGCTGCCCGCTCAGGGCGAGGTCTACTGGGCCGAGCGCGGCGGCGGCGCGTACCACATCGACTGGCACGGCAAGGAGACGCGGCTGCGCGCGCCGGCGAAGGCGACCGCACTCGACCTCGTCGAGCTCTCGATCCGCGGCTTCGGCGAGCGCGCCGGCGGGCTGCAGCAGCGCCTGCTCGACGGCGGTGCGACGCCGCGCGCGACCGGCTGCGCGTCACTCGGCCTCGCGATGGTCTCGGGCACCGGCGCGACCGGCGCGATCATCACCGCGAACGAGTACGACGTCGCCGCCGGCTGGTTGATCGCCGACGAGGCGGGCGCACGCTGCGCGACCCGTACCTTCGAGCGCGCCGGCCGCTCGTTCACCGCCTACATCGTCGGGGCCAGCCCCGCCGTTCACGAGAAGCTCTGCGCCGCCGTCGACGCCGTCCTCGATGGCTCTCGATCATCCGAGCACGCCAAACAAACGTGAGCGCGCGAGTCGCGATGCGCGTCCGGCCCGGACAGATCCGCGTGCACTTGACGTGCATCAATTACGTCGGACCTAATATCGCGCGTCGGCCTCAGCCCTTGGTGCGGACCTAATATCGCGCGTCGGCCTCAGCCCTTGGTGCGGAACACGCGGCGGATCGCCTCCTCGAGCTCGGCTTCGTACGGCCGGCGGCCGAGCACGCGCTCGAGGTCGCGCATCAGCTGCTCGCGCGTCTTGCCGGTCGCGGCCTCCTGCGTCTCCCAGAACCGCTGCCACCAGTCGGCGGGCTCGGTCTTGCCGGCGCCGCCGTCGTCCCACTCGGTCGAGCGGCCGGTGTCGGGATCGCAGACGAGCGAGCCGATCGCCTTCGCATCCTTGTAGATCGCGGCGATCTGATCCGCCATCGTCTTCATCTCGGCGGCGCTGACCGTGCCGGTGTCGGTGGCCTTGTAGAACTGGAGCGTCACGCGGATCGGGAACCGCGCGTCCCGCTTGATCGCGAGGCCGTCGATCTCGGTGAACGGTCCCTCGAGCTCGCCGTGGCCGATCACCGCGTCGTCGAGGCCGGCGGACTCCTCGGCGCGCGCCTTCGCCGCGCCGGGCGCGGGCGGCGCCATGAAGGAGCACGCCATCGGCGCCGAGCGACGCGCGAGCTGCGGCTGCACGAGCGGCACCTGGATCAGCATCACGCACGAGAGCCCCGCGGCGCGCGCGGCGTCGACGGAGTCGACCCTGTCGGTCGCGTCGCCGCCCGCCGCGGCGAACTCGGTCAGGCGCGTGCCGGTGAAGCTCGCGCGCTCGCCGTTCTGGTTGAAGAACAGGCGCTGTCCCCACGCGGCGCCGGCGCCGAACGCGTCGCGCTGGTTGTCGATGATCGTCGCGCTCGTGCCCTCGCGCGTGACGACGATCGCGAGCACCGCGGGCGCGCCCTTGTACGACTGGTAGTTGAACAGGACCGGGTTGAACGTCGCCTGGCCGCTCGCGGGCACCGGGAGGAAGCACGCCTGCGCCGACACCAGCACCTCCTGCTCGCGCGGTGCGAGCAGCGAGGTCTCCGAGCCGGCCCACGACGACGGCTTGGTCAGGAACTTGCGGAGCTCGCGCAGGTAGTAGCGCAGGCTGACGCGCGACATCGGGCCGCCGGTCTCGTTGCCGACGCGGATGAACAGATCGTCGATCGAGATGTCGGCCGTCTTGTCGCTGAAGTTCGGGTGCCGGATCACCGGCATGCACGTGACCTTGCCCTGGTGCTGCACCTGGATCGTCATGTCGCTGATGTTCGGGCCGACGCAGGAGCCCTTGTAGCGCCCCGTGTCCTCCCAGGTGAGATCGAGGATCTCGAGGCCGTGCTTCTTCGCGAGCGAGCGCGCGGCAGCGTCGTGCACCATCGACGCGGTCCCGGCGATGGCGCGGGCGTACCGAGGATCGTTGGACGAGACCGTGACCGAGGTGGACCTGGGGAACAGACGCTGGAAGAACGTGGGCATGACGAGTGGCTCCTTCTGAGCGACCAACGCGGCGACCCGGGTTCTTGTGACAGCGCTCGAACTACCTGCAAGGCATGGGGTTTCACTGGGGTAAGGCGGGGCCTGTGGAGCCCCGATGGTGGTTCGCGTGCGGTACCGTGGGCGATCACAAGGGGAGGTCTCGACATGACGCAGTGGATCGGAGTGCTCGCGGGTGCGGTCGGCGCGCTCGCGGTGATGGGCAACGAGGCGCGCGCGGACTGGGTGACGCTGCCAGCGCCGAACGTCACGGGCTACGACCGCGGCTGCAACGAGATGCAGGCGCTCGACGCGAACACCGTGCTGATCGCGGCGCTCGGCCCGCCCGTGATCGGCACGGGCTTCACGCCGGCGTTCATCAAGACGACCGATGGCGGCCAGACGTGGAGCGGCGGCGCCGTGACGCAGCTCGGCTCGAGCCTGGCCGGCCGCGAGGCACAGCTGCACTTCGCGAGCGCGAACGTCGGCTACATGGCGTGGGACGGCGGCGGCACGAAGATCGCGTCGACGACGAACGGCGGCACGAGCTGGACGCCGACCAACGTCCCGGCCGGGACGCCGCTGTTCGTGTGGGCGCTCGACGCGACGACCGCGCTCGCGAGCGGCAACAACGCGGGCCAGAGCGCGATCTGGCGCACCACCAACAACGGGACCTCCTGGACGCCGGTGTCGACAGGCGGCACGGGCACCTCCGGCGGCCGCATCATCATGTTCGACGGCAACGTCGGCATCGCGCAGGGCGGGAGCACCGGCGTGCTGCGCACGACCGATGGCGGGCTCACGTGGAATCCGGTGAGCAACGGCTACCTCAACGGACCATGGTCGAAGGTCAGCTCGACGGAAGCGTACATCCTCGGGTCGTCCTCCGGCTCGAACCGGCTGTATCGCACCGGTGACGCCGGCCAGACGTTCGCGCAGGTCGGCAACACGCTGCCGTGCCCGGCGCTGTCGGTCGCGTTTCGCGACTCGACGCACGGCCTCGTCGGGTGCTCGAGCGCCGGGGCGATGGGCCGCAACCTCTACACCGCGGATGGCGGTCTGACGTGGACGAACGAGGCGTGGCCGGCCGGCTGGACCGTCAACGGCTCGACGAGCGGCAACGGCGCGACGTGCATGGTGTGGCCGGCCGCGACCGCGGCGTACGCGCACAACGACGGCGCGCCGACCGAGGACGTGCGCGCGATCAAGCGGACCGGCGATCCGGCGCCGATGGTCGACGGTGCACCCGACGCGGGCGTGCCGGTCGACGCGTCCGGCGGCACGCCCGGTGACGATGCCGGCGGTGGGGGCGGCGGCAACAACAGCGGCGGTGATGGCGGTGGCTGTGCTGCCGGTGGTGAGAGCGGCGGTCCCCTGAGCGCCGCGGGTCTGCTCGTCGTGCTCGCGCGGCGGCGCCGCCGCGAGGCTCCCGCCAGGCCGTCGCCAGGCCGTCGCTAGGACGCGAGCGCGCGGGTGTTCGCGTCGAGCACGAAGTCGCGCATGAGGCGGCGGTCGCGCGCGGCGGCGAGATCGATCTGCACGCCCGCGCTGCACCACAGGCGCGGCTGACCGTCGGCGTGCACGCCGCCCATCGGCGTGAGGCGAGCGAACGTGACGTGGCCCGTGGCCCACATGATCTCGTCGAGGCCGGGCACCTCGATCTCGAGCTGGATCGTGCGCGACGCCGCCGTGCGCTCGAACGGGAGCTCGAGCCGCAGGCCGAGCCAGGAGACGTCGAGCATCGAGGCCGGGACGAGCACGCGGCCGGCCGCCAGACTGCAGAGGCCTTCCGTCGGGATCCGCGGGGCGTGGCGTCGGCGAGGCTCCATGCCGAAATGGTACGGAGCCGCGCGCGGCGGCCGCCAGTTTTCGGCGCTTGCGAGATTCCGTTTGACGGATGGGCGTTCGATCCGTAGCTTGTCCGCGTCATGTCGTTCTTCCGCAGCTTCCGTCCGAGTCGCCGTCGCAGTTAGCGACGCATCGGGAAGCGATTGCCTGGAAGACGAGCTCGCGGTGGCGCGGGCGCCGGTTGCTAGCCGGAGTGGATCCCGCGAGGGGTTGCAGTTCGACTCTGCCGTCTTCCGCGAAGGGAGACCGTCATGTCCGAGAAGCTGATCATCGAAGTGCGTGCGGCCGAAGGCGGCGACGACGCGAAGGCGCTCGTCTGCCAGCAGGTCGCGATCTACCTGAAGCTCGCGGGCCGGAGGTGTCTTTAGCGCCGAGGTCGTCGAGGAGCGGCCGGGGTTCTGCGTGCTCCGCGTCGGCGGACGCGGCGTGCGCGAGACGTTCGCCGAGGAGGCGGGCGGTCATCGCTGGCAGCACGTACCGAGGAACGACAAGCGCGGGCGCGTGCAGACCAGCACGGTGACCGTGGCGGTGCTCGGCGAGCCGAGCGCGCTCGAGGTGCCCGCGCTCGACCCACGCGACCTCGACATCACGACGTGTCGCGCGGGCGGCAGCGGCGGCCAGCACGTGCAGAAGACGGACTCGGCGGTGCGCATCGAGCACCGGCCGACCGGGCTCGTCGTGCGGTGCGAGACCGAGCGCTCGCAGACCTACAACCGCGAGACGGCGCTCGCGATCCTGCGGGCGCGGCTGTTCGAGCTGCGCTCCGGCGAGGCGAGTGCGGCGCGCGCGAGCGAGCGGAAGCGACAGATCGGCAGCGGCCAGCGCGGCGACAAGCGGCGGACGATCGCCGTGCAGCGCGACAGCGTCGTCGATCACGTCACGGGGCGTGCGTGGCGATACGCCGACTACCAGCGCGGCAAGTGGTGATGGTCACCGGGGCTCGTTCTTGACCCTGCAGCCGGTCGCGCTCGCGACCGCCTGCGCGAACGCGAGGACGTTGTCGGTCGAGATGCCGGCCTTCGTCACGGGGTCCCACTCGAACTCGCCGAGCGAGCCGGAGACGCCGATCCGGATGATCCAGGTCTCGACCGAGGGCGTGCCGATCGTGTGCTCCCACGGCGAGATCAGCAGCGTGTCGGTCGACGACACCGTGCAGAAGATGCCGCTCGGCAGGCGCTCGATGATGACGGTGCCATCCGGGAGGCGCAGTGCGTTGAGGTAGTCGAGGTTCGCGATCACCTCCACGCCCGGGCGATCGACGTAGTACACGTACGAGGGCCGCGGCGGCGGCGCGGGCGCCGGCTTGCTCCGCACCGGCGTCGGAGAGAGCCGATCCTGCACGGCCTCGACGTGGATCGCGCAGCCCGTGCGCTCGGCGATCGCCCGCGCGAAGGCCCCGACCTCATCCGGGTGGATCCCGGTCTTCGTCTTGTGGTTCCACTCGAAGTCGCCGAGCTCGGGCGATTGCTCGAGGCACGACAGCGTCGTCTCGACGCAGCCGACGCCTTCGTGAGGCCAGACCACGAGCGTGCTCGCCGCGCTGATCGGCCACACGAACGCGTAGGCCGAGCTCTCGACGACGACGGTGCCGTCGGGCAGGGCGATCGCGTCGAGCGTGGGCAGCGAGGCGAACACCTCGGCGCCCAGCCGATCGCGGTACGGCACGGCCGGTGGCGGTGTCGGTGTCGCGCGGGGCGGGAACGAGTCGAACTCCGGCGCGGCGAACGTGCGCTCCTTCGTCGGCAGCACGTTGACGCCGCAGCCGCTGGCGTCGGCGACGGTGATCGCGAACGCGCCGACCTCGTCCGCGTGTACGCCGCGCGACGCCGTGCACTCGAAGTGCGCGACCTCGATCGACGAGCCGATGCGGCTGACGATGGTCAGCTCGGTCTCCATGTTCTGCCGGCCCCAGATCTCCGAGGAGACGCGCAGCGTGTCGTCGGGGCCGATCGGGTAGCGCTTCGTGCGACCGAACCTCGTCCGGTGCTCGAGCATGATCGCGCCATCGTCCAGCTTCAGTGCGGCGAGCGAGTCGGCGCCCGCCGCACCGCAGGCGAGCTTCGCGATCGTCACCATCCGAGCGTCGCCTGTGCGCCGAACTGGAGGACGTTGCCGCCGAACGTGTAGTGCTTGGTGGGCACCTCGGCCGTGACCGATGCGGCATCGTGATCGACGCGCTGTTCGATCAGGTGATCGATGCGGACGAAGAGATCCGCCTGGAAGCGCACGTCGGGAAGCGTATAGCGCCACCAGGTGCGCGGGCTCTTCGATTTCGTGGTGTCGCCGGTCTTCCAGGTAAATCCTGCACTGGCCGTTACGACTGGCGCATCCAGGAGGTTCACGTTGGAGTCCTCGGCGCTGTTGACCGCGGCGGTCCGGTAGCCGAGGCCACCGCGCACGGCGATCGATCCGCTCGTCTTCTCGAGGCCGGCGCGAACCGCGAGGTTGTTCTTCCACCCGGAGTTGATCGGGCGCGGGAACACGAGCGCCCCCGAAGCACCCTCGGGGTCGAGCGAGTACATGTTGAGGAACGGGTAGCTCGACTCCTGCGTGCGCAGCTCGCCCCACCGGTAGTAGGTGACGTCGCCGGCGACGGTGAGGCCGTCGGCAGGCTCGGCGGAGAACCCAGCGGACAGCTGCCGCGGCGAGAACCACCCGAGGGAGTCGACGTGCACCGGCACCGGGATCTCGACGATCAGCTTCGCGATGATCTGCGCGTCGACGTCGAGGTCGTGATAGACGGGCCCGCGATACGCGGCGCCGAGCTTCAGCTTCGGCGTGGGCGACCACAGAAGGCCGAGCCGGGGCGCGACCACCGCGTCCATGCTGACGCCGAGGCCGAACGCGACCGGACGGTAGCCGCTTGGCTCCGCCGGATCCGGCTCGAGGATCGGGAAGTCGGCGGTGAGGGGCAGGTTCGTCGCGAACAGCACGGCGAGCCCGGCACCGAGCGACAGCGTCGGCGTGACCTTCCAGCCGAGCCCGAGGGCGATCGAGACCTGCTCGTTGGCCTCGCCGTACATCACGAAGCTCGGCGTCTTGTTCGCGGTCTCCTGGTCGAGCGAGATCGCGCCCGGGATGCCGAGGTTCAGCATGAACCCGAAGTGCAGATCGAACGGCAGCGCGAGGCAGGTGCCGAGCGTGAAGCGCGTCTGGTCGCGCGCGCGCCGGGGCACGAGCGGTTCGGGCGCCGCGGTGTTCTCGTCGGTGAACGACAGGTGGTGCGAGATCCGCGACACGTCGAGCGCGACCTGGCTCGACGGACACCCGGTGAGCGCGGCCGGGTTGTAGTGAACCGCGCCGTGATCTTCAGCGAGCGCGGTGCCCGCGCCGCCCATCGCGATCGTGCGCGGCGTGACGCCGAACACGTCGTCGGGGGTGTTCGCGAGCGCGGCCGCCGGTACCACCAGCAGCGAGAGAGCCGGGAGGAGATGTCGCATCAGTGAGGGCGCAGCGTGCCGACGAGCTTCCAGATCGACGTGATGCCGTTCGTGTCGTCGAGCAGGAACTCGGTGAGCCTCTCGATCGTGTGCTCCAGCACCGGCACGGTCATCAGTGGCTTCATCATGCACGAGTTTCCGGTGTCGATGCTGCCCACGTCCCCGAACGTGGCGCCGAACACCGCGACCGGGGGCTCCCCGTTCGCCGCCGGACCCGGCTCGACCAGGTTCCGCATGATCTGGATCATCGCCCCGTTGGTGTCGCTCTGGAGCATGTCGTCGAGCGCGTTCAGCGTGGTCAGCGCGGTCGTCTGGTTCGACTTCGCGACCTTGCTGAACCAGTCGGCCAGCGTCTCGAGGTCCTCGCCGGCCACGTCGGTCGACGCCGTCGCGGCGAGCAGCTGCAGGATCGGACCGTAGGCCTTGCCGCGGAGCAGGCCGACGAGCCAGTCCTCGACCGGCTTCGCGTTCGGCGACGTGAGCGTCTTGCGCGCGAGGCGCACGAGCGTGGCGAAGTTGCGACTGGTCAGGTACTGCTCGCTGGTCGCCTGGAAGTGGTCGACGTAGCAGCTCTGCTGGGCCGCCGGCAGCGCGGAGAGGTCCGCGAACGCCTGGAGGCCGACCGCGGCGAGCAGCCGCATGTTCGGGTGCAAGAGGACGCGGCGGCCGCCGGGCAGCGTCGCCGTCTGCGTGAGGTACTGCGTGCCCCAGCGGACGACCTCCGAGAGCTCGCTCTCGACGTTCGCGGCGTCGACCCGCGCGCTGATCGTGCGGAGCACGCGGAGGAGCTCGCTCGCGAGGTCGCTGTTCGCGATCGGGCCGAGCCGGCCGTTCACCGTGCGGAGCTTGATCGCGTAGTCGAACGTGTCGACCAGGAGGTGCGTGGCGCGGTCGGTCGAATTCGGCACGGTGATGCCGTGCAGCACGTCGAACGCGGCGAGCAGCTTGACGATGGCGTGCTGCTTCGCGGTCGACAGCAGCGGCTCCTCGAGCCGGCGGACGAAGCTGTTCGCGTTGTCGACGCGGGCATCGTGCTGGCCGCTCTTCCACAGGTCCTCGGCGATGTACGCGAAGATGTCGACCAGCGCCGGCATCTGATGCTGCTGGCTGAACACGCGGGCGATCGGCAGCAGCCAGTCGAGGCCGCCGGAGTTCGCGAGCGACTTGAGCGCCGGGATGTGCGCGGCGGCGTCGTCGGCGCGCGCCGAGCTGCAGCCGAGCGCCTCGAGCGCGCAGCCCGCGCCGTTGCACACGAGCGGCAGCGAGAACCCGTTGAGCCAGTCGATGAACGTGATCAGCGATGACACGGTCTGCGGCGTCTTGCTCGACATCGCGCTGACCAGCCACTCGCTGACGGTGCCGTCGTCGGGGTTCCCGAACGCACCACCGAGCGCGGTGGCCGCGACACAGCTGGTCGAGAACGAGCCGCGCGAGCAGCCGATGAAGCCGCAGTCCGCGTACCCGAACAGCTCGATCGCCTGCTCGAGGCCGCTGCGGTTGTCCACCCAGCTGCCGCCCTGCTGGTAGAACCGGTTCCTCCGGAAGTCGACCGCCGGGCCGACCGGGTTCGGGTTGGGCCGCGAGTCGAGCGACTTGTACTCCATCATCCAGGCGAGCGACTGCTCGATCTGCGCCTTCTCCGCCGGCGTCATCGACGCGATCAGATCGACGAGCAGCCGTGGCGTCGACTTGCCGGACGTGTTGCTGGTCGTGAAGATCTGGCGGATCAGCGGCACGATGCCGATGAATGCGTCGTACATCGCGGTGTCGGAGAGCGACACGCTGGACTGCTGGGTCGCCGCGATGAAGTCGCCCGCCGCGACCAGCAGGTCCTCCGACTTCTCGGCGTCCGACTCGAACAGCGTGTGGAGCACGCTCATCAGCTGCGAGGTCTTGGGGAACCGCACCACCTCGATGCCGAGGTGCGTGAGGTCGGCGAGCGGGTGGTTGGCCGCTGCGTAGGCGCGGCAGGTCGTCGTGCCGTCGTTGCACGTGACCGGCTGACCGAGGAGCGCATCGGCGAGCGCGGGCACGTGGTGGTGCAGGCCGGCGGCGAGGAAGTCCGCGCCCATCTGCGTCCCGAACGACAGCGCGGTGCGCTTGACGTCGTAGTACTGGTAGAGGCGGCCGTTGTGATCGTTGAGCGCGCGGCCCTCCGCGTCGCGCTTGCCCGAGCGGCCGAGGAACGGCAGGTCGATCGGGTTGCCGAACTGATCGATCGGCTTGCCCTGCGCGTTCACGTCCGCGTCGCCGTCGCCATCGCCGTCGACGAACGGCAGCGCGAGCTTGCCGGTCGAGGCGTCGACGAGGACCTTCGGGTTGCCGTGCGAGTCCGGGCGCACCATCCAGGCGGGCGCGCCGAGGCTGTAGGCCGGGTCGTCGACGAAGCCGTCGGTGCGGAGCAGCGTGCCCTGGATGTCGTCGAGGACGAGGCCGCTACAGCTGTTCGGCGGCGGCGCCTCGGCGTGGGTGACGAGCGACAGCAGGTCGTTGATCACGAGGTCCACGCCGTCGTTCTCGGCGGCGAGCAGGCGCGTGGCGTGGAGGACGTTCTTGAGGTCCGGATCCGCGAGCGCGCCGGCGGCGATGCCGGTGATCATCGAGCTCTCGATGAGCGTCGGCGCGTTCGACAGGTTGACGATCGCGGTCAGCGTCTTGCGCTGGGGATCGACCGCGTCGTCGACGAGGAGGTGCAGCGCCTCGGCGACGCGATCGACGAGCCCGGGCAGCGTGCCGTTCGTGACGACCGGCAGGATCGTGCTGCCAACGAGCTCCGGGAGATCGTTCTGGATGTTCGCGTCGAGCATGTAGTCGAACGACCGGACGAAGTCGACGTGATGCGGCTCGAGCTGCCCGACGTACTCGAGGGCGCAGGTCTGCGATGCGGAGAGGTTCGCGCGGATGACGCGGTACACGAGCTCGCCGAACGACAGCGATTGGTTCGGCGGATGGACCTCGGTCGGCAGATCTCCACAACCGGCTGCGAGCGCAGCGATAACCAGCCATGATCCCCGGGCTCGATCCACGTTCACGCGAAGCTATCACGGCGGGGCTTCGGTCCGACCGCGAATCTTCTGTCAGCGCGGTTACTTGCGGGAGCGTCGGTGCAACCGAACGTGGGCAGCAGGAATCGGCCCCGGTTTCTTGACGATCGGATCCGCCGACATGATCGTGCGACGCGCATGCGGGCGGAGCGGCTCGGCAAGTACCAGCTGGTCTCCCACCTCGCATCGGGCGGGATGGCCAGCGTGTACCTGGCGCGCGTCAGCGGCCCCGGCGGGTTCCAGCGGCACGTGGTGCTGAAGACGCTCCGGACCCGACACCTCGCGGACGACACGCTGGTGCCGATGTTCCTCGACGAGGCGCGCCTGGTCGCGGCGCTGCA
>JAEUJX010000421.1 GCA_016794545.1 Myxococcales bacterium
GAGCAGCCGCTTCGCCGTCGGCTTGTCCTTCACCAGGTAGCTGCCCGTGCCGCGCACGAGCACGCCGGGGAACACCGCGAGCGCGATCGCGGCGGCGCGGCGCCTGGTCGACACGGTGGGCTCGGCGGTCGCGGTGTGCGACGTGCTCGCCAGGACGAGCGCGAGGACGAGGGCGACAGCTCTCATGTATCGAGGCGGCGACCGTTGGTCTCTTTCATCGGCAGCATGATCGCGAGGCCGATCACGCCGTAGATCATCACGTAGAACGCCGGGATCAGCGGCTCGCCGGTGACGCCGATCAGCCACTTCGAGACCAGCGGTGCGGCGCCGCCGGCGATCGCGAGCGTCAGGCTGTAGGCGATGCTCATCGACGTCACGCGCGAGCGCAGCGGGAAGATCTCGACGACCATCGCGCCCTGGAGGCCGAGCGACATGCCGAGCGGCACGGCGAGCAGGATCTGGCCGACCATGAACGCGTCGGGAGAGCCGTAGACCATGAGCCGCACCGACGGGTAGAGCGCGGCCATCGTGACGAGCGTGAGCGCGATCATCAGCTTGCGCCGGCCGACCTTGTCGGAGAGCCAGCCGCCGAGCGGCTTCGCGAACAGCACGACGAACAGGACGATCGTGTTCGCGCGGAGGAACAGCGAGCCGGCGTCGGGGTCGAGCGACTTGCGGAGATCGACGACGAACGTGAACACCACGTAGTACGCGGCGTTCGTGAGCGCGACGATGCCGAACGTCTGCACGATCGGGCGCCAGTCGGCGAGCAGCGACTGGAGCCACGGCGTCGTGTCCAGCTTCGCCTTCTCGCCGGCCTCGGGCTCGTGGATGCCGCGGCGCAGGAAGTAGCCCGCGATGCAGAACGAGATGCTGCCGATGAACGGGATGCGCCAGCCCCACGAGGCGGCGTCCTCGGGGCTCAGGTTCGCGCTGATCGCCCACGCCGCGCCCGAGCCGAGGATGAAGCCCAGCGTCGTTCCGGCCGCGGTCGACGACGAGACGAGCCCGCGCATCAGCGGCGACGCGAGCTCGGTCGTGTAGACCATCGAGCCCGTGAACTCCCCGCCGAGCGAGAAGCCCTGCACGAGGCGCATGAGCACGAGCAGGATCGGCGCGGCGACGCCGATCGTGTCGTACGTCGGCAGGCAGCCGATCACGAGCGTCGCGCCGCCCATCAGCGCGATCGAGACGGTCAGCAGCGCGCGCCGTCCGATCCGATCGCCGACGCGGCCGAGCACGATGCTGCCGATCGGCCGCGCCGCGAACCCGAGCGCGAACACCGCGAGCGCGAGCAGGGACTGCGCGGTCTCGCTCGTCTTCGGGAAGAACTGCCTGCCGATGTCGGTGGCGAAGTAGCCGTAGACGGCGAAGTCGAACCACTCGAGGACGTTGCCGATCAGGCCCGCCGCGGCGGTGCGCAGCGCCGACTGGCGCGGTACAGGCTCGGTCACGCCCCGAGTCTTAGCTCGACTTCTGGCCCGGGCGCCCCGGGTTGGCGAACGGATCGAACTTCGGCTTCTCGGGCGGTTTCGGCGGCGCCTCCGGGGGCCTGGGCTTGACGGCCCGGCGCGCCGGCGGCTTGGTCCGGATCGCGGGCCGGACCGCCGGCTTCGCGGGCAGCTTCGCGGCCGGCGGCGCCTCGACTGCCGCGCTCGTCGCGGGCTCCGCCTCCACACCGGCGGTCGCGGAGCCCGCGTCCGAGCCGGCGGTCGCCGCGGAGGCCGCGGTCGCGGTCGTCGTCGTGGTCGTCGTCCCGGACCCTGCGGTCGCGGAGGTCGCCGGCGCGGTCGTCGAAGCGCCCGCGGTCGCGGAGGTGACCGGCGCGGTCGGCGCGGACCCCGCGGTCGCGGAACCGGCATCGCTGGCACCGCTCGCGGATCCCGCGTGCGCCGTGGCGGTGTCTTTGCCGCGCGTCGCGAACCAGGCTCCGCCGGCGATCCCGACGAGGACGGCGACCACGCCGATGATGATCGGCCAGCGGCGCGGCGGGAGCTCGATCGGCGGCGGGCTGATCTCGGTGGGCGCGTCGCTCCGCAGCATCGGCGGCGGCGTCGGGTGTGCGAGCGCCATCGCGGCGGTCCCGGCATCGTGCACGGCGTTCGGCGTGGGGCCGGGCACCGGGCCGACGCGCAGCGCGGGGCTCGACTCGAGCTGCCGCGGGACGGGGAGGCCGAGCATCCGGTACGCGCGCCGCACCTGGTGGTGCGCGGCGTCGGGGCTGGCGGCGAACGGCGCGAGGTCGCGCATCAGCTCGGCCACGTGAGGATAGCGGTCCGCCGGCTGCTTCTCGAGGCAGCGCCCGATCACGATCGCGAGCTCGGGAGCGCGCTGCATCGGCTGCGGCGGATCGACCGCGACCATCACGCACATCTCGGAGAACGACGCGGCCTCGAACGGCCGCCGGGCCTCGACCAGCTCGAAGAGCACGGTGCCGAGCGACCAGATGTCCGTGCGGGCATCGACCATGCGCGCCGAGCGCATCTGCTCCGGACTCATGTACGCGGGCGTGCCGAGCATCGACTGTGTCTGGGTCAGGGACAGGTCCGACCCGTTCGCGGACTTCGAGATGCCGAAGTCGAGCACCTTGACGATCGCCGACTGGTCGGGCCGGAACGACACGAACAGGTTCGTCGGCTTCACGTCCCGGTGCACGATGCCGAGCGAATGCGCTTCGGCGATCGCGTCGCACGCCTGGAGCACGAGGTCGACCGCGACCGGCGCCGCCATCGCGCCGTGCATGTCGACCATCGCGCCGAGGTCCGCGCCGTGGAGGAGCTCCATGACGATGTACGGCAGGCCGTCGTCCAACGCGCCGACATCCTTGATGCGCGTGACGTGCTCGCTCTTGAGCTTCACCGCGGCCTGCGCCTCGCGGGTGAACCGCAGGACCGTCTCGTCGTCCAGCGATACGTCGCGCCGCAGGACCTTGAGGGCGACCTCCTCCTGGAGGGCGAGGTGGCTCGCCCGATAGACGATCCCCATCCCGCCTCGACCGAGGATTGACTCGATGCGGTATTTGCCGCCGACTACGGTGCCGGCGTCGAGTGCCCCCTCGGCAGGCGTCACGCAGCCTCCAGGGTAGCTCGAAAGAAGAAGGGCCGCAGCGGGTGTGTCCGCTGCGGCCCATAACGAGCACGACCGTTCGACCGTGAGGCGTTCTATCCCCTACGCATTGCGTAGGTGGGCTCCACAATAATTCATCGGGCTTCCCGACGAGCGGGCGTGCACTCCCGAATCAGAGGCAGATCCCTGGATAGCAGAAGTAGGAGACAGAGTTGCCCCGGTTCTCGCATCGAACCGCCGGTGCTCAAGAATGAAAATAGGACTCGCGCGCGTGATCGTCAATCGGAAAAAGCAGGACTGATCACGATCTCGCGATCGCGATCGCGACGGATCGGGAGCGAAGAAATCCGTTGAAGAGATTTCCGATCAGTGGCTAGCCA
>JAEUJX010000045.1 GCA_016794545.1 Myxococcales bacterium
TCACCTGTTCGATCCGCGTGCGTGGCGTGCGCTCGGCGCGCGCGTCGTTCACGCGGCGAGCGCGGAGGCGAAGGGCATCGCGCTCGACGCGCGGCTGCTCGCGCTGTTCGGCCTCGACCTGCCGTTCCGCGGCACGGCGGACGTGAAGCTCGTGCTCGGTGCCGGCGCATCGTCCGTCACGGCGACCGCGGACGTCCGCGGCATCACCGGCGGTGCGATCCTCCGCGGCATCGACGTCCACCTCTCCGCGACCGCGGACGCGCAGGGGACGCGTGCGGAGGTCAGCGCGGCGTCGGGCGGCGCCGTGCTCGTCTCGCTGCCCGATGCCATGGCGCCCGTCCCGCTCGATCGCTGGATCTCCGATCCGCGCGGCGCGCTCGCGGCGCGGCTCGGCGGGACGCTGTCGATCGGCGCGATCGCGGCGCCGCGCCTGCTCGCGATCCTCGGCCGTACCGACGTCACGTCGGGGACGATCGCGGGCACCGTCGAGCTCGGCGGCACGCTCGGTGCTCCGACCGCGAGCGGAGCGATCGACATCGCGAGCGTGCGCGTCGCGCCCCGGTTCACCGCGAAGGCGCCGCCGGCCCTGACCAGGTTGCGCGTCGAGGGCGGCTGGGACGGCGCGGTGGCGCAGCTGCTCGTCACCGGCGACGAGGAGGGTGGGGGCACGCTGCGCGTCGAGGCGCGCGGCCACCCCGGCGACGTCGCCTCGCTCTACGCGACCGCCGTGCTGAAGAAGCTCGACATCGCGCCGCTCGCGCCGTTCCTGCCCGGTGTGCTCGCCGGCGCCGGTGGCGTGCTCGCGACCGACCTCGTGTTCGAGCGGTCGAAGCTGCGCGGGTCGATCGACCTGACCGATGGTCGCTTGCCGCTGTCGCCCGTCATCGGCACGCTGCGCCGCGCGACCGCGAAGCTCACGCTCGAGGAGTCGGGCGCGCTCGCCGGCAAGCTCGACGCGCGGCTCGGCGCCGGCACGGTCGCCCTCACCGCCACGTCGTCGGGCGCCGAGACCACGATCGACGCGAAGATCGCGAAGGTCTCGCCGATCGGCGCGCTCCAGCCGGTGATCGACGCGGCGCTGCACGCGGTGCTGCTGCGCGAGGGACGCCGGTGGACCGGTACGGCGACGCTGTCGAGGACGTCCGTCCTCGTCCCCGAGCAGACCGGGCACGAGCTGCTCGATGCCGCGGCGCCCGCCGATCTGATCTTCGTCGACCTGCCGATCCCCGAGATCCCGCCGGCGGCCGCGGCGCCGAAGGATCCGTGGCTCGTCGTCGCGCTCGACGTGGAGCCCGTCGTCATCACCGTCCCCGAGTTCGCCGTCGATGCGATGGCCGGCGGCAAGGTCACGGTCTCCGTAGGTGACACGCTCGGTCTCGACGGCGAGCTGCTCGTCGAGCGCGGGAGCACGGACCTGTTCGGCCACCGCTATCGCGTCGAGCTCGGGCAGCTCGTGTTCGACGGGAACACCGATGGCCTGCTCGATCTGAAGCTCGCGCACGACTTCCCCGAGGTCACGACGTACGTGCGGTTCGCGGGCCGGCTCTCCGAGCTGTCGGGCAAGGAGCCCGAGCTGACGTCGGATCCGGGCCTCTACTCGAAGGGACAGCTGCTCGGCTTCTTCCTCGGCGGCGAGCCAGGCGGCGATCCGACGAAGCAGACGCGCGAGGCCGCCGCGGGGTTCGGCGCCGCGCTCGCCTCGAGCAAGATCGGCAAGCGGCTCAAGAAGTACCTGCCGGTGTCGCTCGACGTGTTGCGCTGCGATCCGGGCGCGGGCACGAGCGGCGCGAGCTGCACGTTCGGCACGTGGCTCACCCACGAGATCTTCCTCGCGTACGAGCAGAAGCTCGACGCGCGCTACGACGAGAACACCGGTGACGCCTCGGTCGAGTGGCACTTCAAGCCGAGCTGGGTCCTCGAGGTCAGCGGCGGCGATCGCAACTACTACGGCGGCGACGTGCTGTGGCGCCGCCGCTGGTGATCAGTTCTCCAGGATCGCGTCGAGCGCGGCGACCAGCGAGACCAGATCGCGGTGCAGCGCCTTCTGGTCGACGCTGGCATCCGGCTGCGAGGCATCGGACGCCGCGGCCGCGACCGCCTCGCTCATCGCGTTGCGGAACTGGGCGTGGTCGGGTTCGTCACTGCTGGTCGTGAACCACATCGTCTCGTTCGGAGAGACCAGCGTGTCATCGCGCCACACCCAGCCGTCCTCGACCAGGATGTCCTTGAGCGTCAGCCAGCGGCTGTCCTGCATGGGCCCTCACGGTGCAGGCGCCGTGCCCTCCGGGTGCCTAGGGTTTATGGGACTTATCCCGGCGCCGACCGAGCAGTCCGCGCACGGCGGACCGTGCGCCGAGGCGCGGGAGCTGCGTGAATACCCGGGCGAGCTTGAGCGCCAGCTGGATCGGCGAGTCTCCGCGGGCCTCGATGCTCGTGGCCTGACCGTTCGCGACGTCCTCGAGCGCCCCGCGCGCGATGGTGCGCGTGCCGTCGCTGCGGATCTCGACGACCAGGCGCGCGACCACCGGGGGCTCGTGCGTGTCCTGGAGCTCCCCCGGAGCCTGCTTCACGAGCTCGACGTCGTCGTCTCGACGGTCCTTCACGCGGGATAGCTTAGTACAGTGCGGTCATGGTGGCTCCAGATCTCTCGTCCCTGCGCGACCGCATCGAATCGGTCGACCGCCAGATCATCGCGCTCCTCGCCGAGCGGCTGAAGATCGTCGAGGAGGTCGCGGCGGCCAAGCTCGCGAGCGCCGCTCCGTTTCGCGACAAGGAGCGCGAGGAGCTGCTGCTGCAGCGGCTGCGCGGGCAGGCCACCGCCGCCGGCCTCGACGCGCACCAGGTCGAGCGCATGTACCGCGTCGTGATGGACATGTCGGTCGCGCACCAGGAGGCGACCGTGCGGAGCCGCGAGGACGCCCCGCTCCGCATCACCTATCAGGGTGTGGAGGGCAGCTACAGCCACCTCGCGGCGCAGCGCCGCTACGCCGGCCGTCCAGGCGGCGCGCTGCTCGCCGGGCACGACACGTTCCGCGGCGCCGCGCAGGCCGTGCTCGAAGGCGCCGCCGACCTCGCGCTCCTGCCGATCGAGAACACCACCGCCGGGAGCATCAACGAGACCTACGACCTCCTCGCGGCCGGCCACCTCCACATCACCGGCGAGGTGGTGAGCGCGATCGAGCACTGCCTGCTCGCGATGCCCGGCGTGACGATCGACGAGCTCCGCACCGTGATGTCGCATCCGCAGGCGCTCGCGCAGTGCGCGGGGTTCTTCCAGCAGCACCCGCACCTCAGGCCGCGCACCGAGGTCGATACCGCCGGCAGCGCGCGCAAGGTCATCGAGGGCAACGACCGTACGGTCGCGGCGATCGCGAGCGCGGCGGCGGCCAAGCGCTACGGCCTCGCCGTGCTCGCGACCGGCATCCAGACCACGACCGGCAATGCGACGCGGTTCGTCGAGATCGCGCTGCGGCCGGCGCCCCTGCCCCAGGGCGCCGCGGCGAAGACCTCGCTGCTCCTGTCGCTCGCGGATCGGCCCGGCGCGCTCGGCGACGTGCTCGTGCGACTCGCCGGCCGCGGGCTGTCGCTGACCAAGCTCGAGTCGCGCCCGATCCCGGACGCGCCGTTCACGTACCGGTTCTACATGGACGTGCTCGGACACGCCGCGAGCGAGCCGTTCCACGCCGCCCTGGACGACATCCGCCCGCTGACGACGGAGCTGCGGATCCTGGGCACCTACCCCGCGGCCCAGTAGGAGATCTGAGATACTCGCTCGGTGCGGGTGTCTCGACTGGTCTGGGTGCTGGTGCTGGCCGCCGTTCACGCCCCGCCGGCGGCCGCACAACCGGCGGAGCCGGCGGGCGGCGACGACCCGGTCGAACCGGAGCCGGCGCCCGAGCCGCCGCCCGCGACGACCGGCACGATCACCGGCACGATCGAGTCGCCCGATCTCGACGCCCCGCTCGCCGGCGCGACGGTCACGGTCGTCGGGACGAAGCTGTCCGCGATCACCGATGACGAGGGCCACTACACGCTCGAGGTCCCGCCGGGCACCGTGAAGCTCCGCGTCGAGTTCGCCGGCTTCAAGACCGAGGAGCGCACGGTCGCGGTCGCGCTCGGAGCGACGGCGAAGGTCGACGTGCCGCTGACCACGCTGCCGCTGATGAACGAGACGATCGTCGTCGTGGGCTCGCGCACGCCGCGCACCAACGTCGACTCGCCGGTGCCGGTCGACGTCGTGACCGCCGAGGAGATCGCGCGCAGCGGCCGCACCGAGACCGGCCGCATCCTCCATACGCTCGCGCCGTCGTTCATCTCGACGCCGCAGACCGTCGCCGACGGCAGCGATCACGTCGATCCGGCGGCGCTGCGCGGCCTCGGCCCCGATCAGGTGCTGATCCTGATCAACGGCAAGCGGCGTCACCGGAGCGCGCTCCTGCACGTCAACGGCACGTTCGGCCGCGGCACCGTCGGCACCGACCTCAACGCGATCCCGTCGGGGGCGATCAAGCGCATCGAGATCCTGCGCGACGGCGCCGCCTCGCAGTACGGCTCCGATGCGATCGCCGGCGTGATCAACATCGTCACGAAGGACATCACCGACCTCGTCGACGTCTCGAGCCAGACCGGCATCACCGCCCGGCGCGACGGCGCGCAGCTCAAGACCTCGGCGAACTACGGCTTCAAGGTCGGGCAGAAGGGCTTCGTGAACGTGACCGGCGAGTTCCTCCAGCGCCAGGCGACGAACCGCGCGGGCACGTACACCGGCACGGTCTACACCGACGACCGCGCGATGGACGATCAGATGCTGCAGGCGAACGGGCTGTCGCGCTCCGACTTCGAGATGAAGATCGGCGAGGCGTCGGTGACCGCCGGGATGGGCGAGTACAACCTGATGCTGCCGATCTCCGACACGGCGCAGTTCTACAGCTTCGGCGACGTCTCGCACCGCCGCGGCGCGGCCGCGGGCTTCTACCGGTTCCCGAAGCAGACGACGCAGAACGTCGGCGAGTTCTATCCGAACGGCTTCCTCCCCGAGATCCACCCGACGATCGACGACTCGGCGATCACGATCGGCCTCCGCAAGAAGGGGCGCTGGGAGGTCGACGCATCGCTCACGTACGGCAGGAGCGCGTTCCAGTTCGACGTGGAGAACTCGGTCAACGCGTCGCTCGGCACCGCGTCGCCGACGACGTTCGATGCCGGCACCTTGTCGTCGACTCAGAGCGTCGCGAACCTCGATCTGCTCCACAAGGTCGACATCAAGGAGCTGAAGGCGCTCTCGCTCGTGCTCGGCAGCGAGCTGCGGGTCGAGAACTACCAGATCCACGCCGGCGATCTCGCGAGCTATCAGCTCGGCTCGCCGAACCCGATGAACAAGCTGCCCGGCGCGCAGGTGTTCCCCGGGTTCCAGCCGAGCAACGAGGTCGATCGCACGCGCGACTCGATCGGCGTGTACGCCGGTCTCGAGAGCGAGCTCAACAAGGACATCGCGCTCGACCTCGGCGGCCGGTTCGAGAACTACTCCGACTTCGGTCGCTCGCTGATCGGCAAGATCGCGTCGCGCGCGAAGCTCGGCGGCGGCCTGTCCCTGCGCGCCGCGGCGAGCACTGGCTTCCGCGCGCCGTCGCTGCAGCAGCTGTGGTTCTCGAACGTCTCGACGCTGTTCCTGCCGGACGCGACCGGCGTGCTCCAGCCGGCGCAGGTGCTGACATCGAACAACGAGAGCCCGGTCACCAAGGCGTTCGGGATCCCGAAGCTGCGCGAGGAGCGCTCGATCAACCTGTCGGGCGGTCTGGCGTTCCGCCCGCGCGAGAACCTCCTCATCACCGCCGACGGGTACTTCATCCAGCTGCGCGACCGCATCGTGCTGACCAGCCAGTTCACGAACGCGAACCCGATCGTCGCGGACATCCTCCGGCCGTTCCCCGGCGTGTCACAGGCGCAGTTCTTCGCGAACGCGGTCGACACCGACACGCGCGGCCTCGACTTCGTGATCGACTACTCGCACGAGCTCGGCGACGGCACCCTCACGTTGACCGCGTCGGCGAACGTCACGACCACGCGCGTGAGGCAGGTGAACATCCCGCGGTCCCTCGCGCAGCGGTTCGGCTCGAATCCGGATCAGCTGCGCACGTTCTTCTTCGGCCGGCTCGCGACGAATCGCCTCGAGGACTCCGTGCCGCACCAGAAAGGTACCGCCGGGCTGCGCTACGCGCTGAAAGGTCTGTCAGCCCTCGTACGCGCGAACTACTACGGTCGCGTGCGTTACCGTGCCGATGATCCCGCGGCCGACGAGGTGTTTGGAGCCAAGGTCCTGTTCGATGTGGACGTCGGATACCAGGTGACGAAGAACGTCCTGATCTCGGTCGGTGCGGACAACCTGCTGAACACGTTCCCGGATCCGGTGGAGAAGGACGTGAACAAGAGCTTCGGTCGATTCGTGTACAGCCGCAACGTCAGCCAGTTCGGCCAGAATGGCGGTTTTTATTACGGAAAGCTGGAGCTGACGCTATTCTGAGGCGCCGTGGCGGCTGGGCCTGATCCAACCCGTGCGACCGACACGTTCGGTCCGTACGAGCTGTACGAACGCCTCGGGCTCGGCGGGATGGCGACGGTCCACCGCGCGAAGAAGCACGGCATCGAGGGCTTCGAGCGCGCCGTCGCGCTGAAGCGCATGCTCAGCCACCTCGCGGAGGATCACTCGTTCGTCGAGTCGTTCATCCGCGAGGCGAAGGTCGCGTCGCTCCTCCAGCACCCGAACATCGCGCAGGTCTACGACTTCGGCCGGATCCAGGGCGTCTACTACATCGCGATGGAGCTCGTGAGCGGGTTCGATGTCCGCAAGCTCCTGCGCTATGCGAACCGCGCGAACGAGTCGATCCCGCTGCCGGTCGTCCTGTCGATCCTCGGCGAGCTGTGCGACGCGCTCGAGTACGCGCACACGTTCGTCGACGAGCACGGTCAGCCGCTGCACATCGTCCACCGCGACATCTCTCCGTCGAACCTGATCGTCGCCCACACGGGGCACCTCAAGGTGATCGACTTCGGCATCGCGAAGGCGTCGAGCCAGCACCTGCACACCGAGAGCGGTCTCGTGAAGGGCAAGCTCGGCTACATGTCGCCCGAGGCGGCGCTGGGCATGCAGCTCACGCCCGTCGCCGACATCTTCTCGGTCGGCGTCGTCGCGTGGGAGCTCGTCACCGCGTCGCCGCTGTTCAGCTCGCGCACGGACTTCGAGACGATGCGCCGCATCCGCGAGGCCGACATCGTCGCGCCCTCGATGCACAACCCGGCCTGCCCGTCGGATCTCGATCGCGTGATCATGAACGCGCTCGAGCGCGATCCCGATCGGCGCCTGCCGTCGGCGAGCGCGTTCCGCTCGGCGATCGACAACATCGCCGCGCGCGCCAACATCCACCCGAGCGCGCGCGCCGTCGCCGAGTGGTGCTCGCAGTACACGCAGCCGGGCGACGCGTGGGCCAACTCGTCGGCACCGTCGAGCCGCAAGCTGCCGCTGCCCGCCGCGCGCGAGACGCCGACCGCGTTCGCGAAGCCGACGCGAACGCCGACGCGCCTCCGCCGCTCGACGGCCGACCAGCAGCTCGCCGCGGAGATCTGGGGCGACGACGTCGCGACGAGCGCCGCGCGGCTGCCGCTGCCCGACTTCAGCTTCCAGCCTCACGCGGCGACGCCGCCGGGCACGCAGGTGCCGGTCGTCTCGGCGCCGGCGTCGACCCGCGCCGAGCTGCCGACCGTCGCGATCCCGGCCACGCAGCTGCCGTCGGTGCCGATGGCGATCATCTCGCCGGGCCCGGCGCCCGCGCCGCCGCCGCCGTCGAAGCGGGCGCCGACCGCGATCATCGCGGCGCTCGCGCTCGTCGCCGCGGCGCTCGGCGCGTATCTGTTCTTCACCCGGACCGAGGCGACGCCGGCGCCCACGACGGCGCAGGTCACGTTCGAGCTGCAGCCCGCGGGCACCGCGCTCACCGTCGGCGACAAGACGTACCCGGCGGCGCCGAAGGTCGTCGTCGAGCTCGCCGCGGGCGTGCACTCGGTGTCCGCCGCGAACGAGGGCTTTCGCGGCTGGGCGAGCTCGGTGGCCGTGAAGGCCGGCGAGCCGCAGACCATCAAGGTCGCGCTCGAGGTGCAGCCCGACGCGCCGGAGCAGGTCGCGGCCCGAGAGCCCGATCCGGAGCCGGCGAAGGAGCCCGAGCCGGAGCCGGTGACCGAGCCCGAGGCCAAGACGACGACGCCAGCCGTGAAGAAGGAGGCACCGGCGCCCAGGCGCGAGCGCGATCGCGACAAGCCGCGGCGCGAGGAGCCCAGGCGCATCGAGCCCGAGCCTCCGCCGGTCGAGACGCCGGTCACCGTGGCGAAGCCGCAGGTGATCGAACCGAAGGCCCCGCCTCCACCGCCCGTCGTCGAGCCCAGGCCGCCCGTCGTCGAGCCGAGGCCGCCGGAGCCGAAGCCGCCGGCGCGCACGCCCGTCGTCGCGGCGACCGCGGTGCAGAAGCTCTCGGGCGAGGTCCCGACGCTCCGCGCGAGCGGTGGCGACTCCAACGGCACCGTGCTCGTGAAGATGTGCATCGACGAGCGGGGCTCGGTGACGAGCGTGAAGATCGTGAAGTCGACCGCCGACGTCGCGGGCGAGCTGTCGCGTGCGCTGTCGAGCTGGCGCTACCGGCCGTGGCTGAACGCGGAGCAGAAGGCGTCGCCGGTGTGCTTCCCGCTCTCGCTGCGACTCGTGTTCAAGCCCGCGGACTAGGATACCGTCGCGCCCATGCGCGCCGTCCGCGTCCACGAGCTCACCGGTCCGTCTGCCCTGCGCCTCGACACCGACGTCCCCGATCCGACGGCCGGTCCCGGTCAGGTCGTGATCGACGTGAAGGCGGCCGGCGTGAACTTCCCCGACATCCTGCTGACCAAGGGGATGTACCAGTTCAAGCCCGCGCCACCGTTCTCGCCCGGCGGCGAGTGCGCCGGCGTCGTCAGCGCGGTCGGCAGCGGCGTCACGTCGGTGGCGGTCGGCGATCGCGTCGCGACCACGCTGCTCTACGGCGCGTTCGCCGAGAAGGTCGTCGCGCTCGAGCCCGGCGTCGTGAAGCTGCCCGACGCGGTCGGCTTCGAGGTCGGCGCTGCGACGCTGCTCACGTACCTCACCACGCTCCACGCGCTCTCCGACCGCGCGGCGCTGCGGAGCGGCGAGACGCTGCTCGTGCTCGGCGCTGCCGGCGGCGTGGGCATCGCCGCCGTCGAGCTCGGTGCGCTGATGGGGGCGCGCGTGATCGCCGCGGCGTCGAGCGACGACAAGCTCGCGTTCTGCCGCGAGCACGGCGCGACGGACACCATCAACTACGCGTCCGAGGATCTGAAGGAGCGCGTGAAGGCGCTGACCAAGGGTAACGGCGTCGACGTCGTCTACGATCCCGTCGGCGGCAACCTCGCCGAGGCCGCGCTGCGCGGCACCGCGTGGCAGGGCCGGTTCCTCGTCGTCGGGTTCGCCTCCGGCGAGATCCCGAAGATCCCGCTGAACCTCGTGCTGCTGAAGGGCTGCCAGATCGTCGGCGTGTTCTGGGGCTCGTTCGCGATGCGCGATCCGCTCGCGAACCGCCGGCACGCGGAGCAGATCTTCCGCTGGGTCGCGGAGGGCAAGCTGCGCCCCGCGATCGACGAGGTGTTGCCGTTCGACAGGGCCGCGGACGCGCTCGCGCGGATCGAGGCCCGCGCGGTGAAGGGCAAGCTGGTGCTCCGCCCGTGACGCGGCCGACGTTCGAGCAGATGCGCGACGGCGTCGGTGTCGGTTCGAGTGCGACCGTGAGCCGCCGAGGCGTCGTCACGATCACGCCGTCGTTCGCCGCCCCGGCGGGCTGCCGGTAGATCCACTACAATTGCCGCCGTGCGCGCGGTACTGGCGCTTGGTCTGCTCGGGGCCGGCTGTGGCTTCTCGGTCGCACCGAGCGGGGCCGCGGACGATCAGCCGGGCGACGGCTCGGTCGACGTCCCCGTCGACGCGTGCGTCTCGTTCAGCTCGCAGCTCGACACGTGCGGGAAGGCCGGCCCCGACACGACGCTCTCGGGCACGCTGACGCTGAACACCGACAGCGGCGAGCTGCTGCAGGGGACCACGCCGATGCCGATCACCTCGGCCGTCGTCGCGACGACGACGAACCAGCTCGAGGTCCGCGCCTGGTACGTCGGGATCCTCACGCTCGCGGCGAACACGCAGCTGCGCGCGGTCGGCTCGCGACCGCTCGCGATCATCGCGTCGGGCAAGGTCACGTTCCTCATGGGCGCGGTGATCGATGTCAGCGCGGGCGGTGCGGGCGCGTCGACCGCGTGCAACCCGGGCCCGACGAAGGGCAGCGACGAGAACGGCGGTGCGGCGGGCGGCGGAGGCGGCGGCTTCCAGGGCGCGGGGGCGCCGGGCGGTGATGGCAACAAGGATGGCAACGGGAGCACCGGCGGCACGGCGGGCCCGAAGCTGGCGGCGATGCCGGCGGGTCCGCTCGGCGGCTGTCCCGGCGCGAAGGGCGGCGTCGGCGGCGATCCCGGTGGTGACGGCGGTCCGGGCGGCGGCGCGATCTACATCGCGAGCGCGACCGAGATCGAGCTCCTCGCGATGGCCGGCATCAACGCGGGTGGCGGTGGTGGCGGCGGCGGGAAGAAGCAAGGCAGTCAGTTCGGCGATGCGGGCGGCGGCGGTGGCGGCAGCGGTGGGATGATCTTCCTCGAGGCGCCGCGCGTGCGCAGCGCGGGCACGCTCGCCGCGAACGGCGGCGGAGCGGGCGAGGGCTCCGGCAACGGAGACGCGGGCAACCCGGGCAGCCCGGGCGCGCTCTCGACGATGAGGGCGGAGGGCGGCCGGGGTGGATCGTCGAGCGGCAGCGACGGCGGCAAGGGCTCGGCGGCCGCGGCGCTCGACGGAGAAGGCGCCGCGGCACCGCAGAACGGAGGCGCGGGCGGTGGGGGCGGAGGAGCCGGGTATGTGCGCGTGCGGTCCGCCGATCCGATGCTCGGGACCGGCGTGTCGCCCGCGGCGATCACCAACTAGATCCTTCGCACGCACGACGGGTGCCTCGAATGATGTTCGGCACGCGCCGCGTGCAGCGGGGGCACGGTGCGCGTCGGCGGCACACCGCGTATGAGCTTCAGCGAACCACGGCTGCGGTGACCGTGGCAGTCTGTGTCCGTTGTTGACCGTCGTCGTCATCGCGCTCGTGGTCGCGCTGTTCGTCGCCGCGCTCGTGGTCGTGCGCCGCCGCGCGACGCCCCAGGAGGGCGAGCCGATCGTCATCGAGGCCGGCCGCGACTCGACGCCGACGATGGAGGGCGTGGTCCCGGTCCCGGGGCCGGTCGAGCGCGGCGCGCCGCTGCCCGTGATCCTCGTGCACGGTCTGTTCGGCTTCGACCGGATCGGCGTGCCCGGAGCGCGGTTCGACTACTTCCGCGGGATCGCGCGCCACCTCCAGTCGCTCGGCTGCCACGCCCACGCCGTCGACCTGCCGATCGCGTCGAGCATCCCCGCGCGTGCGGAGAAGCTGGTCGCCGCGATCGAGGCGCAGAACCACGAGCGCGTCGACCTGATCGCCCACAGCCTCGGCGGCCTCGACGCGCGGTACGCGCTCGCGAAGCTCGGCCTCGCCCGGCGCGTGCGCTCGCTCGTCACCGTCGGCAGCCCCCACCGCGGCTCGCCGATCGCGGATCTCATGCTGCGCGGCCCGCTCGACTGGCCGCGCAAGCTCGTCCACGCGGTCGGGATCCCGATGGACGCCGTCGAGTGGCTGTCGACGCAGGCGATGGCGAAGTTCAACGAGGAGATCACCGACGTGCCCGGCGTGCGCTACGCCTGCGTGGTCGGCGGCATCCGGAGCCCGAAGACCCGCATCCCGCTGGTCATCCGGCCCGCACAGCGCTACCTGCGGCGCACGTCCGGCGCGAACGACGGCATCGTGCCGATGAGCTCGCAGTACTGGGGCGAGACGCTCGCGGAGATCGAGGCCGACCACTTCGCGCAGGTCGGCTGGCGGTTCTCGATGGGCAACACGTTCGACGCGCTCGGGCTCTACGCGTTCATCGTGGCGCGGCTCGGCGACGCCCCGCTGCCGCGGGCCGCGATCACGATCGCGCCCACGGCCTGACGGAGCGAGCGGGTCGAGCATGGCCCGGAGACACCGGCGGACGGCCCGGGGTTCATCCGGTATGATCGTCCCGTGGTCGACGTTCACGACGAGCTGGTCGCGCTGCTATCGGCGTTCGATCGCTCGAACGTCGAGTACGCGCTGTGCGGCGCCCTCGCGCTCGCCGTTCACGGCGCACCGCGAGCGACGAAGGACATCGACCTCATCGCCAGGAAGGAAGACCTCGAGACGATCCGCGAGCTCGTTCGAACGCTGGGCTACGTGTTCGAGGCGCTACCGATGGAGTTTTCGGGCAGCGGCATCGAGGTCCAGCGGTTCTCCAAGCTCGTCGATGGACGCCCGCTGATGCTCGATCTGCTGTGGCTGAATCCCAAGCTCGACCGCATCTGGAACGATCGGATCTCCATGACCTGGGAGGACCGGACGCTCACGGTGGTGTCACGCGATGGGCTCATCACCCTCAAGCTCACGGCGGGTAGGCCGCAGGATCTCGTCGACATCCAGAGCCTCACCGCGGCGGAGGGTGACCGTGAGAAGCGGTGACCTCGTCGCGGAGCGGTTGCGGGCCGCGCTCACGCTCGACGTGATGGCGACGCCCCACGGCGTCGACATGTCGCCGCGGGCCGTCGCGGCGCGCCTTCGCGACGCCTGCGAGATGTCGAGTGTCTGCCTCGAGCTGGGGCGGCTCAATCCGGCCGCGCAGGCGCCGAGTCGCGAGGGGGAACCTTCCGAGCCGACTTGATGTTGCCGGCCTTCACGACCACCGGCACGGGCGGCGTCATCTCGTACAGGTAGCCGCGGGTGTTGATCTTCGCGACGAACGTGCCCTTGTGGCGCACGATGCGGCGATAGACCTCGGGGGTCTCGCCCTTGACCTCGTGGTTGCGGTGGACGAGCAGGAAGTCGGCGAGCCGCACCGCGAGCTGGTTGTAGAGGCGGTGGCAGCCGTGGCTCGTACCGTTCACGATCGAGGTCACGCTCGCCGAGCCGTGCGTGCCGATGCCGTTGTCGTCGAACCGCTCGGTGCCGTCCTTCAGCTTCACCACCCGGTGGTGCTTGAGCAGCGCGACGCCGAACGCGGCGTGCGGGCCGGGGCCCATGATGTCGGTCTTCAGCGACCACGTGCCGTTGTAGTTGTTCTTCACGAGGTCGCGATCCGGCGTGCTCGGCGGCGGCAGCCAGGTCGGCGCCGCGTAGAGCTCCTTCCACACGCGCGGCCCCACGTCGCTCTCCTTCCACTTCTGCACGACGAACCCGCCCTCGAGCCGCACGTCGGACCAGCCGCCGATCGTGGTCGGCCAGCGCACGAGCGGGCGCTTCGTGGCGCCGTCGGTGACGTACAGCACCAGCGTGGGGCGGTGCTTGATCTTCCGCGCGATCGGCCGGTCGTCGTACCAGACGTCGCCGCGATCGATCACCGTCGACAGCTCCATGTGCGCCGAGTGGTACGCGGGCACCGGCGGCAGCGCGAGCGCGACGCGGAGGCCGTTCGGGTGGCGCTCGAAGAACGCCTTCAGCTCCGCGGGCCCGGTCCAGCCGAGCTCCTTGGCGGCCGCCTCGGTCGCCGCGGAGATCAGATCGGGCGCGCCATCGGGGAGCGGCTTCTCGACGCCGCGCGCCGCGCGCATCGGCGCCGGATCGAGCAGCCGGCCGAGCACCGGTTGCGGACCGTCGCCCGCGGTGCCGTCCTCGATGAGGCCCGTCGCATCGACCACGCGCTCGCGCAGGATCCGCAGCGCGAGCCGGAAGTCGAGCTCGCGGCTGTCGAGCTGCATCGCGTCGCGCGTCTCCGGATCGAGCCGCTCGTTCGGCATCAGGAAGTTCCTGCGCTGGAACAGCTCGACGGCGTTCGAGGTGCGCCACGTCATCGAGCCGTCGGCGTCCTTCTCGGCGAGGAACTTCTCGCACACGAGCCGCTGCTGCGCGGCGACGAGGCCCCTGTGGAGGTCGTCGGCCTTCTTCCACCGCGCGTACTGCGGCACGTCCGCGAGCGCGGCGAAGTCCGCGGCGCCGCGCTTCACGCGGATCGCCTCGAGCTGCTTCTCGAGCACCTTGCGCGTCGCGCTCGCGGCGGCGATCTGGTCCTTGTGGTCCTGCGCGTACGGCTTGTCGAGCTGGAGGATCGGCGCGGGATCGATCGCCGCGTGGCACGCGTGCCGCGCGTCATCCGCGAGCCGCGCGCGCGCGATCGCGAGCGACGGCACCACGCCGTACAGCTCCGCGAGCTCGTCCTCGTGCGGCAGCGGCTTGCCGTCGAGTCCCTTGTCGTTCGACATCGCCAGGTACGTCGCGCGGAAGTTCGGCGCCGTGCCGTCCGGCTGCGGCGCGAACAGCCGCGGCGTCCACTGATCGCCGAGATCCACGATCGTGAGGCCCTGCGCCTTCGCCTCGTCGGGGCAGACCAGCTGGCCGTCGCCGCGCAGCGCGGCGCCGGGACACGTCACCTGGGTGGCGACCTCGCGGGCGGCGAAGCGAACCTCGGAGCTCGCCTGCGCGCTCGGCGCCATCGCACCGGTCGTGCGCGCGGTGCGCGGCGTGCTCTGACTCGCGCACGCGGCGAGCAGCAGCACACAGGACAGCGGCTTCGTCATACGTCCTCAGATCATGGCGTCTCCGACGAGAAACGGCATTATCGAAGTGCTTACCGGATGACGCTTGCCACAGCGCACCGCGGCGCGCGCGCACAGCTTCGATCGCACAGCGACACGCGCGCACGCCGTCGTCTCGTTCGCGGTGCGGACCGCCGGCACATCGCTTGCTGCGTCATCTGTGCGTGCTTCCTCGACTCGCGTGTCTTCTGCTCCCCGTCGCGGCCTCGTCGTGCCGCGACACGTCGCCTGCCGCGGCCGAGCGCGTCACCCACACGGCCGCACAAGCACCGCTGACGGCGCCACCGCCGCCGTGCCCCGGCTGCACGGTCGACGTCCCGACCACCGCCTCCGGCGATCTGCCGATCCTCGTCGTGCTCCACGGCAACAAGGAGCACGCCGCCGAGCGCGCCGCGTGGTGGCGCGACGCCGCGACCGCACGCGGCTACGTCGTCCTCGGCCTCGAGTGTCCGCGCGGCGAGGGCTGCACCGACGGCACGTGGTACGAGTGGAACCCCGCGCCGACGTGGATCACCGCGCAGATCGACGAGCTCGCGCGCGCGCTTCCGATCGACCCGGTGCGCCGCTACGTCGCCGCGTGGTCCGGCGGCGCCTCGTACCTCGGCATGCACGCCGACAAGATCGCCGGCCTGTTCGCCGCCGTCGTGTTCCACGGCGGCGGCCAGCCCCCGCGCGATCGCGACGACTGCCCGGCGGGCACGCTGCCCTCGTACTTCCTGGTCGGCGACGGCAACCCCGCGCATCCCGCGGCGGTGCGGCTCAAGGACTACCTCGCGAAGTGCGACCAGCCGCTCGCGTGGGATCTCCTGCCCGGTGCGGGTCATGGCGCGGAAGCGAAGGCGCTCGATCGCGGCAAGGCCGACGAGATCCTCGACTGGATGGAGCGCCACACGCCCGGCGACGTCATCGCGACGCGCTGAGGCCGCGAGCAGCCGGGCCGCTCTCCTCCGAGCGACGCGAGCCACGTAGTCCGCGAGGTTCGAGTGTGTGACGGTGGTGCCGGCGACGTTCGCGATCGTGCGATGGGCCACGTGGGCCACGTGGGCCACGTGGGTAGCCGCGAAGTTCGAGTATGTAACGGTGGGCGGGCGACATTCGCGATTCGCGCGGTGGGCGTGGGCCACGTGGCCCACGTAGCCGCGAGGCTCGAGTGCGTGACGGTGGCCCGGCGACGTTCGCGATCGGCGCGGTGGGCCACGTTCCGTCTGGAACACGTGCGAAGAAAAAGGAAGATGAAGATCCGGGGCCGGTGGTCGTAGGCGGCTCGTGTTCTCGTCGGCGGCGCACGCGAGGAACCACGTACGCTCCACCCCATGCCACGGCTGAGCCACTCCACCAGCGGCGCGATCCGCCTGTTCTCGTTCTGGCTCGCGAACCGCACCGTCGGCCTGCCGCTGCTCGACGGCGTCGACTACAGCTGCATCTTCGAGGAGCCGAGCGCGCTCGAACAGACGTACGCGATCTTCGCGAACGTCCTCGAGCTCGACGCCGACGGCCGCGTGCTCGATGCGAAACACGCGGAGCACCGCGCCGCACAGTTCATCCGCAGCTACGTCGACAGCGCGTATCGCATCGAGCCGCCGTTCGAAGACTGGGAGCTCGCGCTGCACTGATTGTCTTTTCTTGTCATCGCTGCGGAATTCGCTTGACGGTTCGTGCGCGTCATCGCGCCGTGCGTTCGCGATCGAACGCGAGATTCGTGCCGTGACGGGCTGGCTTTCGTTCTGCGCTGTCTTTGGGACGTGATCCGATTCTCGACGAGAAATCGCGCGTTCCTCGCTCACGGAGCAGCGGGTGAGCATGAAAACGCGCGTGCTAGAAGCGACGCTGCGAGACCGGCGAAAGGATCGTGTCATGGCGATGGTGAGCGTTGCGCGGGCCGCGTGGCCCGCCGGATCGACGGAGTGGATCGAGATCGACGAGCAGCTCCGCTCCAACAAGAAGAAGCGCGGTGCGCTCGACGCGCACGAGATGTACTGGCTGCGCGAGGCCGAGCGCGTCCAGATCTGGCGCCCGCTCGGCATGGTCTCGATGCTCGACTACATGAACCGCGTGCTGTGCCAGAACCTCGACACCGCGCGGAAGCGCCTTCGCGTCGCGCGCGCGCTCGCGGACCTGCCCGAGCTGTCGGCGGCGCTGGCGGCAGACGAGCTGACGTTCTGCGCGGTGCGCGAGCGCGTCGCGACCGCGTCGACCGAGCGCGCGTGGTGCGAAGCCGCGCGGAACAAGAGCTCGCGCGAGATCGAGGACCTCGTGTCCGGACGGCGCCCCGGCGACCTGCCCGAGGATCCGCCGGACCCCGAGGCCGTCACGCACGTCGTGCGTTTCGAGGTCAGCGCCGCGACCTATGCGCTGCTGCGCGAGACCCGCCTTTACCTCGACGAGCAGCACCCGACGCGCCTCGACGACGACCAGCTCGTCGCCGCGCTGTGCGAGCGCGCGCGGGACGGGGGAAGCGCGACCACCACCGACGGGCGCGCGAAGTTCCAGATCGCGCTCGCGGTGTGTCCGCAATGCGATCGCGCCGCCCAGACCGGCGCCGGCGCGCGCATCCCCGTCGACGCCGCGACGCTCGCTCGCGCCCGCTGCGACGCGCAGCACATCGGGTCGCTCGACGGCGACCGTCCCGACCGCGCGCACCAGGACATTCCACCGAGCGTCGCGCGGTTCGTGTGGGCCCGCGATCACGGCCGCTGCCAGACCCCGGGCTGCCGCTCGGCGCGCGGCCTCGAGATCCATCACATCATCGCGCGCGAGGACGGCGGCTCGCACGAGCCGTCGAACCTGACGCTGCGTTGCTCCGCGTGCCACGCGGCACATCACGCCGGCAAGATCACGATCAGCGGCACGGCGCCGGACCGGCTCGTGACCGAGCGCAACGTGCGCCCGATGCCCGAGCCGGCGCCGGCCACACCGCACCGCCGGCCGAGCGCGAGCGCGCCGATGTGCGAGGCCCCCGAACGCGCGCAGGCGATCGAGGCGCTGTGCGGTCTCGGCTGGAGGCGCGCGGTCGCGACGTCGGCGGTCGACGAGGCACTGGGCCACGTGGCCCGCGGTGCGCCGATCGCCGACGTGATCCGCGAGGCGCTGCGGCGGTGCCATCCCGGTCGTTCGAGCTGAGCGGCGGCGCGGGCCACGTGGACCGTGCCGCTCTCGCCGACATGATTCGCGCCGAGCCGCCCATGGCTACGCGCATTCGCTGCCGGGGCCACGTGGGCCGCGACGGCGCGATCTCCGACGTGATCGACGAGGCGATGCGGCGGTGATCGGGTTTCGCGAGCTGAGCCGCGAGCGCTCGTTCGCTCATCGGCTGCGCGGGCCACGTGGGCCGCGCAGGTCTCGATCGCCGACGCGATCCGTGCGCTGCCGTTCGGTGGCATCCGTTTCGAGCCGAGCCCGTCCTGGGGCATGCTCGACGCGATGTCCGACGCTGACGAGCCTCGCGCGACGATCGCGACGCCATACGTGCTGACGCTGATCGGCGATCCGCAGGACAACCTCGCCCACGTGCTCGGGTGGCTGGCGCGCGTCGACGCCGAAGCAGCGCTGCGCTGGACCGTCGACTTCCTCGAGACAACCGGCGGCGACGACGAGGTGCTCGAGGCGGACATCGGTGACACGCACTCGCTGCTCCACCTGCTCGACCGTCAGGTGATCGAGCTCTCGGTCACGGCGCGCCGCGGCACGGCGGTCGTGTTCAACCTCACGCTTCGCGATGGCGCAACGCTCGACCTCCTCGGAAAGGGCACCGTGCCGACACCCTCCGAGCTCGGTTGCCGGTTCACCGCCGACGACCCCCGAGCGCACGGCTGGGACTAGGTGGCGCGCCCGCGCTGCGCCGCGCATCATCGATGCGTGCGTGCCGCGCTGTTCCTGCTCGTGCTCGCGAGGTCGCTCGCGCACGCCGACGCGCCATGCGCGAAGTGCACGCTCGATATCCCTCCGAAGCTCGACGGTCCCGCGCCGCTGCTCGTCGTGCTGCACGGCGATCTCGATCACGCGACGAACGCCGTGAAGCGGTGGCGCGCCGCCGCGAAGGCGAGGGGCGTC
>JAEUJX010000503.1 GCA_016794545.1 Myxococcales bacterium
CCGGCGCGGTGCCGCTGCTCTGCAACCTCGATGTCCTCGAGGGCGAACGGCTCGCGATCGTCGCGAACGACTTCGCGCCGCTGATCGAGGGCAGCATCCTCGTCACGTGCGGCGTGCAGCGACCGCGGGTCGAGTGGGACCGTCCGGTGGTCGTCGTCGAGATGGGGCAGCCGGCGCACGCGCAGCGCGCGACGCTCTGGCACGAGGCGCTCGGGCAGGGCACGGCCGAGGACGCCGACCGGCTCGCGCGGAGCCATCCGCTCGCACCCGCGCTGATCGTCCGTGCGGCGGGCGCGGCGAGGGCCCGCGCGGCGGGGCGTGACATGGACATCCAGGATGTCTATGCGGGGATCCGCGCGGTGCTCGACGACCGCATCGGCGCGTGGGCGCGGCGCGTGACGGTGACCCAGACCTGGGACGATGCCGTGCTGCCGGAGGAGCAGGTCGAGCAGATCGTCGAGCTGATGGCGCGCGTGCGCGGTCGGCACACGGTCTACGAGACGTGGGGCTTCGGCCCGAAGGTCGGCAAGGGGCTCGGCGTCAGCGCACTGTTCTCGGGGCCGCCGGGCACCGGCAAGACGATGGTGGCGGGGCTGATCGCGCGCGAGCTCGGCCTCGAGCTGTATCAGGTGGACGTCTCGAAGGTCGTGTCGAAGTGGATCGGCGAGACCGAGAAGAACCTCGCCGGACTGTTCGACGCGGCGGAGGCGGGCCACGCGATCCTGCTGTTCGACGAAGCGGACTCGCTGTTCGGCAAGCGGACCGAGGTGAAGTCGAGCAACGACCGCTACGCCAACCTCGAGACGAACTACCTCCTGCAGCGGCTCGAGTCGTTCACGGGCGTGTGTCTCCTGACCAGCAACCACGAGAGCAACATCGATCCGGCGTTCCAGCGGCGGCTGGGCTTGCACCTGCGCTTCGAGCTGCCGGATGCCGAGGAGCGAGCCAGGCTGTGGCGGGCGATGATGCCGGCGAGCGCGCCGGTCGCGGCCGACATCCGGTTCGAGGACCTGGGACGCACGTTCGCGATGAGCGGCGGCTACATCAAGAACGCGGCGCTGCGCGCGGCGTTCGTCGCGGCCGACCGCGGCGAGGTGATCACGCATGCACGCCTCGAGCGGGCAGCGCGCGTCGAGTACGAAGGGATGGGAAAGCTCGCGGCGTGAGCGATGGGACGGCGACCGAGCGATTATACTGGCGGTCGTGTCGCGGCGAGGGGACAGCACGGACGAGGTCGCGCTCGGAGACACCATCGACTCCGACGGCGCGCTCGGCGTCAGCGACACCGCAGCCGGCGTCAGCGAGAGCGCGATCGGCATCAGCGAGACCGTCACACCGGAGGCGTCGGGCGGGCGGGGATCACTGCCCGTGCCGTCGCCGCAGGCTCCGTCCGACTTGCCGGAGATCCCGCGCGAGACGTATGCCGTGCGCCGGGAGCTCGCGCGCGGCGGCATGGGCCGGATCCTGGTGGCGGATGATGCGCGGCTCGGGCGACGCGTCGCGATCAAGGAGCTGATCACGAGCAACGCGGGGCTCGCGCGGCGGTTCGCGCGCGAGGTCCGGATCACCGCGCGGCTGCAGCACCCGGCGATCGTGCCCGTCTACGAGGCGGGGCGGTGGCCCGACGGAGAGCCGTTCTACGCGATGAAGCTGATCGCCGGGCGCTCGCTCGAGAAGGTGGTCGACGAGCGCCCGACACTCGACGACCGGTTGCGGCTGGTCCCGCACCTCGTCCAGCTCGCCGAGGCGATCGCGTACGCGCACGGGCAGGGCGTCGTTCATCGCGACCTGAAGCCCGCGAACGTGCTGATCGGCGACTACGGCGAGACCGTCGTGATCGACTGGGGACTCGCGAAGGAGCTCGACAGCGGGCCCGACGACGAAGACGAACCGACCAGCGCCGGCCCCGCCGACCTGACCGTCCACGGCTCCATCGTCGGGACGCCCGCATACATGGCGCCCGAGCAGGCGCGCGCCGAGGAGGTCGATGCCCGCGCGGACGTCTACGCGCTCGGCGCGCTGATGTTTCACGTGCTGGCGGGCCGGCCGCCGTACGTCGGCAAGAAGGTCGATGACCTGCTCGCCACGATCCGCACGAGCACGAAGGCGCCGCGTCTCCTCGACTTCGTCCCCGAGGTGCCCGACGAGCTCGCCGCGATCGTCGCGCACGCGATGGCGCCGGATCCGGCCGAGCGCTACCCGTCGGCGAAGGAGCTCGCCGAGGAGCTGTCGCGGTTCCAGACCGGTCAGCTCGTCGCGGCGCATCGCTACACGCGGTGGCAGCTCGCGCGGCGCTGGATGCGGCGTCATCGCGCGGCGATCGCCTCGCTCGGGGCGCTGGTCGTCGGCGCGGGCGTCGTCGGCGCGATCGCCGTGCGCGAGGTCGTGCACCAGCGCGACAAGGCGCGCGACAGCAACCTGGCCGCGCTCGAGGAGCAGGGGCGGCGCGAGCTCGTCGCCCAGCATCCGCTGCGCGCGGCGGTCTATCTGGCGGAGGCGTATCGCGGAGGGCGCGACGGCGAGCCCCTGCGCTTGATGCTCGGCGAGGCGATGCGCGCGGCCGATGCCGCGATCGGGATCTGGAATGGCAGCGGGGCGGTCGGCTTCCTCGGCTGGCTCTCGCGCGATCGCCTCGCGACGGTCGCGGACGACGGAGCGGTCACCCTGTGGGACGTGACCACGAACACGCGCACGACCGTCGCCGGCGATCGCGTCGAGCCACTCGCGCTCGCGATCGCCGAGAGCGGCGGGGCGCTCGTCGTCGTCGGTGAGGGCGCCATGCGCGTCGTCGACGTCCCCCGCGCGAGCTCGCACGTCGTCAAGCTCGGCCCGCTGTGGCCGAAGGGCGTCGCGATGTCACCCGACGGAGCGCTGATCGCGGTCCACGGCGCCTTCGGGTTCGTCCTCTACGGTCGCGATGGCACGCCGCGGCCAGCACCGCGCGGGACCGCGTCCGTCGACGAGGCGACCTTCACGAGCGATCGCGAGCTGTCGGTGACCTCGGCGGGCGTGACCACGGTGTACGACCTCACGAGGCCGGAGACACCAGCGCCGGCGCCCGCCGCGACCGGCGACGCGGAGACCGCGGTGTGCGGAGCGCGCCGGTTCGTGCAGACCTCGACCGCGGAGGGACCCTTCGTCACCCGCGTCGATGGTGCGGATGCGCCCGTCGTGGTGCGCGCTGGCGAGCTCGCGGGGGTCGAGTGCGGGCGCGACCGCGCGATCGTCAAGCTGCGCGAGGCGACTTCGACCGAACATGGGGCCACGCCGTTCGTCGCGGTCGACGCCGATGGCACGGCGCGCCCCGTCGGCGTCGCGAACGAGCGCGCCGAGCTCGCGGCCGAGGCACCGGCGCAGGGCATCGGATACACCGCCACCGCACTCGACCCGCGTGGTCGGTTGTTCGCGGCCGGGACGTCCACCGGCAGCCTGCGGCTGTGGGACACGGCG
>JAEUJX010000506.1 GCA_016794545.1 Myxococcales bacterium
CGCGTGCCGCAGATCGTCGTCGCGGACACGCGCGTCGCGATCGGCAAGCTCGCGCGCGCGCACCGCCGGGCCTGGACCGGCAAGATCGTCGCGATCACCGGCAGCGCCGGCAAGACCACGACGAAGGAGCTGACGCGCGCCGCGCTCGCCACCACCGGGCCCACCGTCGCGGCCGAGGGCTCGCTCAACAACGAGACCGGCGTGCCGCAGACGCTGCTCGCGCTGCGGCTGTTTCACCAGTTCGGCGTGATCGAGATGGGTATGCGCGGCGCCGGACAGATCGAGTACCTGACGCACATGGCGGAGCCCGATGTCGCCGTCGTGGTCAACGCGGGCACCGCGCACATCGAGCTGCTCGGCTCGACGGACGCGATCGCGCAGGCGAAGGCGGAGATCTGGCTCGGCCTCCGCGAGGGCGGCACGGTCGTGCTGCCCGCCGACGATCTGCGGCTCGAGCGCTGGGCGCGGACGCACCGCCCGAATGCGCGCCACGTCACCTTCGGCGAAGCGGATCACGCGGACGTCCGCCTCGTCGAGTACGCGCCCCTGGATGCCGGCGGCCGCGTCACCCTCGACATCTTCGGCGCGCGCGCGGACCTCGAGCTCGGCCTCGTCGGCCGCCACGCCGCGATCGACGCGTGCGCCGCGGTCGCCGCCGCCCACGCCGCCGGCGCCTCGGTGGCCGACATCCTCGAGGGCCTGAAGCGGGCCCGCCCGCCGGCGATGCGCGGCGAGGTCGTCGAGGTCGCGGGTCGCAAGGTGATCGTCGACTGCTACAACGCGAACCCGGCGTCGATGGCGGCCGCGATGCGCGCCCTCGCGGAGCGCGCGCACGGCCGTGCGCCGCTCGCCGTGATCGGCGACATGCTCGAGCTCGGCGCCCACGCCCGCGGCGCTCACGCCGACGTGGGCGCCCTGGCGAAGCAGCTCGGGATCGGCGTGATCGCGCTCGGCGAGCACGCGCCGACCGTCGTCGACTCCGCCGGGGCGGCCGCGGAGCCGGCAGCCGATCCGGAGGCGGCCGCCGCCCGGGCGCTCGCCCGGACGCAGCCCGGTGACTGGATCCTGCTCAAGGCGTCGCGCGGCATGAAGCTCGAGCGCGTCCTCGACGCCCTGAAGGAGGCGACCGCCTAAGTGCTGTTCCACCTGCTGTACGGAACACTCGGCGACAAGATCGGCTGGCTGCGCGTCTTCCGCTATCCGTCGACGCGCCTGCTCGCCGCCGCGATCACGGCGCTGATCCTGTCGTTCATCATCGGGCCGTGGTTCATCGAGCGCCTCAAGGCGCGCCAGATCGGCGAGACGATCCGCGAGGACGGCCCGCAGACGCACCAGAAGAAGGCGGGCACGCCGACGATGGGCGGCTCGCTCATCCTGTTCTGTCTCGCGATGTCCGCGCTGCTGTGGTGCGACCTCCGCAACGAGTTCGTGCTGCTCGCGCTGCTCGTCACGATCTCGTTCGGCGCGATCGGCTTCGCCGACGACTACCAGAAGCTCGCGAAGCGCAACAAGGCGGGCATCAGCGGCTGGCTGCGCATCGGGCTCGAGCTCGCGATCGCCGGCGGCGCGATGGCGTACCTGTTCTACACGGACGTGATGCACCCCGACGTGCGGCTGCACCTCCAGCTGCCGTTCACGAACTTCTACACGCAGGACCTCACGCTGCCCGCGTGGCTGTACTGCATCTTCGGCGCGCTGGTCGTGGTCGGCACCGCGAACGCGGTCAACCTCACCGATGGCCTGGACGGTCTCGCGATCGGCCCGTCGATCATGAACGCCGGCACGTTCATGGTGTTCGCGTACATCGCCGGCGTGTCGACCACGATCGTCGCCGGGACCGGCGAGGCGGTCACGCTCGCCGAGTACCTGCACATCGCGCGCATCCCCGGCATCGAGGAGCTCGCCGTGTTCGCCGCCGCGCTGTTCGGCGCCGGCATCGGCTTCCTCTGGTACAACACGTACCCCGCGCAGGTGTTCATGGGCGACGTCGGGTCGCTCGGGATCGGCGGCGCGATCGGCATGCTCGCCGTGCTGACGAAGAACGAGCTCGTGCTGTTGATCGTCGGCGGCCTGTTCGTGATGGAGGCGCTGTCCGTCATCATCCAGACCAGCGTCTACAAGGCGACGAAGAAGCCTGGCCCCGACGGGAAGATGGTCGGCAAGCGGGTGTTCCGCATGGCGCCGTTCCACCACCACTACGAGAAGAAGGGATGGGACGAGCCGAAGATCGTCGTCCGGTTCTGGCTGATCTCCGCGCTGCTCGCGCTGCTCGCGCTCGGCACGCTCAAGATGAGGTGACGCGCTGATGATGGACCTCGACGGAAAGACGGTCGTCGTCGTCGGACTCGCGCAGACCGGCATCGCGGTCGCGAAGTTCTGCGCGAAGCGCGGCGCGCGGGTGGTCGTCACCGACGGCAAGCCCGCCGATCAGCTGAGCGACAAGATCGCGCAGCTCGACGGCGTGCCGGTGCGCTTCTCGCTCGGCGGCCACGATCTGTCCACCTACCTCGCCGCCGAGCTCGTCGTGATGTCCCCCGGCGTCCCGTCGCTCGCGGAGACGCGCGCCGCCGCGGCGGCCGGCATCCCGGTGATCGCCGAGATCGAGCTCGCGTATCGCTTCCTCCACCCCGAGGCGACGGTGCTCGCGATCACCGGCACGAACGGCAAGTCGACGACCACCGCACTCACCGGCAAGCTGTGCGAGGCCTCGGGCCGCCCCACGTTCTGCGGCGGCAACCTCGGCAACATGCCGATGATCGACGCGGTCGAGCACCCGGCGAACGCGCCCGGCGGCCTGATCGTCGTCGAGGTCGCGGCGTTCATGCTCGAGAACTGCACCAGCTTCCGCGGCAAGACCGGCGTCTTGACGAACATCACGGAGGACCACCTCGATCGGTTCTCGACGATGGAGCGCTACGCCGAGATGAAGGGCCGGATCTGGGACTTCCAGCGGCCCGACGATCTCGCGATCGCGAACGCCGCCGACCCGTGGGTGATGGCCGAAGCCAAAGGCATCCCGTCACAGCTCTACACCTTCGACTCGCGCCCCGGCGCGTCGACCGAGCGCGGCGCGTTCCTGACGCCCGATCGCAAGCGCATCGTGCTCCGCATGGCCGAGACGGGCGAGGAGCACTTCCCCGTCGACGATCTCGTCATCGTCGGCAACCACAACATGGAGAACGCGATGTGCGCGTACCTCGCCACGCGCGGCATCGGCCTGACGGTCGAGGCGATCCGCGAGGGCGCGCGCGCGTACCGGCCGCTGCCGCACCGCATGGAGCTGGTGGGCGACAAGGGCGACATCTACTTCTACGACGACAGCAAGGGCACCAACGTCGCCTCGGTCGCCGCGAGCGTCCGCGGCTTCCCGCGCCCGCTCGTCCTGATCGCCGGCGGCGTCGACAAGGGCGGCTCGTACGAGCCGATGCTCGAGGCGCTCGACGGCGTGTGCAAGGGCATCGTGCTGATCGGCAAGGCCGCGCCGCTGATCCGCTCCGCCGCCGCGGTGCACGGCGCGACGTACCCGGTGATCGACGCGACCGACATGCACGAGGCCGTGCGGCGCGCGACCGAGCTGTGCGGTGCGGGCGACGCCGTCGTGCTGTCACCCGCGTGCGCGAGCTACGACATGTTCCAGAACTTCGGCCACCGCGGCCGGGTGTTCCGCGAGGCGGTCTCCGCCGTCGGCGCGAAGCGCCTCGACGCGTAGCTCAGTCCGGCTTCGGCCGGGCCGTCGCGAGGCCGAACCCGAGCCCGACGAGGATCGCGACGCCCGATCCGACGAGGATCGCGAGCTTCGCGGTATCGAGCAGGGGCCCCGGCGGGAACGCCAGCTGGGCGATGAACAGGGACATCGTGAAGCCGATGCCTCCGACCAGGCCGACCAGGAGGATCCCGCGTCGTGTCATGTCCTCCGAGCGAGCCGCGATGCCGAGGCGGCTCGCCGCGAGCGATGCGACGGTGATCCCGAGCGGCTTGCCCAGGGCGAGGCCCGCGACCACGCCGACGAACAGCCAGAGATAGTCGCCGGAGAAGTCCGCGCCGCCGAGCACGACGCCCGCGTTCGCGAGCGCGAAGATCGGCATGACGACAAAGGCGACCCACGGGTGAAGCGCGTGAATCAAGCGCTCCGTCGGAGAGACGGCCTCGCGTCGCGCCTGGTTGATCACGTCGAGGCTCGACAGCAGGGCCGCGCGATCGTTCGCCGGCAGGCGCTCGAGCTGCTCCTGCGTCGTGGTCGCGAAGCCAGACGGTCCGAACCACGGGAGCACCGGCGTGAGCAGCCCGAGCAACACGCCGCCGATCGTGGGATGGATCCCGGTGACCAGGAACCCTGCCCACACCACCACGCCCGGCGCCAGGTACAGCACGGGCGAGCGCACGCCCGCGGCGCGCATCACGAGGACCGCGCCGATGCCGACCCCGACGATCACGAACCCCTCGACCGAGATCCCCGAGCTGTAGAACAGGGCGATCACGACGATCGCGCCGATGTCGTCGATCACGGCCAGCGCGAGCAGCAGCACGCGGAGCGGGGGAGACACCCGCGACCCGAGCAGCGTCAGCACGCCCACCGCGAACGCGATGTCCGTCGCCATCGGGACGGCCCACCCAGCGGTCCCCGCGCGGCCCATGTTGAGCACGGCGAAGATCACCGCCGGCACGACCATCCCGCCGACGGCGGCTGCCAGCGGCAGCGCGGCCTTCTTGAAGCTCGCCAGCTCGCCCTCGAAGATCTCGCGGCGGATCTCGAGCCCGACGACGAAGAAGAAGATCGTCATGAGGCCGTCGTTGACCCAGAAGTGCAGCGGCTGCTCGTACGACCACGGACCGACGCGTCCGCCGATCGGGGTGTGCCAGAGCTCCGCGTAGGAGCCGGGCCACAGGTTGGCCCACGTCAACGCGACGGCCGTCGCGACGAGCAGGATGATGCCGCTCGCGGCCTCGATCGCGAGGATCCGCTGGATCGGCGACGTGATCGCCGCCGCCGCGCGACGGACGGGCGACCAGGTCTCGGGGGGATGCGAGCTTCCGGAACGGGACATCAGGCTCTCTCTGGAGTGGTGCCGACGACCCCATCGGCACCGAAGCCCTGCGGCAGACGCTGCCGCACCCAGTTCAGTTGTGGAGCTACCTTATCATGCGAGCGCGAGACCGCCAGCGCACGCGGGGCGGCATCGCGGCCGATCTTCTGGCAGGATGCCGCCGTGCCGCTGCTTCCCCCGACCGACGGGCCGCGCTCTCCGCTGCGCGTCGCGGTGATCACGTTCGGCGCGGTCGTGCTGATCGGGATGGTCGTGTCGCTCGCGGTGATGGGCATCACGGGCACCCTCGGCGACCATCCGTTCGAGCGCGGCGAGAAGCTCGGGCAGGGCCTCGGCCCGCTCGGTCTGATCGCGGCCGCGATCGCGTACGTGGTCCAGAAGCGGAAGCTCGACACGCTCGAGAAGAAATGACGGCGAAGCCACCCTGGTCGGCGCTCAAGGTCGGCGTGATCACCTGGGTGGTCATGGTGGTTCTGCTGGTCGGCGGTGGGATCGCGATCATCGTGGCGACCGACAACCCGGCGACGACCGAGATCCGCACCGAGAAGCTCACGCAAGGCGCGCTCACGTTCTCGACGATCTGCGCGGTCCTCGCCTATCTCCGGAGAAAGCGGAAGCTCGAAGGCCGGTGATATCCTGGGACCGTGCGCTGGTCCCTCCCTGCCGTGGTGCTGCTCGCGGGCTGTCCGCCGAAGCCGCCGGTGCCGCCGAAGCCGCCGAACACCGACCTGATCGCCGGCGTGTACGAGCGCCACAAGCCCGACGGCGAGACCGCGATCCGGTTCGAGACGAACGGCAGCTATCGCATCGCGAAGAACCGCGAGCAGTTCGACGTCGACCCGCCGGTCGGCACCGGCACGTACAAGATCGACGGCGACACGCTGGTGATGACCGCCGACAAGGGTCAGTGCGCCGAGGCCGGCGGCACGAAGGAGGGCACGTACAAGGTCGTGCTCTCGAAGGTCGGCATCCGGTGGACCAGGGTCGCCGACCGCTGCGAAGCGCGCTCGCGCTACGACGGCCAGACGTGGTGGCGTGTGCGCTGATCGAAGGTAGACGCCGAAAACTGGCGCGCGGATCCGGCCCTGATGAGGATGACCGGATGCGTCCCACCCCGGATCGGCAGCCGTCGCGCCTCGCGCGGCTGATCGGCGGGACGATCCGCGCGCTCCGCGAGCGCCGCCAGGCGAAGCGCGCCGAGGCCGAGGCCGCGATCGATCCGACGCTGCCGCCGGCCGCGCAGGCGGTCGCGGTCCAGCACCCGAGCGCGGCGCTCCCCGAGCGCGCGTACGATCTGTGGCTGCTCGCCGCGGTGCTAGGCCTGCTCGGCATCGGCACCGTCGAGATCTACTCGTCGACCGCGGCCGATGGGCTCACGCAGCACAGCGACGCGATGTACTTCCTCGAGCGGCAGCTCGTGTTCGTGACGCTCGGCGGGTTCGCGATGTGGATCGGGGCCCGCGTCGACTACCGGCACCTCCGACGCTGGACGTATCCGCTGCTGCTCGCGTCGCTCGCGCTGCTCGGCCTCGCGCTGTTCGCGCCGGCGCGCAACGGCGCGTCGCGCTGGATCCCGCTCGGCCCCCTGACGTTCCAGCCCGTCGAGATCGCGAAGCTCGGGCTCGTCACCTACCTCGCGTACTCGCTCGGCCGCAAGGCGGAGCTCGTGAAGACCTTCACCGTCGGGTTCGTCCCGCACCTCGTGGTGTGCGGCGTGATGATGGTCCTCTTGCTCAAGCAGCCCGACCTCGGGAGCTCGATCGTGATCGGCGCGACCACGCTCGGCATGCTGTTCATGGCCGGCACCCGCGTCTCGTACATCCTGCTCGCGGTGCTCGGCGCGGCGCCGATCGCGTACCACTTCGTCGTGGGCACGCCGTGGCGGCTCCAGCGCGTGCTCGCGTTCTTCAACCCCGAGGCGTACGCGAGCGGCCAAGCGTACCAGTTCCTCCAGGCGCGGCTCGCGATGGGCTCGGGCGGCATGTGGGGCGCGGGACTCGGCGACGGCCACCAGTCGCTCGGCTACATGCCCGAGGCGCACAACGACTTCATCCTCGCGCCGATCGGCGAGGAGCTCGGCTTCATCGGCGTGTTCGCCGTGCTGCTGCTGTTCGCCATCCTGGTGTGGCGCGGCATCCGCGCGGCCCTCGGCGCGCGCGACGTGTTCGGCGGCTACCTCGCGTTCGGCATCACGCTGATGTTCGGCGTGCAGGTGCTGTTCAACGTCGGCGTCGTCCTCGGGATCGTGCCGAACAAGGGCATCACGCTGCCGCTCGTCAGCTACGGCGGCAGCTCGCTCGTGATCACGATGTTCTTCGTCGGGCTCCTCCTGAACGTCGGACGACGGCCGGATCGCCGGCCCACCTCGTCGGGGGAACAAACGCGCGAGCAGGCGCGTCGTAAACGCGTGCGCGTCCGCGTCCTCAAGAGCCGGCCCGGCGTGCCCGCATGCGCCTCCTGATCGCCGGCGGTGGCACCGGCGGACACCTGTTCCCCGGGGTCGCCGTCGCCGAGGAGCTGCGCGCCCGCGAGCCCGGCGCGGCGATCCGGTTCGTCGGCACCAAGCGCGGCATCGAGGCGCGCGTGCTGCCCGAGCTCGGCTGGGACCTGTCGCTGATCGAGGTCTCGGGCCTGAAGACCGTCGGCGTGCTCGGCGCGATCCGCGGCCTGTTCCGCCTGCCGCGCGCGCTGTGGCAGGCGCGGAAGGTCCTGAAGGAGTTCAGGCCCGATGCGGTGGTCGGCGTCGGCGGCTACGCGTCGGGCCCGGTCGTGCTGATGGCGAAGCTGCGCGGGATCCCGACGGCGATCTGCGAGCAGAACTCGATCCCGGGCCTCACCAACAAGATCCTCGGTCGCCTCGTGCGCGCGGTGTTCCTGTCGTTCGAGGAGAGCCGCCGGTTCTTCAAGCCGAAGAAGACCCACCTGACCGGGAACCCGGTTCGCCGCGAGCTGGTGCAGAAGCTGCTCGCCGCCGCGCCACCGGCGGGCGAGCAGGTCCACGTGCTCGTGTCGGGCGGCTCGCTCGGCGCGGTCGCGGTCAACGAGCTGGCGGCGAACGCGCTGATCCAGCTCTCCCGGGAGACCCCGATCCGCATCACGCACCAGACCGGGGAGAAAGACCTCGACGCGACGAAGCAGCGCTATGCCGCCGCCGGCGTCGAAGCCGACTGCCGCGCGTTCATCAAGGACATGGCGCAGACGTACCTCGCCGCCGACCTGGTGATCGGCCGCGCCGGCGCGACGACGGTCGCCGAGCTCGCGATCGCCGGGAAACCGGCGATCTTCATCCCGTACCCGTTCGCCGCCGACAACCACCAGGTGATCAACGCGCGCGAGATGACCACCGCCGGCGCGGCGCTGATGTTCGAGCAGAAGGAGCTCACGGCCGAGAAGCTGCTCGATGCGCTGCGGCCGCTCGTCGGAGATTCGAACAGGCGGGCCGAGATGAGCGCGGCGATGAAGGCGCTCGCCAGGCCGAAGGCCGCCGCCGCCGTGATCGACTGGTGCTGGGAGGTCGCTCCCACCCGACCTTCCAAGTAAAGCCCCGCGCAGATTGCGCACGAACGCGGGGTTGCGTGCGGAAAACGCACGCAACGCACTGGAACGGATCGTGAAACTCGCCGCGGGCCATGCGCGTCACCTGGCTCGTGGGACTCCTCGTCGTGGCCGGCTGCGAGATGGGCGAGATCGGCAGCGGCGGCCCCGGTGGCCAGACCTGCGAGGGTCCGCTCGGCCCGCCGATCACCGGCTCGGCGCTGACCGCGATGCCCGCGTGCTGCGCCGCCGAGCAGGGCCAGGCGCACTGCCTCTCCAACGACAAGCTGCCCGCCGAGCTGAAGGGCTTCGTCGAGGCGTGCGACTCGGGCAGCTCGTGCATCCCCGACAGCTTCCTCAAGACCGGCGCCTCCGAGCCGCCGAAGACGTGCACCGCGTTCGGCGGCGACGGCGTGTGCCTGTCGCGCTGCATCCCGCAGGTGGCCATGAACGCCGGCCTGCTCCGCGCCGACACGTGCACCGGCGCCGACGAGCTGTGCGTCCCGTGCATCAGCCCACTCGACAACAAGCCGACCGGCGCGTGCGAGCTGCTGACGCTCGCGCAGTGCGTGGGCGAGGACGGTCCCGACAACACCCCGCCGCCGAGCGCCGCGTGCGATGACCCGAGCACGTGCAACTACGAGGCGAGCTGCGCGCCGGTGATCGATCCGAGCGCGCTCACGTCGTGCGGTGCCGACGCGCACTGCCTCGATGCGGCGCTGATCACCGATCCGGCGCAGGCGGCGCGCCTCGGCAAGTGCACCGATCAGACGAAGCTGTGCGTGCCCGACTCGTTCATCAAGACCGGCGGCAAGTTCACGGCCGCGACGTGCACGAGCGTCGCCGGCGCCGAGGGCCGGTGCCTCTCGAAGGTGCTGCCCGATGTCGCGAAGCAGGCCGACCTGTTGCCGCAGGCGTCGTGCGCCGCGAGCGAGCTCTGTACGCCGTGCTTCAACCCGATCGACGGCACCTCGACCGGGGCCTGCAACCTGTCGTGCGATACCGGCCCGACGCAGCCGCCGAAGACGTTCGCGAGCTGCTGCTCGGCGCGCGCGAAGTGCGTGCCCGCGACCGCGGTGCCGGATGACCAGGAGGATCAGCTCGAGCAAGACACGTGCGGCGCCGCCGACCTGTGCGTGCCGAACGAGATCCTCGCCGACGGCCCGTTCCCGGCCTGCAACGCGAACAGCTTCATCCTCGGCAACTACACCGGCGTCTGCCTCTCGGACTGCCTCGACTTCGGCATCCAGGGCGTCGCCCTCGCCCGCGGCAACTGCCAGGCGAACTACAAGTGCGCACCCTGTACGCAAAACGGGCAGCCCACCGGCGCGCCCGGCTGCCCGCCCTGACCCGCCCGTACCTCACCCGGGAGCGCCGGCCCTGGTACCGTGGGTGAGATGTCTCTCCGCACGCTGCTGCTCGTGATGGCGCTGGCCGGCGCCGCTCGCGCAGACGACGAGGTGTTTCGCTGCCCGGCCGAGCCCGAGACGACCGCGACGCCGACCGCCGATGACGCGCGGTGGCCGCTGTTCGCCAAGGTGATGCCGACGTTGCGCGGCTGCATCGACGGCGAGGTGATCGGCGTGCTCGTCGCGTACTCGGGGCGGGTGCAGAGCGCGCTCGGCGCCGACGGCATCTACGAGCTCGTCATGGATCGGGCGACCGAGCCGGTCTACAAGCTCGGCGTCGGGAACAACCGGCTCCGCCAGGCGCAGTTCCCCTCCCCGACGGGCGAGGACACGATCATGCTCGACGGCGCCGGGCAGAACGTGATCATGAAGACCAGCGAGGTGCCGCTGTCGCGCGGCAAGGCGTACAAGCTCGTCGCCGACGCGCACCTCGTGAAGCTCCGCGTCAACGGCGGCCGCGGATCGGGTGCGAAGGAGTTCGGCTTCCACGCCGACAACCTCGAGGTCCTCGATCGCACGAAGGCGTACCCGCTCGACGTCTCGCGCCTGCTCCACGCCACGCTCGAGCGCTTCGCATCGGAGCGCCGCGGCAGCGAGTGGCGCGAGCAGATCCGGAAGGCGACCGCCGCGGCGGTCCGCACCGACCTCGGCGCGAAGATCGCGGACTACAAGTCGCGCACCGAGCACCTCGGCGGCACGTACTTCACGACGTGGCAGCCCGAATCCAAGACCCTGCGCATCGTGTTCTATGGCCGGTTCACGCGCGAGCTGCGCAAGCCGTTGCCGGCGCAATCCGGCTCGAAGAAGCGTCACACCGAGCTCCGGACCTATGCCGCCGAGCTCGCCTACGAGGTCGACTTCGACGTGACGGGGAAGCGGGTCGCCGAGAATCGGCACCCGATCTCGGTACTTCCGGTGCGCACCGAGACCGAGTCGAGCTACTGACCACCCTAGACCGGGGGGCGGCGCGGTACGTTGGATCCGGGATGATTCGTCGCACCGCCTTGCTCACCAGCCTCGCGCTGATCGGCCCGCTCGTCCCGTACGAGGCCGACGCCAAGTGCGCGATGAGCCACCTCCGGCCCGACGTGCTCACGACGCAGGCGAGCATCGGCGGCGGCATCGTGGTGGCCGCCGAGTCGGTCCCATATGACGTCGCCGACGAGGGCGATGCCGTGCAGCCGACGTGGAAGCTCGAGGTCGGCGGCGTGACCAGCACGCCGAAGATCGACGTGCTCGCGCCGGGCCTCGCCGTGTATCGCCTGCCCGCCGCGGCCGGCGACGCCACGCTGCTCGACGGCACGAAGGTGATCGCGAAGGTCACCACGATCCGGACGCAGCCCGTGCAGCTCCTCGCGCCGAAGGTGAAGGGCGTGCGCCACGAGAAGCGGCTGGGTCGCCGCGCGAGCGCGTACACGCGCGTGGCGCTCGACGGAGCTCCGCCCGAGGGCGTGGTCGCGCTGGTGCTCGCGGATGCGAAGGGCAAGCCGCGCTCGTTCGGTGTGGTGACGGCCGGCGAGAAGGAGATCACCGTCTACGCGCACCCGCGCTGCGGCGTCGTTCCGAACGACACCGTCGAGAGCAAGCCGGGCGACCGGGTCACGCTGTTCTGGGTCGACGCGAGCGGGCGCACGTCGCCGGTGTCGAAGCCGGTCACCGTGTCGGGCAAGACCGAGGCGGAGAGGGAGTGATGCGCCTCGGTGCCGCGGTCCTGCTGGTCGCGCTCGCCGCAGACAGCGCGTTTCCGTGCGCGCGCCCGCACCTCACCGATCGGGCGATCACCCCCGACGGCGCGGTCATCCCGAGCGGCGGCGGCGTGGTGATCACCACCGTCAACGGCTTCGACGGCGGCGACGAGGGCGGGCCCGGCGCACAGCTGGTCGCCGGCGGCACGAACATCGAGCTGCGGCGCGACTACATCGCGCCGGCGCTGACGGTGATCGTCGCGAAGCCGCAGGCGAACCGCGCGATCGAATTCGCCACGGGCGGCGGCAAGGCCCTGCTGAAGCTGACGCAGTCCGGCGTCGTGCCGAAGCACGCCGCACCGAAGGTCAAGGCGGTGCACTCGACGCTCGCGCCCGCGGCGACCCGGCAGCAGCAGCGGTGGGAGCCGACGTCGCAGTACACCGTCGAGCTCGCGGAGGCGCCGCCCGATGACGTGCTCGCCCTCGTCGTGCAGGTCGGTGATGGCGGCATCGCGTGGGCGCGGCCGCAGAAGGGCCAGACCACGTACACCTTCTTCGCGGGCGGCAAGCGCTGCATGCCGGGCCCGGCGACGCTGCCGCAGGGCGCGAAGGTCACGGTGTCGTACCTCGACACCGGTGGCCGGCTGTCGGTGGCGTCGAGGGAGCTCCGGGTCGGCACGACCCCGACGGTGAAGCAGCCATGAAGCTCGCGTTCGCGGTCCTCGCGCTCGGGCTCGCGGCCTCGCCCGCCGCGGCCGGGCCGTGCCTCGAGCCGGGCCTCATGCCGATCGTGATCTCGCCGCTGGGCGCGACGATCGATCAGTTCGGCGGCGTCGTGGTCGCCGCGGTGCCGTGGCGGGAGGGCGTGAACGAGGATCCCGTCGTGCAACCGACGTGGGAGTTCGTCGAGGGCAAGCAGCGCGGCAAGCCGAAGATCACGGTGATCGCGCCGGGGCTCGCGGTGTACGCGCCGAAGGCGCCCGTGCAGGCACTCGAGCTCCAGGACAAGACGGGGCGCGCCGTCGGCCGCGTGAAGTTCCAGTTCCAGAACACCGACGACATGCCGATGGACGCGGCCCCGCGGCCGACGGCGGTCATCCAGGCGAAGAAGGCCCGGATGTCCAGCAACGACACGGTGACCGCGACGCTCGCGGAGGCGCCGCCTGCGGGGACGATCGCGGTGCTGGTGCGCGCAGCGGGCGGCAAGACGACGGCCCCGCGCTCGTGGAATCGGCTCTACGACCTCAAGACGACGAAGATCGTCGTCTACGCCTACGATCGCTGCGAGCCGGTGATCCCGGGCACCGTCGCGACGAAGGCCGGCGACAAGATCGAGCTCGCGTGGCTCGACGCCGAGGGCCACGTGTCGCTGTGGTCGCCCGCGATCGCGGTCACGGCGGAGAAGTGAGGCGCGCGCTCGCGATCGGCGCGCTGTTCGCGTGCGCTGCCACGGTGGCCGACGCGCGCGCGGAGCGCTGCTTCGGCGGGCCGATGACGCCCCGGCCGATCATCCGCGCGGAGGGCCGCGTCTCGGGCGCCGGCGGCATCATCGTGATCGGCGACTCGATGCCCGGCTGGCGGTTCCGCGCGATCAACGAGAGCGTCCGGCCCGACGTCGAGGTGCTCGCGCCCGGACTCGCGATCTTCCACCCTCCGCCGCTGCCGGGTGACGACATCGTGCTCGAGGACACCGACCACCGCGTCATCGCGCGGGCGACGCGCGTGTTCACGATCGAGCCACCGCTCGCCGCACCAACCGTGACGAAGGTGGTCTCGCAGACCGCGTACGGGACGTACACGTTCGTCACGGCGACGCTGACCGGGGCCGCCCCCAAGACCGCGCGCGCGCTGATCGTGTCGCGGGTCGAGCGCGATCGGGTGGTGCCGCTGTCGTGGGGGACCGTGCTCGGCGAGCCGACCGACATCCAGGTGTGGCACTCGCCGCGCGGCTGCGACGAGACGATCACCGGCTGGCTCCAGCCCCGGCGTGGCGACAGAGTTGTCCTCAGGTGGGTCGACGATGCGGGGCGCGTCTCGGAGCCCTCGAAACCGCTCGTCATTTCGGAGGCGCCCCCGCGGAAGTGATCTCTGGTAGAAAGCGTTCTTTCTGCAAGAGAACCATGTTCCGCAAGCAAGACACCAAGATCCACTTCGTCGGCATCGGGGGCATGGGCATGTGCGGCATCGCGGAGGTGCTCGCCAACATGGGCTACCGCGTGTCGGGCTCGGACATGAACGACACCGACATCACGCGGCACCTCGCGTCGATCGGGTGCAACGTGCAGCGCGGTCACCGCGCCGACCACCTGGGCGAGGCCGACGTGGTCGTCGTGTCGAGCGCGATCAAGGGCTACAACCCCGAGGTCGAAGCCGCCCGCGCGCGGCAGATCCCGGTGATCCCGCGCGCCGAGATGCTCGGCGAGCTGATGCGGATGAAGTACGCGATCGCGGTCGCGGGCGCGCACGGCAAGACGACCTCGACGACGATGATGCACTCGGTGCTGATGGCCGCGGGCTACGACCCGACGGCAGTGATCGGCGGCCGCGTCAACTCGCTCGGCCTGGCGAACGCGCGCTGGGGCAAGAGCGACTACCTGGTCGCCGAGGCCGACGAGAGCGACGGCTCGTTCCTCACGCTCACGCCGACGGCCGCGATCGTCACGAACGTCGACCCCGAGCACCTCGATCACTACGTCACGTTCGACAACGTGAAGAAGGCGTTCACCGACTTCTGCAACCGCGTGCCGTTCTACGGCATGAGCGCGCTGTGCCTCGACAACGCGGGCGTGAAGGAGATCCTGCCGAACCTGACCAAGCGGTTCACCACGTTCGGCATCGCGTCGCAGGCGACGTACCGCGCGCGCAACGTGCGGCACGAGGGGATGATCACGAAGTTCGTCGCGTGGCGCCACGCCACCGAGCTCGGCGAGGTCACGCTGCCGATGCCGGGCCAGCACAACGTGCTGAACGCGCTCGGCGTCCTCGCGATCAGCGACTTCATGGGCATCCCGTTCGAGACGTACGTGAAGGCGATCGCGCACTTCGAGGGCGTGGCGCGCCGGTTCACGGTGCGCGGCGAGGTCGGCGGCGTCACCATCGTCGACGATTTCGGCCACCACCCCGCCGAGGTCAAGGCCACGCTCGACGGCGCTCGCCGCTCGTTCCCGGGCCGCCGCATCATCGCGGCGTTCCAGCCGCACCGCTACACGCGCACGCGCGACCAGATGTCCGAGTTCCCGCGCGCGTTCCACGACGCCGACAAGGTGGTGATGTGCGACATCGCCGCGGCGGGCGAGAAGCCGATCGACGGCGTGTCGAGCGAGGTGCTGGTCAAGCTCGCGCGCGAGGCCGGCCACAAGGACATCAACTACGTGCCGAAGCGCGAGGACATGGCCGCGTGGATCGATCAGCACGCGAAGCCCGGCGATCTCGTGATCACGCTCGGCGCCGGCAACATCCAGCTCGTGTGCAACGACATCATCGCCCTGCTCGAGAAGCGCCTCGGCGCCGCGACGAAGAAGAACCTCGTCAAGCAGGACGAGTCGAGCGCGACGGTCGCGCGGTGAAGACGCTGCTCGTCGCCGCGCTCGCGCTGGCCGCCTGCAAGCAGGCGGCCGAGCCCGCCCCGTCGGGCGAGGTGCTCGCGAAGGCGCGCGCGCTGTCGGCCGAGATGTGCGCGTGCGCGGATCGCGCATGCGGCGCGAAGCTGAAGACCGCGTGGAACGAGCTCACGTCCATGCTGCACGGCGCGACGTTCACCGAGGTCGAGGTCGAGGCGCTCGCGACCGAGGACGACCGCTTTCAGAAATGCATGCAGCGCCTCGAGCGTTAGGAGCGCCGTGGGCGTCGAGATCATCGAGAACGTTCCGCTCGCGCCACTGACGACGCTCGGCATCGGCGGCGCGGCGCGCCGGTTCGCGAGGGTGGAGACCGTCGAGCAGGTGATCGAGGCGCTGGCGATCGCGGGCGGCGAGCCCGTGCTCGTGCTCGGCGGTGGATCGAACCTGGTCGTTCGCGACGGCGGCTGGCCCGGCCTCGCGATCCAGCTCGCGATCCCCGGCGTGCGCATCGACGACCGCGGCGATCACGCGCTCGTCACCGCGAGGGCCGGCGTACCGTGGGACGACTTCGTCGGCCAGATGGTCGACGCGAAGCTCGCGGGGGTCGAGTGCCTGTCCGGCATCCCCGGGCTCGCGGGTGCGACGCCGATGCAGAACGTCGGCGCCTACGGCCAGGAGGTCGCCGACACGATCGAGCGCGTGCGCGTGCTCGATCGCGAGACCGGCGCGCTCGAGACCTTCGAGCCCGCGGCCTGCGCGTTCGCGTACCGCACCAGCGTGTTCAAGGGCAGCGAGCGCTGGATCGTGCTCGAGGTGTCCTTTTGCCTGAGAAGATCCAACGTGTCCGCGCCGATCCGGTATGCCGAGCTCGCGAAGGCGCTCGGCATCGCCGACGGCGAGCGCGCGCCGCTCCGCCTGGTGCGCGACACCGTGATCCGGCTGCGCCGCGGCAAGGGCATGGTCGTCGATGCACACGATCCAGACTCGCGCAGCGCCGGCAGCTTCTTCACGAACCCGATCATCTCCGCCGCACAGCTCGCGGACGTGCAGACGCGCGTCCCAGCGAACATGCCCTCGTGGCCTGCCGCCGACGGCACGACGAAGCTCTCCGCCGGCTGGCTGATCGAGCGCGCCGGCTTCGAGAAGGGCACGGTGCGCGGCAACGCCGGCATCTCGGGCAAGCACGCGCTCGCGCTCGTCAACCGCGGCGGCGCGTCCGCGCGCGAGCTGCTCGGGCTCGCGGCGGAGATCCAGGCGGTCGTGAAGGCGAAGTTCGGTGTCGATCTGGTGCCTGAACCGGTGATCGTTGGCCGAGCTTGCGAGGCCGAAAAAGCTGGTAAGGAGTAGCGCCATGGCACATCCATTCGCCGGCAAGCGCATCGCGGTCGTGATGGGCGGTCTGTCCGCCGAGCGCGAGGTCTCGCTCAACACCGGAGTCGGTGTCGTGAAGGCGCTCGTCGACAAGGGCTGGGACGCGGTCGCGATCGACTGGACCGAGCGCACGAACCTCGCTGCGGAGCTGACGGCGATGGGCGCCGGCGCGGTGTGGAACGCGCTGCACGGTACGTGGGGCGAGGACGGCGCCGTGCAGGGCCTGTGCGCGTGCCTCCGCATCCCGTGCACGGGCTCCGGCATCCTCGCGAGCGCGCTCGCGATGGACAAGGTGATGTCCAAGCGGATCTTCGAGTCGAACCACCTGCCCACCCCGCGGTGGCAGCTGCTGCCGCACGCCGCGCCGTCGGGCACGGACGAGGTCGCCGCGGTCGCCGCGTTCGGCATGCCGTCGGTCGTGAAGCCCGCGAACGAGGGATCGTCCGTCGGCGTCTCGATCGTCGAGAAGGCCGACGACATCGCGCCC
>JAEUJX010000518.1 GCA_016794545.1 Myxococcales bacterium
CGACAGCTCGATCGACAGGATCGTCGAGAGCGCGGGCTCACCCAGGCCCGAGAGCTGCACCGGCTTCGCCCCCTCGCTGCCGCCGGCCGCGCGCTCGGCCATCTTCGCGAACGCGGCCTTGACCATCGCGGGCAACCCGAACGTGGCGGCGAGGTCGCGCATCAGCGCGTACGGCGGCTCGCCCGCCTCGAGCGCGTCCACCGCGGGCTCGAGCTTCGTCGTGGCCCAGCGGCGGATCAGCTTGCGAACCATCTCGTGTTCTTCGGTGAAGTGATACATGGCTCTCCTCGCGGTCAGACGGGCATGACACCGCGCTTGCGCGCGGGACGCTCGACGGTCTTGTTCCAGCTCATCTCGACCGCGAGACAGAGCAGGCGGCGGGTCTCGCGCGGATCGATCACGTCGTCGACGAGGCCCCAGCCGGCGACCTTGTAGATGTCGATGTTCTTCTGGATCATCGCCGCGATCTGCTTCTTCACGTCGGGCGGCGGCTCGCTGCCGCCGAACAGCTTCGCGCCGGCGATGCTGAGCATGCCCTCGGCGCCCATCACGCTGATCTCCGCTCCCGGCCACGCCACGAACAGATCGGGCTCGAACGCGCGGCCCGCCATGACGTAGTAGCCGGCGCCGTAGCCGCGCCGCGTGACCACCGACAGCTTCGGCACCGTGGCCGAGGCCATCGCGTGCAGCATCTTCGCGCCGTGCCGGATGATCCCGGCGTGCTCGTGGTCCCGGCCGACCCAGAACCCGGGGACGTCCATCAGGAACACGAGCGGGATGTTGAAGGCGTCGCAGATCTGGATGAAGTGCGCGGCCTTGTCCGCGGTGTCGGCATCGAGGATGCCGCCACCCTGCTTGGGGTTGTTCGCGACGATGCCGACGGGCCGTCCGCCGAGCCGGGCGAGGCACGTGATCATCGCGCGCGCCCACTTCGGCTTGAGGTCGAGGTAGTCGCCGCGGTCGACCACGCGCCGGATCACCTCGTACATGTCGTACGTCTTGCGCGGGTTGTCGGGCACGATGTCGAGCAGCGCGTCGTCGGCCCGGTCGATCGGGTCGTCGCACGGCACGATCGGCGGCTTCTCGCCGCAGTGCGGCGGCATGTACGACAGGTAGCGCCGCGTGACGGCGATGCACTGCTCGTCGCTCTCGACCTCGAGATCGCCGACGCCCGAGATCTCGCAGTGCACGCGCGATCCGCCGAGCTCCTGCTCGGTGATGTCCTGGTTCGTCATCGCCTTGACGAGCGGCGGACCGCCGAGCGCCATCGAGCTCTGGCCGGCGACCATCGGGACGAAGTCCGCGAGGCCCGGGATGTACGCGGTACCGGCGGCGCCGGGACCGACCATCGCCGCGACCTGCGGGACGACGCCGCTCATGACGACCTGCTCCCGGAACAGGTGCCCGCTCCCCGCGAACAGGCTGATCTGATCCGGATCGCTGTTCGGCTTGGGATCGATGCGCGCCCCGGCCGAGTCGATCAGCCACACCATCGGGATGCGCGAGCGCAGCGCGAGCTCGCGCATGCGCGTGACCTTGGTCTCGCCGGTGAAGCCGATCGACCCGCCCTTCACGGTGAAGTCGTAGGCGGCGGCCGCGACGTGCCGCCCGTCGACCTTGCCCCAGCCACACACCACGGCGTCGGCCGGCACCTCCTGCGCGCCCGGCCCCATCTCCGTGCCGTGGATGCCGATCTCGACGAACGCGCCGCCGTCGAACAGGAGCGCCATGCGCTCGCGCGCCGTCAGCTTGCCGCGCTCGTGCTGCTTCGCGATCTTCGCGGGGCCGCCCATCTCGCGCGCCTTCGCGCGCCGCGCCTCGAGCTCCTCGACCCGCTCGCGCATCGTCGGCATCAGAAGTTCCCTCCGCCGTCGGGCCACAGCAGGGCACGCGCCTCGGCCACGGTGGCGACGCTACGGCCCGAGAGCTTGACCATGGCCACGGCGGCGTCCACGAGCGCGCCGTTGCTCCCCGCCATCTCGCCATCGGGCAGGTAGAAGTTGTCCTCGAGCCCGACGCGGATGTCGCCGCCGAGCGCGAGTGCCGCCATGCACAGCGGCCACTGCTCGCGGCTGATGCCGATCACCTTCCAGCGCGATCCGGCGGGAACGTTCGACGCCTGGAACGCGAGGTGGCGCGCCGTGGCCGGGATGCCGCCGAGCACGCCCATGATGAACGAGAAGTGATACGGCTTGTCGAGGAGACCGAGATCCTCGAGCACGGTGTGCGAGTAGACGTGCCCCGTGTCGAAGCACTCCATCTCGGGCTTCGCACCGGCGTCGCGGATCGCGCGCGCGAACCCGATGATGTCGTCGAACGAGTTCTGGAACACGAAGTTGAACGCGAAGCTCTGCTTCTGCGCGCGCCACTTCGCATAGTTCATCGAGCCCATGTTGAGCGCGGCGATGTGCGGCTTCGTGGCGAGGTGCTCCACGCGGTCCTTCATCGGGCCCGCGCCGCCGGTCGACCAGTTGATGAGCACCGGGCAGCGCTTCCCGATCTCGTCCCGGATGCGGGCGAACGTCGCCGGCTCCCACGTCGGCAGGCCCTGATCGGTGCGCGCGTGGACGTGGACGATCGCGGCGCCCGCGTCGTACGCGCGCTTCGCCTCCTCCGCGATCTCGACCGGCGTGTACGGGATCGCCGGGCACATCTGCTTCCCGGTCACCGCGCCCGTGAGGGCGCACGAGATGATCACCTTGTCGCTCATGACTAGCCTGCCTCCTTTTCCTTGTCGCGCGCGACCGGCTTGCCGATCTGCGCCTCCACGTGATCGACGACCTCGAGCAGCGTCTCGATCAGCTGGTCGAGCTTCGCCGGAGGCAGCGCGAGCACGGCGCGCTGCAGGATCTCCCACGGCGCGACGTCGACCTTCTTCGCGAGCGCCTTGCCCTCCGGCGTCAGCCGGATCTTCCACACGCGCCGATCCGCGGCGCTCTGCTCGCGCACGACGAGGTTCGCCGCGACCATTCGATCGACGATCCCGGTCACCGTCGAGTTCTTCGCCATCATCTGGCGCGACAGCTCCGTCAGCGACAGCTCGTTCACGGCGAGCAGCAGCTTCAGCACGTTGAGCTGGGTCGCGGTGATCCCGTGGCTCGAGGCCTGCTCCTTCGCGAGCCGCCGCGACTCCGTCTGCAGGTACATCGCGGCGCCGACGATGCGGTCGATCGCGCCGCGGTGCTTCTCGGCGCCCCGCACCGGGAACGACCGGGGCGAATTCGTCCGTGGTCGAGACATTTCGCCTTACGAAATATCAGTGACGCCAACCTTTCGCAAGCGAGAACGTCGGATCCGCCTCCCTCGCCGGCGCGGTGGACACCCGAGTAGCCACTGCGGCGTCGATGTCGCACCGCCCGTGCGCGAACTGCGCAGAACGAGGCGCCGCGCGTGCGGAACGGATGTTGCTCCGCGCGCGCGCAGCAACATGCGTCTGAATTCCTTCGTTGTATTCACGTTCACCCTCCTCGGCGCCGCCGCGTGCGCCACCGACAAGACAGATCCGAAGGGCGTCGTCGACGAGAGCGAGCCGCCGTCGATCCCCACCGAGCTCTCCAAGGCCGACGCCTCGTCGAAGGAGATCGCGGTCAACGTCCAGAGCCCGCACCCCTACACCAACGACCTGAACCGCGTCTTCAACGTCCCGTACACCGACGTGCCGTGGTGCGCGAACCAGATCCGCCTTCACTTCAAGGTGCTGCGGACCGAGGCCAGCTACGACTACGTGACGGTCGAGCCCTCGCCGGACCCGAAGCAGCGCTTCACCGGCGACCGCGACAACACGTGGACCAGCTGGTTCGGCAAGACCGGCAGCGGCGTCCCGGTCCGCCTCGAGAGCGACGAGAGCATCACGCGCCACGGCTTCGAGATCGACAAGCTCGAGTGGCAGGGCTCGGCGATCTGCCCGGCGATCGCGTACCCGCAGTGCGCGGCCAACACGATCGACATCTCGCCGCCGCTGCCCGCGTGCGGCTGCCCCGGCCCGCGCCAGTGCGCGCCGCAGGCGACCGCCGAGATCTCGCACCTCACCGCGCGCGGCTTCAACCGCATCGTGCACAGCGTGAAGGGCGATGTCGCGAGCGAGACGCACCCAGGTCCGGCCGACGGCCCCGAGACCAGCGTGATCGGCACGCTCGATCAGACGAAGGTCAACGACCTCGTCAAGCGCGCGTCGCAGCTCGGCCTCCTGCACGGCCCGGGCTACGAGCGCGCGGTGCCCGCGGGCGGCACGTACGAGGACTTCACGATCAAGGCCGGCGCCAAGACCGTCACGTTCATCGCCGGCGTGGGCTCGCAGGATCCGGCGGTCGCACAGCTGATCGCCGACTTCGAGGCGCTGTTCACGTGCGGCACGCCGGTCGGTGGCCTGTCGTGCGGCACCGGCTACACCTGCTCGACCGAGGGCGAGTGCGTGAAGGAGCCCGAGGGCTGCGTCTGCGCCGAGATCTACCAGCCGGTCTGCTCGACGAGCAGCACCACGTTCGGCAACGCCTGCGAGGCCGGCTGCGCGGGCCAGGAGATCGCGCACGAGGGTGAGTGCGGCATCCCGGGCGACCAGTGCGGCACGATCCGCGGCCTGCCGTGCCTCGGCGACAACAAGTGCCGGTTCGGCACGTCTCAGTTCACGTATCCGTTCCCCGATGCGGGCGGCGTCTGCGTCGAGGGCAACTACTGCGATGCGCCCGGCGACTGCACGAACCTGATCCACCCGGCCGTGCCGGGTGCGTGGGCGTGCAACCAGAACAAGTGCGCGTGGGCGGCGAGCATCCCGTGGCAGCCGGTCTCCGGCTTCGCGTTCGAGACCGCGCACCCGTACGCGTCGTCGACCAGCGTGTGGAAGGAGCTCACGCTCCCGACCGGCGCGCAGGCGATGCGCCTCGTGCCGGCCGGCACGTTCTCGCTCGAGGCGAACTACGACTTCCTCGAGGTGTGGAGCTGGGTCAACGGCGCGTGGAAGCCGGTCAAGCGCTACTCCGGCACGACCGCCCCGTCGGCGACCGACTCGTTCACCGGCCGCTACCACTACCTGAGGTTCGTGTCCGACAGCTCTGTCAACAAGCACGGCTTCAAGGTCACCGCCGAGTGGCGCTAGCAGAAGCGCAGCTGCACACGAAGTGCATCAATTCGGTCGGACCTAGTTTCTAGGAGGGCCTTCCCGCCTCGACGCCGCGCGGAGACAGCGGCGGCGAGGCGGCGAGGAGGCCGTCGGTGATCGAGAGCGCCGTCTCCGTCAGATCCGCGAACGCGTCGGATCCGGCGACGAGCAGCGCCGCCGGGTAGACGACGATCAGCGTGTCGATCAGCTCGATCACGAGATCGCGGCGCCCGGCCTGCGCGAGCGTCTTGCCGAACCCCGCCGCGACGAGTGCCTCGAGCACCTGCGCGTCGGCGCCGTACGCGCGCCAGTCCTCGGGCAGTGGTGTCGCGAGCGCCTCCGGCGGCAGCGTCTTCGGCAGCTCCGCCGGATACGACCGCTTGATCCCGAGCGCATCGCGCGTGACCTTCGCGACGTGCCCGGTGCGCTCGAGCGCGGTGTCATCCTCGAGCTCGTCGCCGAGCCCGACCCGCTTGAGCAGCAGGTGCGGGAACACCAGGTCCGTCTCGCACACGACGATGCTGAGCGTCGGCCCGATGCGGAACGGCCGGTCGAGCGGCAGCCACGCCCACTCGCCGCGGCGCTGGCGCAGCGTCTCCATGTCGAACGCCGTGACGTCGATGTCGTGCGCGCGCCGCGTGATCACGCCGTGCACGACGCGCTGTTCGAACCCGCCGTCCGACAGCGTCCACCGCGCCTTCTTCTGCAGCGCCTCCGGCAGGTGCGTCAGGCCCATCACGGGCACGAGCCCGGCCGCGCGCGCCGCCGCGACCTCGTCCTTGCGCCGCTTCATGGCCTGACCGACGAGCGCGGCGAGCCCCGCCCCCATGAGGCCGATCACCAGCCACGACGACATGCCGGGCACCGTAGCACGCGTCATCCTCGGAGCATGCGGTCCGTGCTGTCGCGAGGGCGCGCGCTCGTCGAATCAGCGCGAGAGCAGCGGCGACGCTCGCAGCGCGCGCTCGCCGGCGTGGCGCTGC
>JAEUJX010000551.1 GCA_016794545.1 Myxococcales bacterium
CACCGCGTCAACGTCGTCGGCACCAAGACGGTGCTCGACCTCGCGCGCGACGCGGCGAAGCTCGAGCGCGTCGTGCACTGGTCGACCGCGATGGTCTCCGGCGATCGGCGCGGCACGTTCTACGAGGAAGACCTCGACGTCGGCCAGAGGTTCCACAACGACTACGAGAAGACCAAGTTCGACGCCGAGCGCATGGTGAAGGCCGCCCTGCGCTCGCTGCCGCTCACCGTGCTCCGGCCCGGCATCATCGTCGGCGACAGCCGCACCGGCGAGATCGACAAGCTCGACGGCCCGTACTACCTGATGGTCCTGATCGCGACGAACGCCTCGGGCCTGCGTCTCCCGCTGCTCGGCCGCGGCGACGCGCCGCTCCACCTCGTCCCGATCGACTACGTGATCGAGGCCGCCTGGCGCGTCGGCCGCGCGGAGGGCTCGGCCGGCAAGGTGTTCCACCTCGTCGATCCGAGCCCGATGTCGGCGCGCGCGGTGTTCGAGGGCGTCGCGGAGCACGCGCAGACCGAGAAGCCGCGCGGCTCGATCCCGCGCCCGCTGGCACGCGCTGTCCTCCGCACGCCGGGCCTCTCGCGCCTCGGCCGTGGCCCGCTCGCCTTCGTCGACGTGCTCGACCACCCGGTCCACTACGACCAGACCAACACCGCGAACGCGCTCGCCGGCTCGGGCCTCGTGTGCCCGCCGCTCGCCGACTACCTCCCGACCCTCGTGCGCTACGTGCTCGATGTCTCGCGGCCCGCCCGCCCCGAGGTCGACGACGTCACCGACCCGCTCGAGTAGCGCTACTCGTCGACGTCGGAGGTGCCGAGGAGCTGCGGCAGCGGATCGATCGCGCCCGCCGAGAGCTGGCGCAGGCTCGCGAGGTGGTGCAGCAGGAGGTCGCGGTTGTCGCCGACCGAGAGGTTCTGCAGCTCGAGCGCGCCGATGCGATCCTCGGGCATGAACGCGGGCTGCTCGACGCGCTCCATCGACAGCTTGTCGGGACCGTAGGCCATGTGCTCCGCGCGCGTCGCGAGGATGGTGTAGTCATCGCCGCGGCGCAGCTCGAGCGTGACCTCGCCGGTGACGCTCGGAGCGACCCAGCGGGTGAGGCCGTCCTTGAGCAGGCAGGACTCGGGATCGAACCACTTGCCCTCGTAGAGCAGGCGACCGAGCCGGCGGCCGAGCGTGGCGTAGAGGTCGAGCGTGTTCTCGTTGTGGATCGCGCTGAGCAGGCGCTCGTACGCGATGTGGAGCAGCGCCATGCCCGGCGCCTCGTAGATGCCGCGGCTCTTCGCGTCGATCACGCGGTTCTCGATCTGGTCGCTCATGCCGAGGCCGTGGCGGCCGCCGATGGTGTTCGCGGCGGCGAGCAGCTCGTACGGCGAGTCGTAGCGCGTCCCGTTCAGCGTCATCGGGCGGCCCTGCTCGTAGCCGACCGTGATCTCCTCGGCGGCGACGGCGACGTCGGGCCTCCAGTGCGCGACGCCCATGATCGGCGCGACGATCCGCATGCCGACATCGAGGCGCTCGAGGTCCTTCGCCTCGTGCGTGGCGCCGAGCAGATTTGCGTCGGTCGAATACGCCTTCTCGACCCCGGTCTTGTACGGCTTGCCGATCTTCTCGAGGTACTGCGCCATCTCGGTGCGGCCGCCGAAGGCCTTCACGAACGCGCTGTCGAGCCACGGCTTGTAGATCCGCAGCGTCGGGTCGACGAGGATGCCGTAGCGATAGAACCGCTGGATGTCGTTGCCCTTGTGCGTCGAGCCGTCGCCGAACACGTGGACGTCGTCGTCGACCATCGCGCGCACGATCGCCGTGGTGGTGACCGCGCGGCCGAGCGGCGTCGTATTGAAGTACTTCTTGCCGCCGACCGAGAGGTGGAACGCGCCGCACTGGATCGCGGTGATGCCCTCGCGCGCGAGGCCATCCTTGACGTCGAGCAGGCGCGCCGCGGCGGCGCCGTGCTCGAGCGCGCCCGGCGGGATGTCGGCCGGGTTCGCCTCGTCGGGCTGGGCGAGGTCCGCGGTGTACGCGTGCACGACCATGCCCTGCTCGGCGAGCCACGCAACGGCGCAGCGGGTGTCGAGGCCGCCCGAGTAGGCGATCGCGAGGCGCGTCCCCTTCGGCGGCAGCTGGCGGTAGATACGACTCATCTATTTGTCCTCGGCTTCGTCGGCGTCGGCATCGGGTTTCGGCGCAGTCGCGCGCAGTCCCGCGCGCTCGAGCAGTTTGTACAGGAACTTCCGTTCGAGGCCGGCGATCCGCGCCGCCTGCGACAGGTTGCCGCCGGCCTTCTGAACGAGGTCCGTCAGGTACTCGCGCTCGAACCGGGCGATCAGCTCGTCCTTCGCCTCGTGGAACGGGCGATCGGCCTTGATCGCCTGCCCTTCCGGCGCCGCCATCGTCGGGCGCAACACGAACGGCAGTGACTGGAAGTCATCGTCGGGACCGGCGAGCGCGACGGCGCGCGTGATCACGTTGCGCAGCTCGCGCACGTTGCCCGGCCAGTGGTAGCGCTCGAGCTTCTCGAGCGCCGCGCCGCCGACCTGCTTCGCGAGCTCGGGCGAGCCGGCTCTCTCGAGGAACATCGCGATCAGCGCCTTCAGGTCACCCGTGCGCTGCCGCAGCGGAGGCACGTGGACCTCGACGACCGCGAGCCGGTAGTAGAGGTCACCGCGGAACCCGCCGCGCGCGACCTCGCCGAACACGTCGCGGTGCGTGGCCGCGACGATCCGCACGTCGTAGCGCTCGCTCTTGCGCCCGCCGAGCGGCACGACCTCGCCCGCCTCGAGCATGCGCAGGAGCTTCGGCTGTAGCGCGACCGGAAGATCACCGATCTCGTCGAGGAACAGCGTACCGCCGTGCGCGGCCGCGAACGCGCCCTGCCGGTCGGCGGCGGCGCCGGTGAACGCGCCCTTGGTGTGGCCGAACAGGTCGCTCTCGATCAACGTCTCGGTCGACGCGCCGCAATCGAACACGACGAACGGCCCGTCCTTGCGCGGGGAGTTGTCGTGGACGCCGCGGGCCATCAGCTCCTTGCCGGTCCCGCTCTCGCCGAGGAACAGGATCGGCGCGGCGGACTTGCTCGCGCGCTCGAGCACCGCGAACACCGAGCGCATCGCCGGCGAGCCGCCGTACAGCGCGCCGAACCGGTCGTTCTTCGACGGGGGGATGTCGAGCACCTCGTCGGCCGGCATCAGCTGCACGAGCGTCTTGCCGATCCGCAGCGCGACGCCGGGCGGTGCGGTCACCTTCTGCACGGCCACGCCGTCGATCACGGTGCCGTTCTTGCTCCCGAGGTCGGTGATCGAGAACCCGGCGGCGGTCGGTGACACCGAGCAGTGGCGGCGCGAGACGAAGGCGTCGGTCAGCACGACGTCGCACGAGCGCTCCGTGCCGATCACGACGCCGACGGGCGGCAGCTCGACCTCGAGGCCGCGGTCCGGCCCGTCGACGACGCGGAGCTGGGCGGCACGGATCGGGGGGCGCGCGGCGACCGCGTTGGTGACGCGCGTGACCAGCACTACCGGAGGATCCCGCGGAGGTAGAGCTGGCACAGGTGACGGTACGCCTCGAGGCGCGGCATGCCGCTGACGTCGAGGATCTCGTCGAGCGACAGCGAGCCGTCGATGCGCGACAGGAGGAAGGCCGCGCGCGGGCTGATCGGTGCGGTCGCGAGCTCGTGCAGGGGACGCGCGAGCATCGGCTGCCGGTTGAGGTCGCCGAGGAAGCCCT
>JAEUJX010000555.1 GCA_016794545.1 Myxococcales bacterium
AGTGGCGCCGCCTCGCGAAGCAGTATCGCGACATATACTCGGGCCGCCTGGTCTCGCTCGCCGAGGCCGGGGCGTGGGTGCGCGCGCTGCTCGCACCGCGCGAGCCACAGCCCGCTGGCCTCGCGTTCCCGGCGCGCGTGACCGTGCGCTTCGCGAACGGCGCCACGCGGACCGCCGAGGTCGACGTGCCACTCGGGACGTTCGGTCAACCGTCCGCGGCGGGCGTCCTGCGCAGGAAGCTCGCGCAGGCGGAGCTGCCGATCTGGGACGCGGGGATGCGTCTCGGCGCCGGAGACCTCGGCGAGCTGATCTCCGCGCTCCCCTCGTCGAGGGTCAGCCCAGCTGCTTGAGCAACGACTTCGGCGCCTGCGCGCGGTAGCTCTCGTCGATCCACGCCTTCAGCATGTCGACATCGATGGCGCTCGCGGCGATGCCCTGGAAGCTCGCGCTGACCCAGCCGCTCTTGCCGAGCCCGTACGCCATCGGCGTGCACATCGGCAACATCAGCGCCATCGCCGACGATGTCGGCAGCTTGCACCCGACGCCGAGCGGCTCGCCGGGCAGCGACAGGTACACGAACGTCTTGTCCTTCACCGCGAGGTCGTGGTGCCCCGGCCACGGCGACTTCACGGTGACCCCGGGATACGCCATGCCGAACGCCCGCAGCTCCATCAGGATCGCGTCGGTGCCGTTGCCCGCCGTTCGCGCCTTCGCAGGCTTGGCCGCCTTCGCCTTCGCCTTCGCCTTCGCCTTCGCCTTCGCCTTCGCCTTCGCCTTCGCCTTCGGCTCCGCCTGCCGCCTGGTCTTCGTCTTGGCCACGCGAGGACTCTAGCGCTACGAGTCGCTCGGGATCAGCCCCTCGGCGATCGCGAGGGTGCGCAGCCGATCCTTGAGCTTCTGGAACTGCTGGCGAAGCCGTGCGGCCGCGCGAGAGATCTCGGCAGTGTCGTCGACGTCTTCGACGATCTCGGCGATCTCGTTCCAGCCGAGGTCGCGGTCGAGGCGGAGCATGAGGAGCTGCTGATCGTCCGGCTCGAGCTGGTCGCGCAGCTTGCGGAAGCCGTCCTTGACCTCGGTCCGCAGGTGGAGCCGCGTGCGCGTGCGGACCTGATCGACGGCCTCGCTGACCTGCGAGAGCGCGACGTGCCGCTCGCGCTGGTTGCCCGGCGAAGCGCGGTGTCTCGCGCCCGCGCTGCGCGCGAGGCGGTAGAACCAGGTCCGGATCGAGCACCGGAACTGGAACGCGGGCATGCTCGTCACCAGATCGGCGCAGGCCTGTGCGAACACCTCGCCGGCGTCGTCCTCGTCGCGCGAGCGGGATGCGACGTAGGCATAGACCTCGTCTCCGAGGGCGTGAACGGCGAGCTCGACGGCAGCCGCATGGTCTCCGGCGGTGGCGAGCTGCCGGACGCGCTGCTCGAGGTCGGTCTCCCCCATGCGGGGCTATCGTCGCATCTCCGGCAGGGGGCCGGCCAGGAGCGTCGCGAGTCGGTCGGGGTCGGCGCACCCGAGCGCGCGCATCTCGTCGGCCAGGGCGGCCGCCCCCTCTGTGCCGTCGACCTGACAGGCACGATAGCGACACGCGACCGCGACCACGTGCTGCGACGACGCCTCGTACAGCTCGGCCGAGCGCAGCCGGGCCTCGCGCTCACCGGCGAGATCGCCGCGGACGCGGCAGCGGTGCGCCTCGACGACCAGGTGACCGCCGGCGAGGGGCAGCTGCGAGAGCTGCGCGACGCAGCGATCCAGCCGCGCGAGCGTGACCTCCCGGTCCGCGCGACCCGCGGCCCACGCGCCGAGCGCGCTGTTGGCGGTCAAGCGGCCATGCAGCTGGACGCTGATCGGGATCATCGACGAGTACAGCTGGACGTACGTCTCGGTGGTCGCCTCGACCTCGTCCCACGCCGTCGCCGGATCTTCGTACAGCGCGACCGCGATCCGCTGGTTGATCAGGTTGGCCGACAGCATCGAGTCCCGGTCGAGCGGAAACGTCGCGTAGATCCCGTCGAGCAGCGCCCGCGCGACCGCCGGTCGCCCGGCCGCGAGCTCGACGTGGATCTGGACGAACCGCGCCCACGTCGCCGTGTACACGTCACCGCGCGCGAGGGCCTCCTCGAGAAAGCCGGCGGAGCGCGCGCGCGCGTGCGGCAGATCCACGAAGTAGTTGCCGCACACGATGATCGCTCCCATGCGTCCGAGAGCGGCCTCGCGTGCGAAGCCGGGGGTCGCCAGGAAGCGGCGCTCGGCGGACGCGAGGTCGGCGAGCGCCGTCGCGAAGTCCTGGAGGTACATCGCGTGGATGCCGCTCGCCAGCTCCGCCCAGGCCATGCCGAGCTCGTCGGCGAGATCGACCGCGAGCGCGTGGGCGCGGGCCTCGGCATCGACCACGAGCGGGTGACCGGGCATGCGCGCCGCGTGGTTGAGCACGAACAGCGACAGCGCGCGCTGGATCCTCGTCGGGTCGCCGACCATCAGGGCGTCGTCGAGGCTGCGCGCGGCCATGAGGGGCGCCCGCAGGTCGGTCTGCGTGAGCGCCCGCGAGACCTCGAGCTCGAGATCGAGGCGCCGGACGAGGCGCGGATCGACGTGCGCGGGACGCGGGCGCTCCAGCCCGTGCGCCGCGAGCGCTCCGCCGATGTTGAACGACTCGGCGACCGCGACGGCCGCCGACTCCGGCAAGTGGACCTCGACCTCGGCGAGCGCATCGCGCAGCAGCTCGAAGCCACGCTGCTGTTGCCCCGAAACGAGCGCGCGCTCGCCGGCCCGCGTCTGGTAGGAGGCCGCCAGCTCGCCCTGGCCGAGCGACCGTGCGAGCGCCGCGGCCTCGAGACACGCGTCCGCCGAGGCCGCGAGCTCGCCGCGAAGGACGTACGCCTCGGCGAGCTGGCCGAGCGCGTCGAGGCGCTGCGCGTCATCGCCAGCGAGCTCCACCGCTCGGCGATAGAGCGCGAGGGCGCGGGCAAACGCGAACGTCGCCGTGGCGAGCGCCGCGGCTCGCAGGGTCCAGGCGAACGCACGCGCCTGATCGCCGCCGGCGCGGTAGTGCTCGGCGAGCGCGTGCGGCGCGACGAGCCCGCTCTGCTCGAGTGCCACCGCGAGTCCATGGTGCACGGCGCGGCGCCGCTCCGGCGCGGTCTCCGCGATGACGACCTCGCGGACGCGGTCGTGGTACGGCTCGACGTGGTGGTCCGCGCCACGGATCAGCTTGCGCCGGCGCAGGTGGTCGAGCGGCGCGAGCTCGGGAGGCTGTCCCGCGACCTCCAGCGCGAGGCTCGCGCGGATCGGTCCATCCGCCACCGAGATGACCTCGAGCACCGCGCGTGCGCCCGGCGCGAGGTGGGCGAGCTCGCGCGACAGCACCGCGATCAGCTCCCCGCCGGGCGGAGCATCGCCGTCGCCGAGCTCGAGCAAGCGCGACAGCAGGTACGGGTGTCCGCCCGTCTCGCGCAGGGCCGAATCGATCGACAGCGTCGCGTGGTGGCGCGTCAGCCACGCGGTGATCGAGCCCTCGTCGAGCGGACCGATCGCGAGGTCGACGTGCGCGAGCTCGGCCATCGGCGTCGCGTGCTCGTCGCGGTGCGCGCAGACCAGCAGGACCCTGGGTGCGGGTGGTTGCACGAGCTCGACCAGCAGGCGGAGCGTGTCGTCGCCGGCCCACTGCAGATCGTCGATGATGATGACGATCGGCGCCTCGGCGGAGAGCTTGCCGACGAGCTCCTTCAAGGCGCGCATCGCGGCGACGCGCGCCCGCAGCGGCGATCCGGCCCCGGCAGGCTCACCGCCGGCGCGGACGAACGCCTCGATGCGCTTGAACATCGGGAACATCTGCATCAGAGGGCCGACGTCCTCGGGGACCAGCGCACACGTGAGGTCGTGTCGCTTCCGCGACAGGTCACTGCAGAGCTGGTCGATCGCCGGGTCGATGCCCTTGAACGGGACGGACTCGACCTCGCGGCACCGCCCCGCGTAGACCGCGATGCCGCGGCTGCGCAGCCGATCCTCGAACGCGGCCAGCAGCGAGGACTTGCCGATCCCGGGCTGACCGCGGATCGTCACGACCCTCGGAGCGTCGCGCGCGGCCTCGAGGGCGGCTTCCAGGCTCGCGAGCTCGGTCTCGCGCCCGATCAGCTGCAGCTCGCTCCGCGGCGCGGGCGTGTACGCGTCGCCGACCAGCTCCGCGAAGACCTCGTCGGCCGCCGCGCGCGTCGCCGGGTTCTTGTCGAGGAGCCGCAGCGCGAGAGACGCGAGCTGCGGATCGACGTCGGGGCCGGCCGGCACGGGCGGGGGCGGGCCCAGCTTCTTCTGCAGCATCTCGATCTCGCCTCCGGAGAACGGGAGGGCCCCGGCGAGCGCCTCGTAGA
>JAEUJX010000063.1 GCA_016794545.1 Myxococcales bacterium
GAGCTCGCCTCGAGGCGCACCAGGTCCGGCATCATGATCTCGGTCGGCGGCGTCGGCGCGCCACTCGCGTCGAGCGTCTCGACGAGCAGCGCGACGTGCACGGGCACGCCCGGCGGCGGCGCATCGGGTGCATCCGGCGCCGCGTGCGTCGGCTCGAGCCCGAAGACCCAGTTGCAGCCCGCGAGCGGAGCGAGCATCGCCAGGACGGCGCGCTTCATGCCGCGCATCGTGTCATCGCGATGTGCCAAAGTCCATCGCGTGAAGCTCGACGCGCGGCTCTCCTTGTTCATCACGCTCGTCGCGACGTTCATGACCTGCCTCGTCGTCGGCGATCTGATCGGCGGCAAGCTGACCTCGTTTCACCTGTTCGGCCGCGAGTGGGTGTTCTCCGTGGGGCAGATCGCGTTCCCGGTGACGTTCATCCTCACGGACATCCTCAACGAGTTCTACGGCCGCAAGGTCGTCCGCCGCGTCACGTTCCTCGCGTTCGCGATGGTCGGCCTGTCGTTCCTCATCATCTATGCCGCCGGCGCGCTGCGGTGGTGGCCGGTCGCGGCGCAGCCCGACTGGCGCGGCGTGACGCCGTCGCAGTTCGAGAGCGTGTTCACGCAGGCCACCGAGATTCAGCTCGCCTCGATGGCGGCGTTCCTGATCGCGAACCTCGTCGACATCCAGGTGTTCTTCCTGTTCAAGCGGATCACGCGCAACCGGTTCCTCTGGCTGCGCGCGACCGGCTCCACCGCCGTCTCGCAGCTGATCGACACCATCGTGATCTCCGCCCTGGTCTGGCGCACGAAGCTGTCGTTCGGCGAGTACGTCACCGTCGTCTTCACCTCGTACTTCATCAAGGTGTCGATCGCGATCCTCGTCACGCCGATCATCTACGCCCTGCACGAGCTGATCGAGAAGAAGTACGGCATCCCCCCGGCCCCGGCCGAGGTCGCCAGCGCGGACATCACCGGCGGCACCAGCGGCGACGCGAAGCGGGACTGAGGCGATCTCGCACGCCCCGGGGGATCGTCGGACGGGCGACGATCAGGTCCCGGCCGGTGTACGCCACTCGGCGGCGAGCGCGCACCCCGACAGCCCGACCCGGCGCGCCTCGGCCTCGAGCGCGGTCGCCTTGGGCTCGGCCGCGAGCGGCTGGATCTGTACGAGGAACTTACGCGACTCCGGGGTCTTGAGATTCGCCGAGAGCCAGTTCGCGATCGTCAGCGCGCGCGAGTCGTCGTCCGCGGCACCGGACCTCTTCACGCAGTCGCACAGCGCCGCGATATCGGCCGCGTACTCGTCACTCGGCGGCGCGACCGGCCGCGGCGCGGGCTCGGAGGATGACTCGCCGCGCTGGCAGGCGGCCGCCAGCAGGACGAGGAGGCAAACGGACTTCATGGGGCGGCACTGTGCCGCGGAGCGATCTTTGCGTCCACCGCTTCCGGGTACCCGGCGGTTATGGCTAGATCTCGTCATGGCATACGTCGTCGCTGACCCGTGCGTGAAGTGCAAGTACACCGACTGTGTGGCGGTGTGTCCGGTCGACTGCTTCTACGAGGGCAAGAACTCCCTCGCCATCAATCCGGACGAGTGCATCGACTGCGGTGCCTGCGAGCCGGAGTGCCCGACGACGGCGATCTTCGAGGAGAGCGAGCTGCCCAGCAAGTGGGCCGTCTACAAGGACATCAACGCGCTCGTCAGCGGCGCGAAGAAGGCCTCCGACGTCGACAGCGCGTCGTGGCCGGCTCACCTGAAGGATGCGGCTCCGACGGCCGACACCTGGCCGAACATCACGGAGCAGAAGAAGCCGCTGCCCGGGGCCGACGAGGCGGCCAAGGAAGAGAACAAGATCACCGCGCTCACGCTCGAGGGCGGCAGCTGATCAGCCCGCGTCGTTCACGTTTCTGGCGTGGACGACGAGCACGGAACACGGCGCGTGGCGGAGCGTGCTCTCCGCGACGCTGCCCAGCAGGAACCGGCGGACGCCGCGCTT
>JAEUJX010000584.1 GCA_016794545.1 Myxococcales bacterium
CGCGAGCTGTGCCCCGACGGCGGTTGCGTCGGTGTGATCGGACCCGACGGGCACTGCAAGGTGTGCAAGCGCGCCGTCACGAACTGGGGCAACGAGCGCGAGCGCGGCCTCAAGGACGAGGAGGTCGTCGAGGAGGACGGGGAGGAGGACGAGGAGGACGAGGAGGACGTCGAGGAGGACGAGGTCGACGCCGAGGAGGAGGAGGACGACGAGTACGAGGAGGACGAGGGCGACGACGAGGACGACGACGAGGACGACGACGGCGAGGACGACGACGACGACGAGGACGGGGACTACGAGGACGACGACCCGGAGGACGACGACGGCGCGATGGACGCGATCGCGCCGTCGGCCCCGGCGGCGCTCGGCGCGGCCGCGGTGTGGACCGAGCGTCAGCTGTGCCCCGACGGTGGCTGCATCGGCGTGCTCGGTGACGATGGCCTGTGCAAGGTCTGCGGGAAGGGCAAGAAGCGCGCGGTGAAGGCCGCTCCGGCTCCCGCCGTGGCCGCGCCGGCCGCGATCGCGGCGCCTGCGACGAACACCGAGTCCGCCTCGAAGACCGAGGAAGATTCCGAGCTGGTCGAGGCGGCGACCGAACTGGCTGCATCCCTCGTGGAAGATCGTAAGCTCTGCCCGGACGGCGCATGCGTGGGAGTCATCGGAGCCGACGGGAAGTGCAAGGTGTGCGGCAAGGAGGCCGCATGACGACCCGCGCGGTGATCGTCGGTGCCGGCGGCCTCGGTGGCCCGATCGCGCTGTCGCTCGCGAGGTCCGCCGAGCTCGTGATCGTCGACCACGACGTCGTCGAGATGTCGAACCTCCACCGCCAGCTCCAGTTCACCGCCGCGGATCTCGGCCAGCCGAAGGCGGTCCGGCTCGCCGCCGCCGTCACCGCGCGCGGCGGAACGGCGCGCGGCATCACCGCGGCGTGGACGCCCGAGGCCGCCGAGGAGCTCGGCGGCGACTGCGATCTGATCATCGACGCGAGCGATGATCCGGCGACCAAGTTCGGCGTCGCGGACTGGGCCGTCGCGAACGGCCGGCTCTACGTGATCGCCGCGGCGCTGCGCCACGGCGGCAACGTGTTCGCCGGCGTGCCCGGCGTCGCCTGCTACCGCTGTCTGTTCGAGGACCCCGTCGATGCGCCGACCTGCGCCGACGCCGGCGTCCTCGGGCCCGTGGTCGGAGCGATCGGCGGAGTCGCCGCGGGGATGGCCCTCGGCCTGCTCGCCGGCGATCGGACGTACGCCGGCGCGCTCCTCGCGTTCGACGACCTCCGCACGGTGCCCGAACCGCGCGTCGTGCGGTTCGCTCCCCGCCCCGACTGCCCGGCGTGCCGCCGCGCGCCGATCTCACCGCTTGCGGCGCCGCCGGTGCGCGTCGCGGAAGGTCCCTAGCCATGCCGAGCATCCGAGTCCCGAGCGCCCTGCGCACCCTCACCGGTGGCGCGTCCGATGTCGAGATCAGCGCGAGCACCGTTCGCGACGCGATCGCGGAGCTCGACAAGAAGCACCCCGGCATCGCCGCGAAGGTGCTCCAGAACGGCGCGGTGAAGCCGTTCATCCGCATCTACGTGGGCGCCGACGACATCGGCGACCTCGGTGGTCTCGACGCGAAGGTCACCGAGCGCGACGAGATCTCGATCATCCCCGCGATCGCCGGAGGCTAGCGTGCGCGACGATCAGGTCCGCCGTTACGCACGGCACATCCTCCTCCCGGAGGTCGGCGGGCTCGGGCAGACCGCGCTGATGGTGTCGGCCGCGCACCTGGCGCTGACCGAGAGCGAGCCGGAGGCCGAGCTGATCGCGGCGCGGTTCCTCGTCGCCGGCGGCGTCGGCTCGCTCGCGGTGACCGGTGCGACGCAGGAGCAGATCGCCGAGCTCCAGAGCCACGGCCCCGACACGCGCGTGAGCGACGGCAACGACGGCCGTCCGATCGTGCTCGCCCCGCGACCCGCCTGGTGGCCGTCGTCGGCCGGCGACGCCAGCGCGCTCGCGTTCTGGCGCGGCGGCCTGGGCGCGGTGCGCTGGATGACCGACGTCATCAACAAGTGACGCCGGCGCCGATCGATATCCCCGACGAGATCCGCGCGCAGGTCTACGTCCACGCGCTGGCGGCGTTCCCCGCCGAGTGCTGCGGCTACCTCGTCGGAGCGCGCGCCGGTGTGGTCGACGCGGTGGTCGCGTGCACGAACGCGCAGGACCAGGGCGCGCATCCCACCCACCCGGAGCGGGGCGCCGACACCGGCTTCGTGATCGCCGGCGCCGAGCTGCTCGCGTTCGCGCGGGCGTTCGACGGCGACCGCCCGCCGCGCGTGGTCTATCACTCGCACACGAACGGACGCGCGTACTTCTCGTCCGTCGATCAGGACCTCGCCTCCGGGCCCGCGTATCCGGTGCAGCACCTGGTCGTCGGCGTCGCCGATGGTCGCGTGACCGAGGCCGCGCTGTTCGCGTGGTCGGACAACGCGTATGTCGAGGTCGCGAGGTGGCAAGGCCCGCGCGAAGGTGGATCGACCGCATGAAGCTCGGCCTGGTGCTCGCCACGCGCGCGGACCTCCCTCGCTGCGCCGGGCTCGCGCACGCTGCACGCCGCGCGCGCCACGAGGTCGCGCTGTTCGCGATGGACGCCGGCGCCGCCGCGCTGTCCGAGGCGCCCGAGGTCGCGGCCGCGCTCGTCGAGGACGACTGCGAGATCACGGTGTGCTCGAACTCCGCGGTCGGGCTGCCGCTGGTCGACGGCATCGTGCGGGGGAGCCAGGACGATCACGCCGCCGTGCTCGGCACGAGCGACCGGGTGATCGCGCTGACGTGATGCCATGACCATCGCCGTCGTCGTCACCACGAAGGACCCGCACCGTCAGTCGGAGGCGCTGCGCGCCGCGCTCGGGCTCACGCTGCGCGGGGCGCGGGTCGAGGTGGTCGTCGACGAGCCGCTCCTGACGCCGCTCGCCGAGCGCTCCGCAGCCATGCTGCGATCGTTCGGCCATACCGTCGGCACGGACCTCCCTGGCGCCGTCGCCCGAGCCACCGCCGTGGAGGTGTGGACGTGACGACCACGCTTCACCTGGTCCGCACCGGGGCGGTCCTGCCTCCCGGCGTGGTGGCCGAGGGCGACCAGGTGGTGTATCTGGAGGAGGCGATCGACTATGACCAGCTCGTCGCCCTCGTCTTCGCCGCCGGCCGCGTCATCACCTGGTGACGAGCTCGATATTCGCGGCGAGGTCTGCCCGTTCACGTTCGTGCGGACCAAGCTCGCGCTCGAGGCGCTGCCGATGGGCGCACGCCTCCGGGTGGTGACCGACCACGAGCCCGCGAGCCGCAACATCCCCCGGAGCGCCGCGGAGTGGGGCCAGGAAGTCCTCGGGGTGAGCCTGGTCTCCGAGGGGATCTGGGCGATCGACCTCGTCCGCCGAGTGCGCTAGGTTGGGTCGATGTCCAAGCTCGAGGCCCTGCGATCGAACCTGGCCGGCTACGGGCAGGTCGTGGTCGCGTTCTCCGGCGGCGTGGACTCGGCGTTCCTCCTCAAGGTCGCGGCCGACGTGCTCGGCGAGCGCTGCCATGCGGTGACGGCCGTGTCGCAGACCATGGCGCGCTCCGAGGTGGCCGATGCGGTCGCGCTCGCGAAGGAGCTCGGCCTGGGCGACCGCCATCGCGTCATCGAGTCGCACGAGCTCGACGTGCCCGGGTTCGCGGACAACCCCACGCATCGCTGCGCGCTGTGCAAGACCGAGCTGATGGACGTCGCCACGCCGATCGCCGAGGCGCTCGGCGGCGCACCGATCGCGCTCGGCACGAACACCGACGATCTCGGCGACGTGCGGCCCGGCATCGCGGCGGCGAAGGACAAGGGCGCGGTGATGCCGCTCGTCGCGGCGGAGCTGTCGAAGGCCGAGGTCCGAACGTTGTCGAGGGCACTCGGGCTGCGGACCTGGGACAAGCCCCAGCTCGCGTGCC
>JAEUJX010000593.1 GCA_016794545.1 Myxococcales bacterium
GGTGCCGCACACCGCGTCGAAGCCGAAGAACAGGAGGACGAACACGTCGTTCGCGAAGTGCGTGCCGATCTGGATCGCGAGCGAGCCGGCGAGCGCGGCGAGCGCGGCGGGCCACGCGACGCCGCCGGACGCATGCGCGACGGCGGTCCCGACCGCGACCGGAACGACGGCGGCGGGCAGCGTGCGCAGGCGGGCGGCGGCGATCCAGGCGTTCATGGCGACGGCGGGGTCACGGATACCGCTTGAACTTGCCGAAGTCGGGCGGGCGCTTCTCGAGGAAGGCCTCCTTGCCTTCGCGGCCTTCGTCGGTCGTGTAGTACATGAGCGTCGCCGAGCCGGCGAACGCCATCATGCCGGCCTGGCCGTCGCAGTCCGCGTTCATCGCCATCTTGAGGAAGCGCAGCGCGGTCGGCGACTTCTCGAGCATCTCGCGGCACCACTGGATCGTGGTCGCCTCGAGCTCGGCGAGCGGCACGACGGTGTTGACGAGGCCCATGTCGAGCGCCTCCCGTGCGCCGTACTGGCGGCACAGGAACCAGATCTCGCGCGCCTTCTTCTGACCGACGATGCGCGCCAGGTACGAGCTGCCGAAGCCGGCGTCGAAGCTGCCGACCTTCGGGCCGGTCTGTCCGAACCGCGCGTTGTCGGCGGCGATCGTCAGGTCGCAGACCAGGTGCAGCACGTGGCCGCCGCCGATCGCGTAGCCCGCGACCATCGCGACGACGGGCTTCGGCAGGTAGCGGATGCGCATCTGGAGATCGAGCACGTTGAGGCGCGGGATGCCGTCGGAGCCGACGTAGCCGCCTTCACCGCGCACGCGCTGGTCGCCGCCCGAGCAGAACGCCTTGTCGCCGGCGCCGGTCAGGATCACCACGCCGACGGAGGCGTCATCGCGCGCCTCGTCCATCGCGCGGATCATCTCGGTGACCGTGCGCGGGCGAAACGCGTTGTGGACCTCGGGGCGGTTGATCGTGATCTTCGCGATGCCCTCGGGCGACGTCTCGTAGACGATGTCCTCGTAGCCCTCGTGGCGCTTCCATTCGACGTTCTTGCTCATGACAGTGCTCCCATCGCGTTAGTGCGCACGTCGTGCGCTCCGGAGACAGACACGGGTGCGTGGATGATGGTGACGCCCGGCGTGGCGAGCGCCGCGGCGACGGCGGTCGCCGCGGCGGCGGGCGTGGCCGCGGTGACGCCCCGCGCGCCGAGCGCGGTGGCGACGGCGACCGGATCGATGCCGGGCGCGGTCACGAAGTGACTCTCGAACGCGGCGCCGAGGTTCGCGCGCGCGACCGGCAGGCCGGCGAAGATCTGACCTCCGCCGTTGTCGAGCACGAGCACCGCGAGCGGTGCGGTCGCCGCGCGCGCCGCGAGCAGCGAGCCGAGGTCGTGCGCGAAGCTGACGTCGCCGAGGACGAGCAGCACGGGCGCGCCGGCGCGCGTGGCACCGGCGGCCGAGGCGATCAGACCGTCGATGCCCGCGGCGCCGCGCTGCGACAGCACGCGCATCGCGCGGCCACCGCCGGGGACGTGGTCGATGATCCGGATCGGGAGGCTGTTGCCGATCTGGATGGAGGCGCCGGCGGGCAGCGCGGCGAGCGCGGCGCGCAGCACGGCGGTCTCGCTGGTTGGCGCGCGCTCGATCGCCGCCGACGCCGCTGCCGCCGCGCGGGCCTCGAGGCCGCGCCAGGTCTCGAGCCACGCGTCGGTGCGCACGCGCGAGCGTCGCTCGCCGCAGGGGAGCGTGGTGACCTCGCCGAGGATCACGTGCGCGGAGCCATCCGGGTCCGCCCACGCCGGTCCGGCGAGCACGAACCGGCGAACGCCGCGCAGCGCGGCCTGCCACGCCGGCCAGCTCGCGGCGACCGGCTCGGCGCCGAGCTGCACGACGAGCTTCGGCCTCGGGCGCTGCGCGATCGGGATCACATCCGCGTGGTCGATCATCGCGACGCCGTCGCGCGGACCGAACCGCAGCTGGCTCGGGGCCTCGGCGATCACCGGATAGCCGGCGCGCCGGGCGAGGTCGAGGACGGCGTCGCGCGGGAAGCTCGCCGGCAGCGCGCCCGCGACGATCACGCCGTCGGGCTCGGCGGCGATCGCGTCGGCGAGCTCGGCGAGGGCCGCCGCATCGGGCGCGAGGGAGGGCGGGGCGATCCGCACGGCGCCGCGGAGCGCCCGCGCCTCGGCCGCGAGCGCGTGCTCCGCGTCGGTCGACGGCGGAGCGGGCTCGAGCGGCTTCCGCAGCGGCACCTCGAGGTGCACCGGGCCGGCGTGCGGGCCGCGCGCGAGGGTGACCGCCTGCACCACGGTGCGGCGCAGCGCCCGCACGGCGGAGGTCGGTGCGCCGAGGTCGAAGGCGCCGCGGACGAAGGAGCCGTAGAGCTTCACCTGGTCGATCGTCTGCGACGCGCCGCAGTGCTGCAGCTCCGGGGGCCGGTCCGCCGTGATCGCGACGAGCGGCACCGCGGCGAGGCTGGCCTCGATGATCGCGGGCAGGTAGTGCGCCGCCGCGGTGCCGCTCGTACACACGAGCGCAGCGGGGCGGTTGGTCGCCCGGGCGGCCCCGAGCGCGAAGAACGCGGCCGCGCGCTCGTCGATGATCGTCGCGAGCTCGAGGCCCGGGGTCCTCGCGAGTGCGGCGACGAGCGGCGTCGAGCGCGAGCCCGGGCTGATCACCACCGTGCCGACGCCGGCGTCCGCGAGCGTGCCCGCGAGCAGCTCGCACCAGATCGTCTGCACGGCGGCGGTCATCCCGTGACCCCGAGCGCGTTCAGCATCGCGCGCAGCTTGACCTCGGTCTCGGCGAGCTCGCGGTCGGGATCCGAGCCGGCGACGATGCCGGCCCCGGCCCACAGGTGGGCCCGGTTGCCATCGATCACGCCGGAGCGCAGCGCGACGGCGAGCTCGCCGTTGCCCTCGAGATCGAACCAGCCGACCGGCGAGGCGTACCAGCCGCGGGGCGCGGGCTCGTGCGTGCGGATCCACTCGGTCGCGACGGCCTGTGGCGTGCCGCCGACCGCCGGCGTCGGGTGCAGGCGCGCGGCGAGCTCGAGCACGTGGCGCGGCGTGCGCAGGACGGCGCGAAACGGCGTGTGCAGGTGGAGCACGTGGCGCAGCGTCCGCACGTCGGGCTCGGCCGGCGCCTGGACCTGGGCGCCCGCATCCTCGAGGGCGGCGCGGATCGCGTGCACGACCAGATCGTGCTCGCGCCGATCCTTGGTGCTCGCGCGCAGCGCTTCGGTCGCGCGCGCGACGTCGCCGCTGTTCGCGACGGAGCCCGCGAGCGCGTCGCACTGGACGACATCGCCGTCGCGACGCACCAGGCGCTCCGGCGAGGCCGCGACGAGCGCGCCGG
>JAEUJX010000615.1 GCA_016794545.1 Myxococcales bacterium
CGCTCACGTCCGCACCACGTGCAGGAAGCGGGGCACGAACCGGCCGGTGCGCTCGCTGTACGCGCCGTACTCGTCACCGAGGCTCGACGCGAGCAGATTCTGCTCGTCGCCACGGGCCGTCCAGTCGAGGCTGAACAGGCCGAGCGGGAGAGCCGCGAGCGTGATGCCATCGCGCGCGATCAGCGCCGCGCCGACGAGCAGCAGCAGAAACGAGACGTAGAACGGGTGGCGCACCCAGCCGTACGGACCGTAGGTGACGATGTGGAGCGGCGTGTTGCGCTCGCCGTCCTGGTGCCAGAGCGCGAGCGGCACGCGGTGGGTCGCGATCGTCGCCGCGATCAGCGCGATCGCGCCGACCGTGGCGATCATGCCGAGCGCGTCGAGCGTGGCGGCCAGCGCGGCGCCGCCGCTGTCGAAGCGAGGGCTGATGCCGACCCAGGCGAGCCACACGCCGTGGAGCGCGATGCCGAACGGTGCGCCGGTGAGCCACCAGCGCGCGTTCATCTTGCCGTCGGAGCGGAAGAACACGCGCGGCAGCGCGAACATGATGACGAAGCCGAGCAGCGAGAGGATGAACAGGGCGTGAGTCATGACGGATCCTTGGGCGAGGAGGTTCGGCGCGCGGCGACGGCGCGCTTTGCGCGGACCGCGCCGGCGGTCGGGGTCTTCACGTCGGTGGCCAGGCCGAGACGCGCGAACCCGGCGATCACCCAGTAACAGGGGTCGAGCTGCCACCAGACCAGCTGGTTCGACGCGCTCGTCGGGAACGCGTGGTGGTTGTTGTGCCAGGAGCCGCCGAGCGTGGGCAGCGCGAGCCACGCACTGTTCGAGCTCCGGTCGCCGGTGTGGAACGGCCGGCTTCCGACGAGGTGGCACAGCGAGTTGATGCACCAGGTCGCGTGCTGGCCGAGGACCAGCCGGAGGATCCCGCCGGTGATCAGGCCCTCGAGCGCGCCGCGCAGCGACCAGGTCACGACACCGCCGATCAGCGCGGGCACGACGAGCCCGAGCACGATCCACGTCGTGTAGTGGCGACTCGTGTTGATCACGACCGGATCGCGGAGCAGCCCCGGCGTGTAGTGGCTGGGGCGCGGGTACGGATACGACCACTTCCACGTCAGGTGCGCGTGCGCGAACGCGCGCAGTCGAGCGCTCCACGAGCGCGCGCCGTGCGCGTGTGGCGTGTGGGTGTCCTCGGGGGTATCGGAGTGATGATGGTGATGGCGATGGTTCGACGCCCACGAGATGACGGGGCCCTGGGCGCCCATCGAGCCGAGGATCACGAGGGCCGCGCGCAGCCGTGGACTGGCCTCGAAGGCGGCGTGCGAGAACAGCCGGTGGTAGCCGACCTCGATCCCGATCAGGCCGAGGACCCACATGACCGCGAACAGCGCGATTCCGACGGAGGTGAGCCCGATGTGCCAGAGCACGGGGATCGAGATGACCGCGGCGATCGCCGGCGCGACATCGAACAGCAGGAAGTGACGGCGCTGCGCCGCCGCGATCGACCCGTGGTCGAGCGTGCGGCGCCGCGGGCGAACGAAGTCGATCGCGAGCTCGATCGACGGGGTGCTCGCGCGGCTCATGGCGCGACTCCGGCGACGCGCGTGCCGCTGGCGACGCCCTTGACCTCGACCCAGCGGGCGTCGGCGATGCCGAGCTCGACCGCGCGGTGGTCGGCGAACAGCCCGTAGTGCGGCACCTCGACCCGGGCGTGTCCGTCGCGGATCTCGACGGCGCTGCGCGGAACACGGGTCTCGACCTGCCGCACCGGGAGCGCGACGTGGGCCTCGACGCGCAGGCCGATCGGCGTCCCCGCCGCGTCCCAGCGCACCCACGCGGCGCGCACGAGGGTCTCGGCACGCATCCGCGCGTCGGTGGCGCCGATCGTGCGGCGCTCGAGCCGCGGCGAGACGCGATCGACCGTGCCATGACCGAGCTCGGTCGCGCCGCCGAGCGAGGTGATCGTCACCGCGAGCCCGGTGGTGACGCGCATCGCGTCGAGGTCCTCGATCTCCACGAGCAGCTCGAT
>JAEUJX010000072.1 GCA_016794545.1 Myxococcales bacterium
GAGCTCGCCGGTGGGCACGCTCGTGAGCCGCGCGGGAATGTGGATCTCGACCGCGCCGGTCGGCTCGCCGGGCGGCGGCCTGAGCGCCTCGGGCCGATCGGCCCGGCACCCGATGACGAGCAAGAGCGAACACCATGCGTGGCGCACCACGGCGGGGCGACCTGCACCCCGCAGGCCATGCGCGCGAGCCGGCGTGGCCCCGCACTTGCTTCGCGATCCACGGCAATGACCGTCAGCGGGCTGGTGATCACGTTCATGGACACGCCGGAGGCGGCGTCGTTCGCGCTGGCGCGGCTTCACGAGGACGCGCGGTTGCTGCTCGGCGAGCCGGTCGCGAACCGGCTTCCGATCGTGGCCGAGACGGCGGATGCGACCTCGGGCGAGACCCTCGTGCGCGAGCTCGAGTCGATCGCCGGCATCGCGCGCGTCGACGTCATCTCGATCGACTTCGCGGAGGATCTCGATGGACCGGCGTGAGTTCCTGCGAACCTCCGCGCTCGCGGCGGCTTCGGCTGCTGCCTATCGCATGGCCCACGGCCAGCCCGCGCCGGGGCCACGCACGACGCCGGCACCGAACGGTGACGTGCGCTGGGACAAGGCGCCGTGCCGGTTCTGCGGGACCGGGTGCCACGTCCAGGTCGGCGTTCGCAACGACAAGGTGGTCGCGATCGCCGCGGACGAGAAGGCCGAGGTCAACAAGGGCCTGCTGTGCGTGAAGGGCTACCACGTCGGGCTCGCGCTCTACGGCAAGGATCGGCTGACGCGGCCGCTGCTCCGCAGGAACGGGAAGCTCGAGCCGATCTCGTGGGAGGAGGCGCTCGACATCGTCGCGAAGCGCGCGTTCGACAACCCCGCCGGGTTCGCGATCTACGGCAGCGGTCAGTGGACGATCCCGGAGGGCTACGCGGCGAACAAGCTGATCAAGGCCGGCCTCGCGACGAACCAGATCGATCCCAACGCGCGGCTCTGCATGTCGTCGGCGGTGACGGGCTTCCTGTCGACGTACGGCGTCGACGAGCCGGCGGGCTGCTACGACGACCTCGACAAGGCCGACGTCGTGATCATGTGGGGCAACAACCCCGCCGAGATGCACCCGGTGCTGTTCTCGCGGATCGTCGATCGCCGCTCGCGCGGCGAGAAGGTCACGCTGATCGATCTGACGACGCGGCGCACGCGCACGAGCGGGTTCTGCCAGCACACGCTGTTCTTCAAGCCCAATAGCGATCTCGCGATCGCGAACGGCATCGCGCACCTGCTCGTCGAGCGCGGCACCTTCGACAAGGCGTTCGTCGACGCCTACTGCAACTTCCGCCAGCGCACCGAGCCGCCCACGCTCGATGGCCAGGCGATGACGTTCGAGGCGTACCGGCGCGCGCTCGCGGACTACACGCCGGAGAAGGTCGAGGCGATCTCGGGAGTCGCCGCTGCGGACATCCGCATGCTCGCGGACCTGTTCGGCAAGCGCGACCTCCGGATCACCAGCCTGTGGTGCATGGGCATGAACCAGCACACGCGCGGCACCGCGATCAACGATCTCGTCCACGGCATCCACCTGTTGTCGGGACACTTCGGCCGCCCGGGGGATGCGCCGACGAGCCTCACCGGCCAGCCCTCCGCGTGCGGCACGGTCCGCGAGGTCGGCACGCTCGCGCACGGGCTGCCCGGTGGCCTGGTCGTGACCAAGCCCGAGCACCGCAAGGAAGCGGAGGCCGTGTGGAACCTGCCGGCCGGTCGGATCAACGCGAAGCCCGGCTACCACACCGTCGAGCTGTGGAAGCGGTTCTCGACGCCGAAGGACAAGGGCGGCGACATCGACACGATCTGGGTGATGGTGACCAACCCGGCGCGCAGCCTGCCGAACATCAACCAGCTGTTCGAGCCGAGCCGGTCGCTGCCCGGCAAGTTCCTGATCGTCTCCGACGTCTATCCGACCGCGACCGCGATGGCCGCGGACCTCGTGCTGCCGAGCGCGATGTGGGTCGAGAAGAACGGGATGTTCGGCAACTCGGAGCGGCGCACGCAGCAGTGGTTTCGCATGGTGCGGCCGCCGGGCGAGGCGCGCGACGACACCTGGCAGCTCCTCGCCGTCGCCCGCCGCCTGTTCGACCGCGGTGTCCCGGGGCTGAAGGACAAGGACGGCCAGTTCCTGTTCCGGATCCGCGATGCCGCCGGCGCGGAGGTGCCGGTGTGGGACTGGAAGCGGTACTACGACGTCAACGTCGACGAGCAGCTGTTCGAGGAGTACCGGAAGTTCTCCCGGTTCAAGCACAAGGACCTCGCGCCCTACAGCGAGTACGTCAAGGCGCGCGGGCTGCGGTGGCCGGTCGTCGAGCAGCCCGACGGGACGTGGCGCGAGACGCGGTTCCGGTTCGCGCGTCACGACGATCCGTACGCGAAGAAGGCCGACATCCAGTTCTATCACTCGGTCACCAAGGACGACCGCGCGCTGATCTGGTTCCATCCGTACGAGCCGCCGCCGGAGTCGCCCGACCGCGACTACCCGCTGTGGCTGTGCACCGGGCGCGTGATCGAGCACTGGCACACGGGGACGATGACCATGCGGATCCCGCAGCTCCAGCGCGCGATGCCGGAGTCGTACCTCGAGATGAATCGCGAGGACGCGAAGGCGCTCGGCATCGCCGACGGCGAGGTCGTGATCGTCGAGAGCCGGCGCGGGAAGATCGAGCTGCCGGTGTGGATCGACGGCCGCGCGCAGCCCGCCCGCGGCTCCGTGTTCGTGCCGTTCTTCGACGAGCGCCTCGCGATCAACCGGGTCACGCTCGAGGCCCACGACCCGCTGTCGAAGCAACCCGACTACAAGAAGTGCGCGGTCAGGGTCCGGAAGAAGGAGCGCCAGCCGCGATGAGCCGCGTGCGCGGTATCGAGGTCGGGCTCGCGGCCGCGGTCGCGATCGCCGTGATCGGGTTCGTCACCGGCGTGACGACCACGGGTCACGAGGTATCGGCGTATGTCTCGGTTCGTCCCGTCCCGCGGCCGGAGGTCGCCGCGCGGGGCTATGCCGACATGCGCACGCGCTCGTACGGTCCGAACGCGGAGGCCCAGGCCCAGTGGTTCGGCGCGCTCGCGACGGGCCCCGCGATCTCGGAGCCGGTGGTGCAGAGCGAGGCCGATCGCGCCGCGGCGCTCGCCCGGCGCGCGGAGCGGCGCGCGTACGACGGCGCGCCGCCGACGATCCCGCACGACATCGATCAGCTCGCGGTCCCGTCGTGTCTCGCGTGTCACGCGGAGGGCAAGGTGATCGCGGGCATGGTCGCGCCCCGGATGAGTCACGCGCGTCACGACAGCTGCGTGCAGTGCCACGTCGTCGCCGCCGATCCGCGCCGCGTCGCGCAGACGCCACCGGCCCCCGAGACGGTGTTCGTCGGTCTCGAGTCCGTGCGCGGCGGCGAGCGCGCGTGGCCCGGTGCTCCTCCGACGATCCCGCACTCCACGCGGATGCGCGAGCGGTGCGACGCGTGCCACGGCACGCTCGGCGCGCTCGGCATGCGATCGACGCACCCGTGGCGGCAGTCGTGCGTGCAGTGCCACGCGCCCTCCGCCGCGCTCGATCAGCGCACGACCACGTCGAGGTCGCCGTGAGGTCGCTGACCCGGCGCCAGCTGCTGTGGCCGTTCTTGCGGCGCGACGAGCCGGTCGAGGAGGCTCCGCCGCCCGCGCCCGCGCCCGCGCCCGCGCCCGCCGGCAGCGGCTTCGCGCGGCGTGGGATGGCCGGCGCTCGGCCGCTGCCCGCGATGATGGCGCCGCGCGTCGTCGGCGCGCGGTGCCTCGCGCTCCGCGGCGGCTGCTCGACGTGCGTCGAGCGGTGCCCGGATCACGCGGTGCTGCTCGTGGGAGGCATGCCGGCCGTCGACGAGGCCGCGTGCAGCGGCTGCGGCATCTGCGTGGGCGTGTGCCCCGCGCCGACGCTGGCGTTCGAGCTGGTGCGGAGGACGCCCACGTGACCACCGCCGTGCCCATCCCGCCGCTCTACGAGGCCGTGCTCGACGACCGCGCGCTCGGTGCGCTGGTCGACGATCTGCTCGCGATCGCCACGTTGCTCGGCGTCTCGACCAAGGGCGCGGGGGCGCGGCTCGCGGCGGGCGAGACCGACGGTCGTCCGCACGAGCAGCTCGTGCGTGCGATCGGCGCGCTCCGCGAGCGTGCGATCGCGGGCGTCCAGGTCCGATACCGGCACGAGGGGAGGGAGTGGTGGGACACCCTGCTCCGCGTCGATGCCGGCGTCCGGCTCGTCCGCATCTGTCACGACGACACCCGAGGTGCTTCATGATCGATCGCCGTCTGCTCATCGGGACCGTCCTGGTCATCGCTTCCGGCGGCGCGGCTGTCGCCGACGAC
>JAEUJX010000692.1 GCA_016794545.1 Myxococcales bacterium
CATCGACCTCTCGCCGCCGACGGTCACGATCAACACGCGACCGGCGAATCCGACGAACGCGACCACCGCCAGCTTCACGTTCACGGCGAGCGACGGCACGACGACGTGCCAGATCGACGGCGGCGCGTTCAGCGCGTGCACGTCGCCGCGCTCGTACACCGGCCTCGCGGCCGGGAGCCACACGTTCGTCGTGCGCGCCACCGACGCCGCCGGCAACAGCGGCACCGCGATGTGGACGTGGACGATCGACGTGACGCCGCCGACGGTGATGATCAACACCAAGCCGACGAACCCGACGAACCTGACGACCGCGACGTTCACGTTCACCGTGAGCGACGGCACGGTCGAGTGCCAGCTCGACGGTGGCTCGTTCGCCGCGTGCACGTCGCCGCGGTCCTACACCGGCCTCGCGCCGGGCAGCCACACATTCGTGGTCCGCTCCACGGACGCCGCCACCAACGTCGGCTCCGACACCTGGACGTGGACGATCGACAACGGCGCGCCGGTCGTGACGATCGTCAACCGGCCGAACCACCCGACGAACCAGACCACCGCGACGTTCACGTTCACGGTCAGCGAGGGCTCGCCGCAGTGCCAGATCGATGGCGGCGCGTTCACCGCCTGCACCTCGCCGCGGACCTACACCGGCCTCGGCGCGGGCAGCCACACGTTCATCGTGCGCGCCACCGACACCGCGAACAACACCGGCTCCGCCACGTACACGTGGACGATCGATCTCACGCCACCGACGATCACGATCATGGGACCGCCGAACCCGACGGCGAGCCGCAACCCGACGATCACGTTCACGGTCAGCGAGGGCTCGCCGCAGTGCCGGCTCGACGCGGCGAGCTACGCCCCGTGCACGTCGCCGGTGGCCTACACGAACCTCGCCGACGGATCGCACACGTTCAGCGTGACGTCGACGGACGCCGCCGGCAATCCGGCCACGGCCAGCCACAGCTGGACGATCGACGGCAGCGGTCCGATCGTGACGTTCTCGTCGGTGCCGCCGGCGCGCTGGCCGGTGAACTACTACGACTTCGCGTGGAGCGCGAACGAGAGCGCCACGTACCAGTGCTCGGTCAACGGCGGCACCACGTGGGTCGCGTGCTCGACGCCGTTCGCGATCCCGAACGCCGCGGCCGGGTTCCCCGTCGCCACCTACGGCGCGAACAACACGTTCTCGGTCCGCGGCCGCGACTCGCTCGGCAACACCGGCGCCGCGACGACGCACACCTGGGCGCCGGTCGCCGGCGTCGTGCTGCACTATCCGTTCGAGCAGGGTCTGCGCCAGAACACGAGCCTCCTCGCGCAGCGCGCGGCGTACAGCCCGGGCGTGGCGGGGCAGGGCGCGGCGGTCGGCGGCTGGGCCGGCACTGCGCTTCGCAGCGCGCTGTCGGCGACGTACGTCGGTGCGTCGCGGCCGCTGACGTCGTCGGCGCAGGGCGTGTACATGGGCGGCATGTGGCTTCGCGTGTACAACGACGCGGCGACGGGCACGCTGTGGACGAACGTCGACAGCAGCAACCTGTGGGGCCACACGGTCTCGCTGCAGGGCATCTCCGTGACGCTGACCGTGCTGCAGAACGGCACGCCGTACACGGTGCAGGGGCGGGTGCCGTACAACCAGTGGGTGCACGTCGGCGTGCGCACGACGGGTCCGGCGAAGGGCCTCGAGCTCCTGATCAACGGCGCAACCGCGGCGCACGCCGCGCCGCCGAGCGCGACCGGCTTCGATGCGGGCCAGGGCGATCTGCGGATCGGCCAGGTCTCGCTCGCCGATATCGATGACGTGCGCTTCTACAACACGCTCGTGAACGCGTGCACGACGTTCGTGCGCGGTCTGGTGCCGCCGACCGGCGGGCCGTGCGTGGCGAACGCGCCGGCAATCGAGATGGACTTCGAGGGCGGACGCCTCGACGAGACCGGCACGATGACGCTCGGCCGCACGGCACCGCCGTGGTCCGCGTTCACGGGACGGCTCGGCCAGGGCTTCACGATGGGCACGCACACGGTAGCGGTGATCCCGCTCCAGCTGACGAACGTCTCGCAGCAGCAGCCGCTGCTCGGCCACACGCTCTCGTTGTGGGTCCGGGGCTCCTCGACGGCCGACACGCTGTTCGACTTCGTGAGAGCGTGCCCGGCCGTGACGTACGTCGGTCAGTGCGGCTTGCGGGTCACGTGGACCGCGAACCGGACGTTCGCGATCTTCGCGGGCGTCCCGGGGCTCGGAGCCACGATGCAGCAATCGACGGGCGTCCCCGCGGCGCCGCTCGATCCCGCGCGCACGCACAACCTCGTCATCACCGAGCAGCGCAGCGGCGGTGTCACGCAGTCGCTCCGGATCTATGTCGACGGCAACCTCGAGCGCACGCTGACGTTCGGCAACGGCACCGTGTTCTCGTTCGGGCTCGACACGATCCAGAGCTGCACCAACACCGGCTGCGCGATCGACGAGCTCGAGCTGTGGCCGCAGGACCTGTCGACCAGCCTCGAGATGCTCTGCGAGAACGGCTTCGACGGTCAGTGGGACCCGGCGGCCGACCGCTGCATCTTCACGTCGAACGACTAAGCGATCGCAATCACTGGCGGTTCCAGCTGCCGTGGCTAGTCCCGTTGCGCCGGCCGGCCCCGTGATCTCGCGGGGTTGGCCGGTTCTATCGGCGGCACGGGCCATGCTGATGGCGGGGGCATCATGAAGCGCCTCGCCAGCATCCTTGCCACTGCCGCTCTGGTCGCTCCCGTAACGGCCTGCGTCACGGACGAGCTCGAGATCGATGAGGGCGAGACCGTCAAGTCCGAGGATGGCAAGACCGATGCGAGCGCGCTGGCCGTGTTCCTGGACATGGAGTTCCAGGGCACGCTGCTCACCGACTCGAGCTGGAACGACAAGGGCACGATCGAGGATCAGCTGCTCTACACGGTCGGCCACCTCAACGGCGACGACGCCGTGGGCCGCATCGACCGCGCCGTCATCACCAACATCCAGAAGACCTCGGTCAGCGGCAAGACGCAGATCAAGTACACGGTCAAGCTGCCGGTCGCGTGGCGCAAGTCGAACCCGGTGCCGGCGACCTACCAGTTCCAGCTGCCGAAGGACATCTCGAGCTCGGGCCAGACCGCGTTCGCGACCAAGTACAGCCACGACTGCGTGGACCTCGGCGCGCACGACGTCGACGCCGGCTCGATGTTCTACTACTTCCGCCCCGACGCCTCGCGCTGCAACCTCGCCGAGGCCGACGTCATGAAGGTCTCGGCGACCGTGAAGCCGAGCCCGATCCAGACGACCGGCAAGTACCCCGAGTACAACAAGATGTGGGAGGACGGAGTCCTCAAGGTCGTCGCGATCTTCGGCAAGTACGAGGACGGCGCGACCACCGCGAGCGACGCCGGCGTCGCCGCGTACAACACGTTCATCGCGTCGATGAAGACCGAGCTCGGCGGCAGCGGCCGCACGCTGACCACCGTCCCGGCGACGGTCCCGTCGAACCCCGGCGTCGGCACCCCCGACATCGAGTTCAACGCGACGCTGCCCGACGGCAAGAAGGTCCACGTCGTCGCGCTGCTCACCGACAACGTCCGCACCGGTCTTTCGCAGAGCGCGTTCCGCTCGCGCTACGAGACGCTGTCGACCCGTGCCGACTACATCGTCTACAACGGCCACGCCGGCCTCGGCACCAACGTCCGCGCGCTCGCGCAGGCGGGCAAGTGGGTCGCCGGGCAGTACGTGGTCGTCTACATGAACGGCTGCGACACGTTCGCGTACATCGACGACGCGCTCAACACCGCGCACAAGAACGTCAACCCCGACGACACCACCGGCTACAAGTACGTCGACATCGTCAACAACGCGCTGCCCGCGTTCTTCGCCTCGATGTCGGGCGCCACGATGTCGCTGTTCCGCGGCTTCCTCTCGTACAACGACCCGAAGACCTACGAGCAGATGATGTCGCGCGTCGACAGCTCGCAGCTCGTGCTCGTCGTCGGCGAGCAGGACAACCAGTACACCCCGGGCGGCGGCGGCACGGCGCAGCCCTGGAGCGGCATGAACGAGACCGGCACGGTCAACAAGGGCGACGTGAAGAAGTACTCGACGCCGACCCTCGCCGCGGGCAAGTACCTCATCACGATGACGGGCTCGGGCGGCGACGCCGATCTCTACGTGCAGATCGGCCGCGAGCCGACGACGACCTCCTACACCTGCCGCCCGTACAAGACCGGCTCGAACGAGACCTGCGAGGTCACGCTGCCCCAGTCGGCCGCGCTGTTCGTCCAGGTCCGCGGCTACTCCGGCACCTCGACGTTCAAGGTCGTCGGCAAGAAGAACTAGCTCTCCTTACTCCTCGCCTCGGTTAACGTACTGCGCCGCCGCAGGGCACTCGGTGCCACCGGCGGCGCAGCCATTTTCGGGCTGGCACCGCGTATCGCCAGGGTTTATCCCTTCGGGGTGCGAACGCTGGGGCTGATCCTCGTCGGAGCGCTGTGCGGCACCGCCGCCGCGCGCAAGCCCTACTACCGCCCACCGACCGCCGACAGCGAGATGCTCGCCACGCAGGCCACCACGCGCCTGACGCAGGCGATCCGCGCGCGCTCGATCTCGGGCATCACCGCCGTGCTCGGCACCCAGTTCACGAACAACGGCCTCTGGTTCCCCGATGCGAGGTGCGCCGCCAGGTTCGAGCGCAGCGGCGAGATCAAGGGCGCCGACGTCACCGCCTTCGCGAAGTGCCTCGCCACGCTCGAGCTGCAGGTGTCGACGCGCAAGGCCGCCCCACGCGACGGTGGCCTCCTCACCGCGAAGCCCGGCATCGAGATCGAGCTCGCGTTCCGCGGCGACACGCTCCGCTACATCGGCTTCCCGCTCCAGACCGGCGCCGACCGCGCCATCCCGATGCTCTCCGCGCAAGCGCTCGAGGCGCTCCGCACCGCCGGCACCACGCTGCTCGACGCGAAGGTGTCCGCCGCCCTCGACCTCGAGCTCGCGAAGCTGCGCACGCCGGTCCTCACCTCGTGGATCAAGGTCTGCCTCGATCCGAAGGGCGAGATCGTGAAGCTCGTGCCCACCAACTCCTCGTCGAGCGTCACCAGCGACGCGTTCCTCGCGGCGATCCAGGACTGGCGGTTCAAGCCGTTCACCGTCCGCGGTACGCCACAGCCCGCCTGCGCGCTCGCCCTCCTCGCCTACCCGGGCGCGAAGGCCCCCGCCGTCGAGCAGTACCCGTCCACCAACGCGCCGACCTCGGCGATCACGCGCACGTTCGACTTCGACGACGAGGATCTCGACATCTACGGCGGCCTGATCGGCGGCCCGCCCCCGCCTCCCCCGCCTCCCCCACCGGCGCCTCCGCGCAGCGTCCCGCCGGCCGTGCTCGAGTCGCTGCGCCTCGCCGGCACCAAGGTGATCGCCGCCGACGCGCGCACCCGCGCCGACATCCTCGCCGGCGGCAAGACGCGCGTGGTCGCCGCGCTCAAGATCTGTCTCGACGACGCCGGCAGCGTGCGCTCCTCCGCGGTCATGAAGTCGAGCGGCTTCCCCGCCTACGACCGCAAGCTGATCAGCGAGACGCGCGGCTGGGTGTTCCGCCCGTACAAGGTGAACGGCAAGGCCACCGCGGTCTGCACGGCGTACACGTTCATCTACGACGCGACGAAGACGCCCTGAGCGCTCAAGACGTCGCGAGCAATCGCGCCAGGAGCTCGCCGAGACCGTTTGCTGCCGCGTGCGCGGTCAAGTACTCGAGGTCGAGCTGCGCACGTCGCGTGCGCACCACGCCGAGTGCATCGCCCCACTGACGCTCGGAACCGCCGGACTCCACGTACCACATCAGCTTCTGGAGGATGATGTCCTCGGGCGTACACACGGGCACCGAACGATCTCCGACGGTCAGCACGATCCTTCGACTGAGCTCGTTCCGACTCAACTCGTCGTCCTTCGCGCAGAACACGTCGATCTTGATCATCGTTTCGAGATGGATCGCGTTGAACGAACGGCGCGTGTCCACGGCCCAGCGACAGGTGTCCTCGTCGACGTAGTACTCCGCCGCGAGCGCCGCACACAGCGGCGCTACCTGCGGCTGGCGCAGGTCGGCGACAAGGTCGACGTCGAGGGTCGCCCTCGGCACACCGAGGATCGAGCTCGCGACCGAGCCACCGATGCACCACGTCGCTCCGACCGCGTCGAGGTGCTTACCCACGTCGAGCGCGAGATCGAGCTCCGTGATGAGCATCGGCTACCTCCCGTGGATCTCGGGATCCCAACCAAACGCGCGGATCATCGTCTCCCGGTCCAGGCTCCGCGATCGTAGGCGCAATTCGATCTCGCGCGCAGTCGCTCCCGGATAGCGCGACCGCAGATCCGCACGTGCGAGCTCGTTGACCGAGTGCCCCATCGCAAACATCCGCGCGAGCTTCTGCTCCGCCGAGGCACGGCTCCAGTGTTCGAGCATGCGTCGCTCGACCGCGGGATGCGTGTCGTGGCCGGGCTTCAGGTCGATCACCACTTCCGAGGATAGCAGCCGACCGAGGGTCGGTGCGTCCGCCGTTCAAGAACCTGCTCGCCTCGCGTGAAGCGGTCCGGCTACGCGCGGCGGATCCACGCCTTCGAGCGAAACACCGTCGTCTGCGCGAGAAACAGCGACATGTTCACCGTCGCGATCACGAGGCCGTGCACGACCACCCAGTGCGGCAGCGCGCACACGCACGCGAGCATCCACAGGAACACGTAGGTGTCGCGGCGGCCGAGCGAGCGGAGCCACGTGGTGATCGCCTTCGGATCGAACTGCTCGTCGACGGTCGCGACGTCCGTCTCGAACCACCAGCGGTACGCCATCACGTCGGCGTTTCCGAGCTTGCGCCACACGGCCACGTAGATCGTGAGCGCGACGAACGCGCGGCCTCCGGCTGCACCAACGCCTAGCCACCACCACCAGCCGCCGAGCGCGTACGCGCAGCCGAGGATGAAGACGTTGTCGACGATGTCGTCCGACATGTTGTCGAGCGCCTGGCCGAGCTTGGAGAACTGGTAGCGGAGGCGCGCGAGCTCGCCATCGACGGAGTCGAGGATCGAGTTGATCTCGAGCATCACGCCGGCGGCGGCGATCGCGAGGTACGTGCCGCGCGTCGCGACGAACGCGGCGGCGAGGCCGAGCAGGATCGCCGTCATCGTGACGTGGTTCGGCGTCACGGCCATCGACAGCCGCGACAGGAAGCGGGTGATGCGCATCGAGAAGCGCCAGTTGACGAGCGCGTCGACGGGGCCCTCGTACGACTTGTTCATGCCGCGGATCAGCGCCCACTCGGCGCGCTTGCGCGTGGCATCGGCCTCGGCGCCGTCGGCCAGCTCGATCCCGCCGATCACATCGGCGCGCTCGATGGCGGCGCCCGCGGGCGCAGGCGTTTCCGCGGAAACAAACTCGACCAGGACAGGCAGCGGCCGCGGGAACTCGACCGGAGCCGCCGCGACGATCACCCGCCTGGCGCCGCGCTTCGCGCACTCGCGGACCCGCCGCTCGAGGGCGGTGAGGCCACCGACGACCTGCAGGTGCCGGTCGCCGGTCGTCGCGAGGAACACGGTCTCCACGGACCGCGGTCTATACCATCAGGCGTGGGCCACGTGGCCCACCGGATCAGTAGCCGGGGCGAACGCCGGTGGTGACGGTGGTGCCTGCCGGCACGGTCACGACGTGGGCGCGGAACGCCATGCCGTTGTAGGTCGCGCTCACCGTGGTGTCGCCGGCGGGAACGTTCGCGATGAGCCATGTCCCGGCGCCCTGCGCCGCGAGCGAGCTGAGGTCGAACGGCATGTTGCCGACCGGCATGTTGTTCTGCTTCACGGAGACCACGACACCCTCGGTGATCGGCGTGTTCATGCAGTCGGTGACGACGATGCCGACCAGGCCATTGGTCGTGTCGTTCTGTGGTGGGCTCAGCAATCCGAGTGAATTGAGTGCCGCGAAGGCCTGGGTGTTGAACATCAGCACGGGCACACCAGACTGGTTCATCGTGAGCGGGGAGGGCGGGTACACGAGCGTGCGACGGTCGCCCGAACGCGTGACGTCGATGTAGCCATCGAGCGGCGTCCCGCCCGTGGAGAGCGGCGCCGTGGAGAACGCGCCACCGGCGCCGCTGGTCACCATGCCGAGGCTGTTCGGGCCGGTACAGTCGCCCTTGCACGACTTCACCACCGCACCGCTGACGCCCGTGACCGTGGGAGTTCCGCCCGACGCGCTGATCTCCTGCGTGGTGCCAGAGATCGTGACGTTCGCGGCCGCCGTCGTCGGCGCGGTGTTGTTGAGGCACGTGAGGTCGTAGCTCGGCGCGTCCGGCAGCGGCGGCGTATCGGGCGCCGCGTCGACCGCGGCGTCGAGGTGGATCACAGGAGCGTCGGGCTTGGCGCTACCACCATCACCACCACAGGCGGCGGCGAGCGAGGCGACGGACGCGAACAGGACGGCGCGGAGGTTCCCCATGGGCGGTGTTCGTACACCGAACCGGAGGGTCGTCGCCACGGGGAAAGTTGCGACTTGGCTCACGGCGTTTCCGGCCGGTGAGAGCCGGTCTGGTGGTCGACAGCCGCGTGCTGGTCTATCGTCGTCACGTGCGGCGAGTACTGTGGTTGTTGCTGGTCTTGGGCGCATGCGAAGCGGATAACCCGAGGAACTGCGAAGACGGGGTCTGTAGCGATCCCGCGTTTCCGGTCTGCGATAGCGACGGCGCCATCGGAGGAAACCCTCACACCTGCGTGCCCGCGGCGTGCGAAGCCGGACGAATCATCGGGTGTCAGGGTTCCGGCCTCTACTGGTGCAACGCCGACGGAACAGCGTACGAAACCATCGCCTGTGCCGGCGGATGCGACGCCACACTGAAGCGCTGCAACGATTGTGTACCGGATACGGCGAACTGTTCGGGCAACCTGCTCGAACGCTGCGGTTCGTCGGGCACGGTCGAGCACAGTGAGACCTGCAAGCTCGCCTGCAGCACGACAGGTGTCGCGCACTGCGAGCACCTGGTCCCACGATATGCGCCAGATATTTGCGACGCCGATGCGACGACCGCCGACTACACACTGACGAGCTCCGGAACGGTAGACACGAGTCTCGATAACAACTGCAACGGTGGCGTGATCTCGCAGACGGGTGGGCCCGCTCTCTGCGTGCTGCACTACGGCACGGTCTCGATCCCGATGGGGAAGACGCTGAAGGTGACGGGCACGCGTTCCTTCGCGCTCGTGGCGGACCATGACTTGATGGTGGCTGGCGTGATCGACGTCAGCGCTGACCGCGGCACGAATGGACCAGGAGGCGGTGCAACCCTCTCGGGCGCTTCGTTCTATCTCACGACCGCGGGCGGCGGCGCGGGATTTCACACCGCGGGCGGCAACGGCGGAAACGCAACCACCGACGGAGGAGGAGGAATGGGAGGCATGGCAATGCAGAATCCCAGCGCCTTGGTCGCGCTCACCGGTGGTCCGCAAAGCGGTGCTACCTCGGGCGGGATCAAGGGCGGCGGTGGAGGTGGGTCTCTCGCGCTCGTGTCGTGTCGCGGAACGGTAACCGTCACTGGTGTACTCGACGCCGGTGGCGGCGGCGGCCAGGGCGGCGCACTGAGCACGGGCGGGCGCGGCGGCGGCGGCGGCGGCTACATCGTGATCCAGGGAGCCGGTGTCGGGATCACGGGCGAGATCTACGCCAACGGCGGCGGGGGCGGCGCAGGTCAATCACCGGCGATCGCTGGTGTCGACGGCGAAGACGGATCTCGTTCGGCGACGGTCGCGGCAGCAGGCGGCGCGAGTGTGAGCGGTAGCGGTCAAGGCGGCGCTGGTGGCCTTGGTCTCGCTCCCGGCGGGATTGGGCTGCGCCCCACCATGGCCAATGCGACGGCCGGTGGTGGCGGCGGCAGCGTCGGGTTTCTACAGACGTACACGCCTCAAGGAGTGACACCGACGCTGATGCCGAGCTCCGTCTCCCCTCCACTCGAACCGAACGGGACGGTCCCGACGCGTTGAACCGGCGGACTCAGAAGCCGGGGCGGACGATCGTCGTCGTCGCCGTCTGCGCAGCCGACTTGATGACGTGCGAGCGGAACGTCGTGGAACCGTAGGTCGCCGAGACGGTGATGTCGCCGACGTCGGCGTCGAACACGAACCAGGTGCCGGCGGCCTGCGGGGCGAACGTGCCGAGGTCGATCGCGTTGCCGGTGTCGGTGTTGCCGAGCTTGGCGGTGAGGTTCGCGCCGGCGACCGGGGTGTCGGCGCAGTCGACGACGAACACGGCGAGGAAGCCCTTGTTCGCGCTCTGCGTGATGAAGCCCATGCCGAGCTGGTTAAGCTGCGCGTCGCTGATCATGAGCACCGGCGCGTCCATCAGGTTGGTCGTCAGCGGCGACGGCGGGTAGACGAGCGTGACGCGCTCGCCGCCGCTGCCGGCGCGCTGCGCGCGGAGGTAGGCGTCGACCGGCATGTTGTTGGAGGCGAGCGGGCCGACGGTGAACGTGCCGGCGCTCGTCGTCGGTGCCGGTACCCCCGTCGCGAGCACCGCGTCGTTCGAGACCGCGCGGGCCTCGACGGTCACCATGTCGAGCGGCGCGGCAGACATGCCGCTGAGGCCCTGCGCCGTGCCGGTGACGGAGATCATCGCGTTCGCCGTCGTCGGGGCCGTGTTGCCGACGCACGAGAAGTCGTAGCTCGGCGCATCGGGGAGCGGCGGAGAGTCGGGGACCGCGTCGACCGCGGCGTCGAGGAGGATGATCGGAGCGTCGGGCTTCGCGCTCCCTCCGCCGTCACAGGCGGCGATCAGGGCCACGGCGGACGCAGAAAGGACGGCGCGAAGGTTCCCCATAGGCGCGGTCGTACACCGGCGCGCCGGCGGGGTGGAGATGACGTGACTCACCGCGACTCACGCGGGTGAGACGCCGACGCTGGGGTCAGCCGCGCCGGAGCAGGATGATGTGCTCGGCCTTGGACCGGGAGCCGAAGGCCTTGCGCTCGCCGGCGCCGAGCATCGGCCGGAACTGGGAGGCCCAGGCCGCGACGTCGAGGTCGCCCGGGAGGGCGGAGCGGACGTCGTCGAGGGCGTACATGGCGCGACCGCCGGCCCAGGAGTCGCCGATGACGATGGCCGCGAGGCCGCCGGGGGCGAGGACCCGGGACATCGCGGCGAGGGAGTCCGAGAGGGCGTCGCGCCAGGCGCGCTCGGCGGCGAGGGCGGAGGCGTCGAACGAGCGGCGCGAGCCGATCTCGCCGGCGTCGAGCGCCTTGTGACGGAGCCCCAGAAAGTCGAACCGCAGGCGCTGGTGCTCGGCGTAGTCGTAGGTGCCGGCATAGGGCGGCGAGGTGATGACGGCCTGGGCGGAGCCGTCGGGGACGACCTCGTGGAGGCGGCGGGCGTCGAGCTCGAAGACGTCGGGCGGGCCGCCGGCGCGGGCGAGGTCGGCGAGGCCGGCGTGGAGCAGTAGCACCCGCTGGGCGAAGTGGCGGGACG
>JAEUJX010000696.1 GCA_016794545.1 Myxococcales bacterium
GAGAGCTTGCGCGCCACGCCGGTGCGGGCGAAGCCGAGCTGCTCGAGCGCGCGCATCGCGTCGGGGATCTGCGGCACCGGGACGAGCACGTCGATGTCGTTCATCGGCCGCTCGGCGGGATCGGGATAGATCGTGCCGACGAACGCGGCGCCCTTGATCGGCGCGAGGTCGAGGTTCGCCGCGCGGAACGCGGTCACGACCTCGGCGAGCACCTGCGCGCGCCGGCCGGCGACGATCAGGGTCGCCGCGTAGTCGCCCTGGAACGCCTTGTGGCCGCGCTTGTAGGCGATCGGCGCCATGTGCGCGAGCTGGAGCAGACGCAGCGGGGGCGGCTCCGTACCGGCGGGCTCCGCACGGCCGGAGAACACGTCCGCGACGAACCGGCGCATCCGCTCGAGGCCGGCGTGGTCAGTCGCGGAAGCCAAGGTTCCTCGCGGTGGCGAGCAGGCACGAGAGCGCGGCCGCGGGCGTGCGCGTGTGCATGCGGTAGAGGCGGATGCCCTCGAACGCCGACGGCAGCTCGGCGAGCGATTCGGCAGAGTGGTGGAACATCGCGGGCCACAGCGCGACGACGGCCTCGCCGCTGGTCATCGGTACGACCGCGTCGCCTGCATCCGGCGCGTGGGAGATCGAGACGATCGCGAGGGCGCGCGCGTCGCCGCGCCAGATCGCGCGCTCCGGCGGGTGGAACATGCGCGAGGTGCCGTGAGGCAGCACGTAGTCGTCGCTGGTGTAGCCCTCGGGCACCGGCAGTGCCGGGTCCTCGATGTTGAGCGCGCGCGCGAGGCCGCGGCAACGTCCGCCGCCGACGAGCGCGATGTACTCCTCGCTGAGATAGGAGAGGCCGCGAACGAGCAGCGCGCGCACGAGCGTGCTCTTGCCGGAGCCCGAGGCGCCGCACACGATCACCGCGTTGCCATCGCGATCGACGACGGCACCGGCATGGAGCGGCACGCCGCGCGCGCGGGCGATCAGCTGCCGGTACAGATCGATCTCGAGCTGCGGCACGAGATCGACGGGGCGCACCCCGGTGCCGATGACCTCGCCGTTCCGCACGAGCACCGGCTCGGTGCGGACCTCGATCGCGTAGTCGACGTCGGGCGCAGCGGTGGTCTCGGCGTACGAGCGCAGCACGCCGGTCGCGAGCGCGATCGCCTCGGCGTCGTCGGCGCGCGCGCCGATCGCGATGCCCAGACAGTCTACGACCCGCCGCCACACGGTTCGAGGATCCCCGAGGTCACGAGCTGCTTCACGATCGTGTCGACATCGCGCGCGAGCCGGCCCGCGTCCTCGGCGGGGAACCGCTCGGCGAACGCACGCGCGACGTCGTCCACCGTCGCCTCGGGTGTGAACAGCCCGAGCACCGCCACGGCGGTCGCGTTCAACAGGATCGCCTCGTTCACGCCCTCACGCGCGACGACGGCATCGCCATCGGGCAGCTCGCGCACGGTCAGCGCGGGCGCGGCGCGGAACGCGCTCACCGCACCCCTCGCAGGAGCGCGAGGCCCGCCTCGGTCAGGCGGCAGCTCCGGCACTGCAGCCGGCGTGCGGGATCGTCGGCGAGCGCGAGGACGCGGCGCGGACCGCGCGCGAGGAGCTCCGACAGCGACCCGTCTCGCACGTTGCCGAGCGGCGTGCCGCGCTGGAAGATGCACGGCACGACGTCGCCCGCGTACGTCACGCACAGCTTGCCCTCGCTGCGCACGCCGGTCGCGCGGTGGCC
>JAEUJX010000718.1 GCA_016794545.1 Myxococcales bacterium
CTCGAGCGTCTCGAGGCAGTCGGCGACGAAGGCGGGGCAGAACACCGCGAGCTTCTTCACGCCTCGGGCCGCCATCTCGTCGAGCACGACGTCGGTGTAGGGCTGGATCCACGGCGTGCGCCCGAGGCGCGACTGGAAGCACACGGTGTACGTCTCGGGCGCGAGCCCGAGCCGCCCGGCGAGCGCCCGCGCCGTGGCGTAGCTCTGTGCGCGGTAGCAGTTCGGGCTCGTCAGCGTGTCGCAGCAGGACGGCGACGAGAAGCAGTGGCCCTTCGTGACGTCGGTCTTCTGGATCTGCCGGACCGGCAGACCGTGGAACGAGAACAGCACGTGGTCGGGAGCCAGCTCCTCGAGCACGGGAGCGCCGACCTGCGCGAACGCGTCGAGGAACCCCGGGTCGGCGTGAAATGCCGGGACGTGCACGAGCGGCGGCGCGCCCTGCCGCTTCGCGTGGAGCTCCTCCACGCGCGCGACCGCGGTCTCGGTCGACGACATCGCGTGCTGCGGGAACAGCGGGAGCACGACGATCCTGTCCACCTTCGCCGCGATCAGCGCATCGAGGCCGGCCTCGATCGACGGCGTGCCGTAGCGCATCGCGAGCTCGACCCGCCAGGCCTCGCCGAGCGCGGCGCGGACGCCGGCGGCGAGATCCACCGAGTGGTACATGAGCGGCGAGCCGCGCTCGGGATCCCAGATCGACCGATAGGCGTGGGCGCTCTTCGCCGGCCGGCGCGGCAGGATGATGAGGTTCAGGAGCAGCGCCCGGCCGATCGGGTTGATGTCGAGGACGCGGGGGTCCCCGAGGAACTCGCGCAGGTACCGGCGCACGGCGGGCGTGGTCGGCTCGTCCGGCGTCCCGAGGTTGATCAAAAGGAGGCCGTGCGGCATGCGGAACCACCCCATCTGTCGAACGCGGGCGCGATTGTCAAGGAACCGACCGGCGGTCCGAGTGGGATTTTCAAAACGCCCCGAAAGGACCCGGATCCGGCTTCAGAATGGTGCCTCACCTCACCAAAAACCGGGAGCGCGTAGATCGCGACGAAACTGAATGATCATCGAGTCTTGAAAGATGTTTTGGCCATCCTGTTTGACCTCTCGCGCGACCACTGCATTATCCGTTCGTCATGGCTGGGTACCCGGGACATCCACTGCCCAAGAAGCTTGGGATCAAGGCGGGCCACAAGGTCTGCCTGTTGAACGCTCCGGGTGCGTTCGAGCGGACCCTGTCGTCCGATGACGTGCGGATCACGCACGACCTGCGGCTCCCGCCGGTCGACGTCGTGGTGATGTTCGTCGACTCGCTGGACGACTTCGAGCGCCGGTTCACGGACGTGGTCGGCCGCCTCCACCCGAGCGGTGGGTTGTGGGTCGCCTGGCGCAGCCGCTCGCGCGGCGCCCGCGAGCTGACCCACGACGTCGTCCAGCGCATCGCGCTCGCGGCGGGCATGACGATGAACAAGGTCTGCGCGATCGACGATCTCCACTCGGGCGTTCGTCTCGTGCTCCGCTGCGAGATCCGCGAGGCGATGGCGTACCGCGCCGAGCCCCCGCCGATGGTCTCCCGCCGCACCCGTCGCTCCACCGCCCGCATCGCGCCGCGGATCGCGCGATCCTCGTCCGGATCCGCTGGTGGCGGGTCGTCGCAGCGCCGCCTCCGCGCGCGCTCGCACAAGTAAATCCCGGACGCATTTCGGGAACCTGGCGGCGCGCTGAGCTATCGTGCGCGCCATGCAGCGCCTCGCAGTTGCCGCGCTCCTGCTCTGTGCGTGCGGCGAGACCGATGACCGGCCGCAGAACCTCGACTACGTCACCAAGGCGATCCTCGCCCCGTCCTGCGGGTCGGCGGTCTGCCACTCGGCCTTCCGCCAGGAGGACGGGCTGGTGTTCGACACGGTCGATGGCGCCCGCGCCACGTTCCAGGCCGACCCGCAGCTGATCGCGTTCGACGACAACGACCCGAACAAGACGCCCGGGCTGGTCCTGAACCTGACGATCGAGCAGCCGGGCGCGCCGCGCATGCCCTACGACGCGCCGCTCCCCGACGTCGACATCGCGCTGATCGAGGACTGGCTCCGGGCCGGCGCGCCGGGAGTCTGTAACGGCGTTCGCGCCTGCCTCGGCCAGTACTCGGTGCCGTGCGACGAGACACACACGATCACGAAGGACGGCCAGTCGGTGGAGGTCCCGTATGGCGCGTACGTGCTGAGCGAATTCGGTAAACCGGCGAACCTCTGCGCCAACGGCTGCCGCAACGGAGACTGCCTGTGACGCGCGCACTCCTCGTCCTCGCGCTCGCCGTCACCTGGCTGTCGGCGGACGACGCCGCCGCCTACCCGCAGCTCCAGCTCAGCTACGATCAGACGTGCAGCAGCTGCCACGTCTCGCCGGCGGGCGGCAACCTCCTCAACGAGAACGGCCTCGCGGTCGCCGAGTCGATGTCGCAGCTCGGCACTGCGCCCGAGTTCTTCTACGGCAAGGTCGGCGGCCCGAAGTGGCTCCAGCTCGGCGGCGACATCCGCATCGCGAGCGGCTACCTCCAGACCCCCAGCAAGGCGCTCGTCACGATCCCGATGCAGATCGAGGCCTACGCGGCCGCGACGTTCGGGGCGTTCTCGATCCACGCGAACGTCGGGCCGCGGCCGACCACGCGCGGCAACGAGGCCGCGACCTCGGTGTGGGCGCGCGAGCACTACCTCATGTGGAAGTCCAACCCCGACGACCACCTCGGCCTGTTCGTCCGCGCCGGCCGGTTCATGCCGGTCTACGGGCTGCGACTCGCCGAGCACCCGACCTACGTCCGCCGCTACGGCGGCACGCCGCTCTATGCCGACACCTACGGCCTGCACGCCGCGGTCGTCCAGGCGAAGTTCGAGGCGCACGTCACGGGGTTCATCCAGGATCCGCTGATCGACACCGTGTCGAAGGACAGCGGCGCGTACGCGTACGGCGAGTACCGGCTCACCGAGACGCTCGCCGTCGGCGCGGAGGGCATGTTCACGCACTCCGCCGATGACCTGAAGTTCGGCGGCGGCGGCGTCCTCAAGGCGTACCTGCCGTCGAAGAACCTGCTGTTCCAGGCCGAGGTGCAGTTCCAGCAGCAGCTGATCCACACGAGCTCGCTCAACGAGGCCGGCGGCGCACCGCAGCGCCTGATCGGTTACCTCCTCGCGACCTGGCAGCCGAAGCGGTTCCTCATGATCGATCTCGGTCTCGGCCACTACGACTCGAACCTGCTGGTCAAGGACCTCGATCGGGACTGCGTCGATCTCAACATCCACTGGTTCGCGACCTCGCACCTCGAGCTGATCCTCACGAACCGCTACGAGATGCTCGCGTTCGGGAACGGCGGACCGTCGGGCGCGTACTCGCTGCTTCAAGTCCACTACCGGCTCTGAGTTAACGCTTCGCGCGCTCGTTCGTCGTGTCTGGCAAGGAGGACACGATGAAGAACCCGATCACGAAGCTACTGACCGCTGTCACTCTCATGGGCGCACCCGCCGGCGCGCTCGCCTCGCCGCGCGTGCTCGCGAGCGGCGCTCCCGCGTGCGGCAACACGATGGGGAAGGGCGGCTACACGGACGACTGTACCGCCGAGGAGCGCGCGCAGTGGCGCGCCGAGCGCACGCGGCAGCAGGAGCTCGCCCGACAGCACGAGCGCGCGCGCCGCGCCGTCGCCAAGGCACGCGAGCGAACGGAGGCCACCACGAAAGCCGTGGCGGCGAGCGCAGATACGGTCGTCGAGCTCGCGCTGTTAACGGTCGAGCCGGTCCGCCGTCCTCGTTCGTGAAGCCCGAGACAGGGCCGGTGGAGCGAGAGCGATGACGAAGCGACGCGTGACGAAGCTGTTGGCGGTGGTGGCGATGACGACCGGGACGGTCGGTGTGGCGATGGCGGATCCGGGGCGGACCCTGACGGGTCGCCCGGTCACCGCGGTGGTGTCGCCGATGGTG
>JAEUJX010000736.1 GCA_016794545.1 Myxococcales bacterium
GAGGGCGACGGCATCTACGTGGAGCTGCCGCCAGCCGAGGAGCTGCGGGTCGCCGCGTGCTCGCACGAACCCGCGCTCGCCAGCTGAGGAGCCCCATGACCACCGATGTCCTCGATCGACCGATCAGCGCTCCGCGCCGCACGCTGCACCTGCCGCTCATCGACCACTACCTGCGCGAGCAGCAGGAGCTGACCGCGGTCGAGCGCTTCGCACGCGCGCACGACGAGGTCGCAGACCTGCGCCGCTACCGCGAGCTGATGCCCGCGACGCCTCCGGCCGAAGGGCAGCAGTACGCCTTCGAGGTCGATCTCGACAAGTGCTCGGGGTGCAAGGCGTGCGTCACGGCGTGCCACAGCCTCAACGGGCTCGACGAGGGCGAGACCTGGCGCGTCGTCGGGCTGCTCCACGGAGGCACGCTCAAAGCCCCGGTCATGCAGTCCGTCACCTCCGCCTGCCACCACTGCGTGGATCCGGCGTGCCTCAGCGGGTGCCCGGTCGCCGCGTACGAGAAGGATCCGCTGACCGGCATCGTCAAGCACCTCGACGACCAGTGCATCGGCTGCCAGTACTGCACGTTCACCTGCCCCTACGAGGTCCCGCAGTACAACGCGAAGCGCGGCATCGTCCGCAAGTGCGACATGTGCAGCGGGCGGCTCTCCGCCGGCGAAGCCCCGGCGTGCGTGCAGGCGTGTCCGACCGAGGCGATCCGGATCACCGTCATCGACAAGCGCCAGGCGCTCGAGGACGCACAGGGCGACGCGTTCCTGCCGGGCACGCCGTCGCCCGCGATCACGGTCCCGACGACCGTGTACAAGACCGAGCGCCCGCCGCCGCGCAACCTCCTGCCCGCGGACTTCTACAGCGTCGCGCCGGCGCACCGCCACTGGCCGCTCGTCATCATGCTCGTGCTGACGCAGGCGTCGGTCGGCGCGTTCGTCGCCGACGCGGCGATCGGCCGCGCGCTCGCCGAGGGGCTGCGCGCCTCGCTGGCGCCGGCGCACGCGTTCGCTGCTCTCGCGATCGGCGTCGCCGCGCTCGGCGCGAGCGTGTTCCACCTCGGCCGCCCGCTGTACGCGTTCCGCGCGGTGATCGGCTTGCGCACGTCGTGGATGAGCCGCGAGATCGTGGCATTCGGGCTGTTCGCCGTGCTCGCGATGGCCTACGCCGCCACCACGCTGCTCGACGTCGCCCCGGACCTGCGCGAGGCGCTCGGCGGAAGCGTCGCGCTCGTCGGCGTGATCGGCATCGGGTGCTCGGCGCTCATCTACCACGCGACCCGCCGCGCCTGGTGGACGTTCTCGGTGACGGGCTTCAAGTTCTTCATGACCGCGGTCGTGCTCGGGCTCGCGACCTCGACGGTCACGCTGTCGGTCGCCGGCACGGAGATCACCAGCGACCTCGTCGCGACGCTGTCGCGGCTCGTCGTGATCGCGAGCGTGATCAAGGCGCTCGGCGAGCTGTCGGTGCTCCTCCACCTGCGCGACAAGCGCTACACCGAGCTCCGCCGCAGCGCCGTCCTCATGACCCGCGACCTCCGGCGCTGGACCGTCGCGCGGTTCGTCGCGCTCGCCACCGGCGGCATCGCGCTGCCGCTCGCGCTCGCCGCCGGCCACCGCTCGCTCGGCGTCGCGATCGCGAGCCTGGTCCTGCTGCTGATCGGCGAGCTCGCCGAGCGGGCGCTGTTCTTCGCCGCGGCGAGCGCGCCCGGCATGCCGAAGGGCCTGCGATGAAGGCCCTGCGCGATCGCATCGCGGGGCTGATCCACCAGCGCGAGGGCGCGCAGACCGAGGCGCTCGCCCGCGAGCCCGGCGGCTTCGGCCTCGGGCAGGTCCCGCGCCACCTCCGCCCCGACGCGGTGACCAGCCTGATCTGCGGGTTCTGCTCGACGGGGTGCTCGCTCGACGTCCACGTGCGCGGGGGCGAGGCCGTGAACGTGACGCCGACCGTCGATCACTCGGTCAACGCGGGCCGCGCGTGCCCGAAGGGCTGGGAGGCGCTGGCCCCGCTGCGCGCGCCGGATCGCGCGACCACGCCGCTCCTCCGCAGCGCCTCCGGCGTGCTCGAGCCGGTGGACTGGGACACGGCCCTGGGCACGTTCGTCACGCGGTTCCGCGCGATCGCGGCGAGGCACGGTCCCGAGGCGATGGCGTTCCTCGGCACGGGCCAGCTGCCGAGCGAGGAGCTCGCGCTCCTCGGCGCGTTCGCGAAGTTCGGCATGGGGATGATCCACGGCGACGGCAACACGCGGCAGTGCATGGCGACCGCGGTCGTCGCGTACAAGCAGGCGTTCGGCTTCGACGCCCCGCCCTACACCTACGCCGACCTCGAGGAGTCCGACACGCTCGTCTTCGTCGGCGCGAACCCGTGCGTCGCGCACCCGATCCTGTGGGCGCGGGTGATGAAGAACCCGCACGCTCCGGCGATCATCGTGATCGATCCGCGGCGCACGGAGACCGCGATGGCCGCGTCCGAGCACCTCGCGCTGCGCCCGAAGTCTGACCTCGCGCTGTGCTACGGCGTCGCGGCGCTGCTCGTCGAGCGCGGCTGGATCGACCGCGCGTTCATCGACGCGCACACCACCGGCTTCGACGCGATGGCCGCGCACGTCGCGCCGT
>JAEUJX010000752.1 GCA_016794545.1 Myxococcales bacterium
CGAGCGGACCCGGCCGGCGCATCGCGGCCGGGTTCGTCACGTCTTCACGCGGGGGGAGCCATGGACATCATCAAGTGCATCAAGGCCGATCACGACGAGGCCGCGGCGCTGTTCGGCGAGCTCGCGCGCGTCGCGCACGACGATCGGCGCACGAGCGACGCGATGCGCCTCGCGGTCCGGCTGGCCGTCGCACTCAAGATCCACGCGCACGCCGAGGAGAAGATCGTCTACGAGGTCATGTCGGGCGCGACACCCGACCTCGCGGCGTTCTCGCGCGAGGGCAAGTACGAGCACGAGCTGCTGGACCTCCTCCTGGATCGGCTGCTCGTGCAGCGGCCGGGACCGGAGCTGGTCGCGATCCTGAAGGTCGCGCGGCACGAGTTCGAGCACCACGCCCGTGTCGAGGAGGAGGGGGAGCTCCTGCCGGCGCTCGCGGCCTGCCTCGATCCCGGCCGCGGCCTGCACCTCGCGCACGACTTCCTGTACGAGCGGCGTCGGATCCGGCCGGCGATCGAGCGCCTGGTCGGCCCGGCCGTGCGGGGCACGCACGACGGGCTTCGCACGCACCACCACCGCCGGTGGTGATCACTGCGCGGCGTCGACCAGCGTCGGCGCGAGCACGCGCACGAGGTCCTTGGGATCGATCTGCACGAGGAAGCCGCGGGCTCCGCCGTTGATGTAGATCGCCGGGAGATCGGCGATGGTCCGCTGGAGGTACACCGGCATCTGCCGGCGCAGCCCGAACGGTGATGTCCCGCCGATCTGGTAGCCGGAGTGGCGGTCCGCGACCTCCGGCGTGCAGGGGGCGACCGTCTTGGTGCCGATCGCGCGCGCCAGGTTCTTGGTCGAGACCTCGCGGTCGCCGTGCATGAGGATGCACAGGGGCTGGCGGCGGTCGTCCTCGAAGATCAGGGTCTTGATCACGGCGTGCTCGTCGACGCCGAGGGCGGCGGCCGAGGCGGCGGTGCCCCCGCGTGGCTCCCAGGGGTAGAGGTGGGGCGTGAACGGGACGTCGCCGGCGCGCAGGGCGCGGATCGCCATGGTGACGGGGTGCTTGGGCACGCCGCGATCATAGGCTAGAACCAGGGGCCCGCATGAAGTCGCACCCGCTCTCGGCCCACGTCCATCACGAGGACGCCGACGACGAGGAACACAACCGCGGCGGCGAGCGGCGCACCCGCTGGGTGATCGGCCTCGCCACGTTGATGATGGTCGGCGAGCTCGTCGTCGGCAACATCACCGGCTCGATGGCGCTGACGGCCGACGGCTGGCACATGGGCACGCACGTCGGTGCGCTCGGGCTGACGGTGATCGCGTACTGGTACGCGCGGACCCGCGCGGGCAACGACACGTTCAGCTTCGGCACGGGCAAGGTCTACGCGCTCGCGGGCTACACGAGCGGCGTGCTGCTCGCGGTGGTCGCGATCCTGCTGGCGGTCGAGAGCATCGAGCATCTCCTCCACCCGGAGGAGGTCGTCTACAACGAGGCGCTGATCGTCGCGGTGATCGGCCTCGTGGTCAACGGCGTGTCCGCGCTGCTGCTGTCGAAGAACCACCATTACGGTCACGGTCACGGTCACGGTCACGGTCACGGTCACGGTCACGGTCACGGTCACGGTCACGGTCACGGTCACGGTCACGGGCACGACCACGATCACGACCACGACCACGACCACGCGGTGAAGAAGGCGACGCCCGAAGCCGGGACGCTCGACTTCAACATGCGCGCAGCGTACATCCACATTCTCGCGGACGCGCTGACGAGCCTGATGGCGATCATCGCGCTGTCGCTCGGTAAGTGGGCCGGGCTGTGGTACCTCGATCCGCTGACCGGCATCGTCGGCGGCGTCGTCATCATCTGGTGGGCGTTCACGCTGTGCCGGCAGGCGAGCGGGCAGCTGCTCGACGTCGTGTCATCCCCGCGCCACGAGCAGGTCGTCCGCGGCAAGCTCGAGGCGATCGATGACGTTCGTGTGGCGGACCTCCATGTCTGGGAGCTCGGGCCGGGGCGCCGGAGCTGCATCGTCTCGATCGTCACGGCGAGCCCGCGCCCGGTCGACTACTACCGGGACCTGGTCCTGGCCGCGCTGCCGATCGCGCACCTGACGATCGAGATTCACCGCTGCGAGCTGCCGCACGCAGATGTAGGGAACGAAGCGCAGGTTGCTCATCATCACGAGCACTGAGCACGAGCGGTTGCAGTCCGCTGTGCGAACCCCGTGATGTTGCACGGGCGCGTGTTGGTCCCGCCCTTGCTCCACGCGCGCGTACCTTGAACCGCGCGCTCTTGTTCGCGACGTTCCTGGTGGGCTGCATGGGAGATGCGCCCACCGAATCCGTTTCCAAGCTCGAGCAGCAGGCGACCGTCTGTGGCTCTGGGCCCACGGTGAAGGGGGTGGACGTCTCCTACTATCAGGGCACGATCGACTGGGCGAAGGCGAAGGCAGATGGCGTCGAGTACGCGTTCATCCGGGCCAGCGATGGGCTCAACACGCCCGACACGAAGTTCGACCTGAACTGGCGCGAGACCCGCGCCAAGGGGATCCTCCACGGCGCCTATCAGTACTTCCGGCCGAGCCAGGATGTCATCGCGCAGGCGAATCTGCTGCTGAGCAAGATCGGCACGCCGATGCCCGACGACCTGCCGCCGGTGATCGACGTCGAGTCGAACGGCGGGCTCCCTCCGGCGACCGTCGCGGCGAAGGTGAGCCAGTGGATCGATCACGTCGAGGCGGCGATCGGGAAGCGGCCGATCATCTACACCGGCTTCTACTTCTGGCGCGACCAGGTCGGCGCGCCGGACGAGACCGCATCGCCCTTGTGGCACGCGCAGTACTCGACGGTCGCGTGTCCGAACATCGCGCCGCCGTGGCAGGACTGGGCATTCTGGCAGTACACGGACTCGGGCTCGGTCGCCGGCATCCCCGGCAACGTGGACATGAACCGGTTCAACGGCACGCGCCAGCAGCTCGAGGCGATGCTGATGGGCGGCGCCGCGGAGCCGTGCGCGCAGCTGCCGCGCGACGGCGGCACGATCGACGACGGCGACGCGTGCTTCACCGCGGGCGGTCCGTCGGCGTACATGCGCCGCGTCTCGACGGCGGGCGAGGGCGGCGACCTCCTCTGGACGCACGCCACCGCGGACGCGGCCGAGGCGAACTACGGCCGCTGGAACCTCGACCTCGCCGAGGCCGGCACCTACAAGCTGGAGGTCTACACGGCCGCGGCCTTCGCCGAGAGCACGCAGGCCCGCTACGTCGTCCACGCCGGCGGTACCGACCACGAGCTCGTGCTCGACCAGACCGCCACCGACGGCTGGCAGACGCTCGGCGAGCTCGACCTGGCGGCCGGCGGCGATCAGTGGGTCCACCTCTCCGACAACACCGGCGAGCTCTCCGCCGACAACGTGCAGCTCGTGTTCGACGCGCTCCGCGTCTCTCGGATCGAGAAGACCGACCCCGGCCCGGATCCGGACCCCGATCACGGCACCGACGAGATCGACGACGGCGAGAGCGGCGGCTGCAGCGCCGGTGGATCCGCCGGCTGGCTCGCCGCGCTCGCTGCGCTGGGCGCGCGCCGTCGCCGGAAATAGGGACGGTCTCAACTTGCTCAACGTGCGATCGGTAACCTCTTGACTTCACGAGGGGGGCAGGGACGCTCTCAACCTGCGTTCCTGCGACCTTCGAGCAGGTTCAACGGATCTCGCTCGAGCCGCCGGCTGTCAGGTTGAGTCCGTCCCCAGGTGCCCACGAATCTCGGGCACTTGGCGATCGGATGTTGAGCAAGTTGAGACCGTCCCTATTCCGAGCGACCGCTCGGCCGCGTCGAGCTGCGCTTCTTGCGGCCCTTGCCGACGGCGGTCGGCTGGACCGCCGCGTTGAGCGTCGGCGCGCCGACCATGAGGTGGCCGGCGTCGTTGTCGAGATCCTCGCCGCGGATGTTGTTCTTGCCCTGATCGGCGACGGTGTGCGCGGTGCGGCTCACCTCGGTGACCAGCTCGCGCGAGTTGCCGGGCCACGGGCGGAGCAGGCAGGCCTCGATCAGCGTGGAGTGGATCTGCAGCGCGGGCTCGGCCCCGCGGACGGCATCGTGGACGAGGAACGACATCTCGTCGGGGCGGTCGCGGAGCGGCGGGAGCACGAGCTTGCGCGCTCCGAGCTTGGCCGCCACCTCGGGCGGCATGCCGAGGTGCTCGAGCGCCATCACAGCGGTCGTCACGACGCGCAGGGCCGGGCGGCTGTCGAGCAGCTTGATCAGCGCGGCCAGGTTCGGCGGGCCGAGCTTGCCGACCTGCTCGAGGATCAGCGTCTCGATCGCGGGGCCGACGACGCGCTCGAGCGGCACGGCCTGGATCGTCGGATTGAACACGGCCTCGGGCCGGCCGCGGACGCGCGCGTAGCCGCGGGCCATGCGGCCCTTGCCGGTGCCGGGCTCGCCGAGGATCAGCAGGTTGGTGCCCGCCGCCGCGGCCTCCTCGACCTCGCGCCACAGGCCGCGCGTCGAGGCGCCGACGATCGCGTCGTGCTGCGTCGCGACCACCGCGCCCTCAAACCGCGTGATGTCCTCCATGAGCACGGACACCGTGCGGCCGGTGCGCACGACCGATGGCGCGGTCACCGTGACCTCGCGATCGATGAGCGCGTGGCCTCCGGCATACGTGCCGTTGCGGCTGCCGAGGTCCGTCACCACGAAGCGCCGGTCGCGGTACGTCACCCGCGCGTGCTGCCGGCTGATCCGGTCGTCGCTGGTCGACTCCAGGAGCTCGCGGCCGATGACCAGGCCCCCCTCGGGGATCCGGAACGCCTGGATCACGGGGACCGCTCCGCTCCACACGACCACCACCCCGGGCACAGCGGGGTGAGGTGGGGCTGCCCCATCGGCCATGCCCCAGTATACCGCCGCCCGGCCTCTGCGCGGTACAAGGGCTCATCTCGACGACGATCCTCAGCTTCGACATCGGCCAGACCCTGGTCGAGCTGGACCTTGACTTCCTCGCACGGCGGCTCGCCGAGCACGGTCTGGAGGTCGCACCCGGCGCGCTCGCGGCGGCGTCACCGGCCGCCTGGGCACACTACGACGTGCTCGTGGACAGCGGCATCGGCCACCCGTGGCGGGAGCTGATGCGCGCGCTGCTCGCGGGCGCCGGGGTCGATCCGTCACGGGTCGGGCCCGCCGCGGAGTGGCTGTGGGAGCAGCAGCCGGTGGCCAATCTGTTTCGCCGTCCGATCGCGCCGATGGTCGCACTCGCCCGCGAGCTGTCCGCGCGCGGCTCCCCCCTGATCGTCGTGTCGAACTCGGAGGGTCGCCTCGCGGAGCTGCTCGCGGAGATCGGCCTCATCGACCTGTTCGCCACGATCGTCGACTCCGGCCGCATCGGGATCGAGAAGCCCGATCCGCGGATCTTCCGCCACGCCCTCGCGCAGATCGGTGCGCCCGCCGATGCGCCCGTGATCCACATCGGCGATGCGTGGGCGGCCGACATCACCGGCGCGCTGTCGGTCGGCTGGCGCGCGATCTGGTACGGACGCCGCGCGTCTACGTCGAACCTCGCGGGCCCGGTCGACGACTCGCGCGTCGGTGTCGCCGCGGACGCCGCCGAGACGCGCGCGATCCTCACGCGCTGGGGCGCGCTCTAGCCGCGATCGCGGCGAGCGCGATCGCGCACAGCGGCGCGAACAGCGCGATCGCGGTGATCGCGTAGCGCACGAACAGCTGGAACGCGGCGAAGTGCTCCGGCGTCGCTGCCTTCGGCAGCGGGATCGGGAGGCCTCGGGACAGCGCGTACGTCGCTCCGACGAACGCCGCCGCCGTCACGACGAGCGTGATGATCACGGAGACGATCCGCGGCCTCGCGAGCGAGACCGCCGCGTGCAGCCGTGCGGCGAGATCGCCGCCGCCATCCGCCGTCGCTCCGGCGAGCGCGAGCAGCGCGAGCGCGGCGAGGCCGGGCAGGACGAGCGCGAGCGAGCCGATCACCGTCGCGAGGAGCACGACCGCGCACGGCAGCGCCGCGCGCGCGAGGCCGGCGACGCCGGCGCGCAGCGCTCCGAGCTGCGACAGCGGCCGGCCGTCGGCGACCGAGCGCACCGCCGGCGTCACGCCGCCGACCAGCACGAGCAGCGGCGCGAGCGAGAGGCCGACGAGCAGCCACGCCGTGCGCACGACGCCCTTCGCCTGCGCGACATCGGCCGGGACCTTCAGCTTGAACGCGAGATAGAGCAGCGGCGCGAACACGATCGCCGCGAGCACCGTCGTGACGAACGCGTAGCGGACGTAGGTGCGGAGCAGCAGCGAGGTCATCGATTCCACCGCTCGAGCCGGCCTCGCACGCCGCCGAGGTCGACGAACGTCGACGACGCGAGCGTGAGGCCCAGGGCCTGCGCCGCCGGCGTCGTCTTCCGGGGCGCGGGCGTGATCCACACGAGCCGGCCACCGGGCGCGAGCGCGCGCGCGAGGTTCGGCAGCGCGACGGCGAGCAGCGCACCCGCATCGACGTGCACGCGGCTGCCGAGCGGCGGGTTCGTGACGATCAGATCGACCGCGCCCGCCTGGTGGGTCCGCGCGTCGCCGAGGGCGAGCTCCGCGGCCACCCCCGCGCTCGCGAGGTTCTGGCGCGCCGCCTCGAGTGCCGCCGGATCGACGTCGGTGCCGAGCAGCGAGCGCGTCGGACCGCGCTTTGCCCGCTCGACCAGCTCGACGCCCGACCCGCAGAACGGATCCCACACGCGATCGCCGTCCTTCGGCTCCGCGGCCCAGACGAGCGCGGCCGCGACGCTGCCGTGGCTCGCCGCCGGGACCTCGGCGACGCGATACGCGAAGCGCGGGTCGTCGATCCGTCGCGGCACGAGCGAGAGCATGCGCGCGTCGCCATCGACCAGCACGTCCCACGTGGTCGCGCTCGGGTCGTTGATCAGATCCGGCGCGGCCTCGGTCACCCGCTTCGCGACCTTCCACACCAGGGCGCGCTGGTGCCCGCCGACCATCCCGAGCCGCCAGCGGATCGGACCGCGCGTCCACGCGCGCACGAGGCCGAGCACCTCCGGCGAGGTCAGCGCGGCGACGATCGCGTCGGGCAGCGGCGCGGCACCGTCGAGCGGCCAGCCGATCGCGGCCCTGTCCCACAGCCTGGCGCGGAACAACACCTGCCACGGCTGCGCCAGCGTCACGTCGACCCAGTCGGAGCCGCGCCGCACCCGCACGCCGGGGGCGCCGAGCCCGAGCGACGTCAGCTCCGCGTCGAGCAGCGCGCCGAGCTCCGGGCGGCAAGACAGGCGGACGCGCAGCGGCCGCGGCGGCGCGACATCGGTCGCGATCGTCGAGTCCTCGCCGCGCTTCGCCGTGCGCTCGACCATGAGGAGCGCGCGGTCGCGCAGCCGCGCGAGCTCCTTGTCGCCCGCGGGATCGATCGCGGCGAGCCGCGCCCGCGCCTCGTCACCTCCGATCTTGCCGAGCGCTTCCGCGAGCGCGCGTCGCTCCTCGGGCGCGTGGTCGCCGGCGTCCCAGCGGTCGAGCAGGGCGGCGCGTACGTCGTCGAGCCCGCGGCGCTGCGTCTCGCGCCGCGTCTCTCCGTCGCGCAGCTCGACGAGCACCTCGCCGGCGGTCTGGCGTCGATCCGTCCCGCGCCGCTCCGACGCGCGCAGCTCGAGCTCCGCCGCGGTGGCGGCGAGCTTGCCGAGCGCGACGATCGCGGCGCGCCGTACGCGCACGCGCGGATCGCGCGTCAGCTCGAGGAGCGTCGCGCGCGCCGGCGCGTCCCCCGCGCGCGCGACGAGGCCGAGCGCCTGCACCAGCCGCGCGATGGCAAGGTCCGGCTTCGCTGGACCGCGCGGCGCCGCCGGAGCCGGCGCGGAGGTCGCGCCCGCGTCGTCCGGGATCGCGCCCGCGAGCCGCGCCAGGATCGCGTCGCGCCCCGGAGCGCCGAGCCCCGCGAGCGCGGGCATCGCCTTCGCGGCGGTCGCCTCGGGCGCATCGGCGACGAGATCGGCGAGCGCGGGCGCGTCACTGCGCGCCGGCGTGAAGCTGGGCTTCGCCAGCTCGGCCGCGAGATCGAAGCCCGCCGGGCGCGCCATCACGTCCCGCCTTGCGAGCTCGGCGAACCAGCCTCGAGCTTCTCGACCCACGCCATCGGCGAGCCGGTGACGTGGCAGCGCCGCGAGTCGCCCTTGTCGAGCACCTGGATGCTCGCCGAGACCAGCGCCGCGGTGACCTGATCGCCGCCGAACGTCAGCCGGGTCTGCGCGGTGTACTCGCGGTTGCGGAACCGCAGCACCACCTCGCAGTCGCCGACGAGACCATAGTCCTCCGCCGTCCACGCCGCGCTGCCGTCGTCGTCGAGCTGGTCGATCGAGAGCTTGTCGCCGAGCTCCTCGACGAGGAACGGCACCTTGATGATCGCGTTGTCGCAGCTGCCGCCGTCCTCGGCCTTCCACTCCTGCTCGGCGGGCACGACGAGCTGGTACCGGCCGGGCTTGATGCACGCGTGCTTGGGCGGCGTGCCCCCCACGGGGTCGCGCACGCCGTCGAGCGCCACGCCCTCGCGCGCGCCGACCATGCGCAGCTTGCCGGTGACCTTCTGCGTCTTCGGATCGAGCGTCAGGCTCGCGAGGATCTCGCCGCGGTCGGTCTTCGCCACGACGGAGAGCTTGCACGCCGCGGGATCGGGATCGACCGTCAACGTCGTGGTCTTCTCGTCGACCGCGCTCGGCGCGCGCATCGTCGCCTTCATCGCGCTGTCGACCTCGAACCGGAACCACAGCCACTGGCCGACGCCCGCGTCGAACCGCGTGCGGTACGTGCCGGAGAGATCGCAGCCGTCCCGCGCCTTCGGCGTGTCCTTGCCGCCCCCGCACGCGGTCAGCGCGAGCAGCAGGAGGCTCGTGGCCTCGCGCGCCCGGCCAACGCGCGGCATCAGCGGCGGTTCTTCTTGCGCGCGGCCTTCTCGGCCTTGCGCTTGTCGCGCGCCTTCTGCTTGTCGCTCGCCCGGATGTTCCCGACGGCGCCCTTGCTGCCCGGAGGCGTGTAGCCCTTGGGGAGGCCCGGGATGTTGCCGACGGGCAGGCCCGGCATCGCCGGCATGTTCGGCAGCCCGCCGCCGCCTTCCATGCCCGGCATACCGCCGCCCGCGGCCATCAGCGCGTTGATGTCCATGTTCGCCAGCTTCTTCATCTGCGAGAACTGCTTGAAGCCGGGGATCTTGCCCATGAGGCCGGTCGAGGCGCCGAGCTGCACCATCATCTGGCGCATCTGGGCGAACTTCTGGAGCAGCTCCTTGACCTCGTTCTCGGTGCGGCCGGAGCCCTTCGACACGCGCTTCACGCGGCCGGGGTCGAAGTCCGCGCGGCGGCGCTTCGCGCTCTTGCCGGCGGTCGACATGAACTCCTCCCACGTCGTCGCGACGAACACCTGCGGGTTCAGCCGCTCCTCGTGGGTCATCGACGAGATCATCGCCTCGATCTTGGTCAGCTCGCGGTCGTCGAGGTTCACGCCCTCGGGGAGGCCGCCGCCGAAGAACGGCAGCTTCTCGAACAGATCCTTCAGCGAGCCCATCTTCTGGATGAGCCGGATCTGCTCGAGGAAGTCCTGCATGTCGAACTTGCCCTTGAGCATGCGGAGGGCGTCTTCCTCCGCCTTCTCCGCGTCGACGACCTGCTCGAAGTCCTTGACCAGGCCGACGATGTCGCCCATCCCGAGGATGCGCGACGCCAGGCCCTCGGGGCGGAACTCCTCGAGCTTGTCGAGGGACTCGCCCATGCCGAGGAACTTGATCGGCTTGCCCGTGAACTCCTTGACGGAGAGCGCCGCGCCACCGCGGGCGTCGCCGTCGAGCTTGGTCATGATGACGCCGTCGATGCTGAGGCGCTTGTTGAACGTGTCCGCGACGTTCACCGCGTCCTGACCGGTCATCGCGTCGATGACCAGGAACACGTTCGCCGGCTTCACGGCCTTCTGGATGTCGTCGAGCTCCTGCATCAGGGGCTCGTCGATCGCGAGGCGGCCGGCGGTGTCGTAGATGACGACGTCACAGCCCTCGGCCGCGGCGCGCTCGGTGCCCTCGCGGCAGATCGTGACGGGGTCCTTGCCCTCCATCGACCACACCGGCATGCCGAGCTGGCGGCCGAGCGTCTTCAGCTGCTCGATCGCGGCGGGCCGGTAGATGTCGGCGGCCACGAGCATCGGCTTCTTCTTGTGCGTCTTCTCGAGCCAGCGCGCGAGCTTGCCGACCGAGGTGGTCTTGCCGGAGCCCTGGAGGCCGACGAACATGACGCCGGTCGGGCCCTTCTTGGCCCAGTTGAGCTCGGTGTCGACCGGGCCCATCATCTTGATCAGCTCGTCCTGGCAGATCGCGATGAACGCCTGCTCGGGCGTGATCGTCTTGGTGCCGTACTCCTTGCTCTTCGCGCGGAGCTCGACCTGCTTGCCGCGCGATTGCTCGCGCACGCGCTCGAGGAACCGCTTGACGACACTGAACTCGACGTCGCCCTCGAGCAGCGAGAGGCGGACGTCGCGCAGCGCGTCCTCGATCACGTCGTCGGTCAGCTCCGCGACGCCAGTCAGCCGCTGCCGAGCGGCCTTGAATCCCTTGGCGAGGGTCTCCAGCACGAGGGCTCCTATAGCATGAACCAGCTGTTCGATTACGGCCTTGCTGCGCCAGGCCAACCCCGACGGCCTTGCTGCGCCAGGCCAACCCCGACGGCTTTGCTGCGCCAGGCCAACCCCGATGGCCTTGCTTCGCCAGGCCAACCCCGATGGCCTTGCTGCGCTCGGCCGACCCGGCGGCCTACGTGTGGGCGCGGGCGGCGACGGCGCGCACGGCGGGATCCGGGTCGTCGGCGAGGCGCGCGAGCACGCCCGGGTCCCCGCCCGCCGCCCGGCGCACCCAGGCGGCGCGTGCGGCCTCGCGGCGG
>JAEUJX010000758.1 GCA_016794545.1 Myxococcales bacterium
TCGCATCCATGCGATACAGCGTGCCTCCGCTGTGGGCGTAGACCCGCGAGGTGTCGACGAACGGCGGGCTGTCGGGGGTCGGGCCGGCGGGAGCGTCGACGCCCTCGTCACCACGCCCCGCCGGACCGCAGGCGGCCAGAAGACCCATGGCCAGGAGAATCCTCATAGGGCGCGGACCATACCGGGCGACCGTGACAGAAACATCCGAAATCGAGCGTGACATCGTCAACCATTCAGCGAAGATGGGAATCTCGTTTGAGCGTGGCAGGTTGAGCCACCCACGAGCCCCCCGATGGCCCCCCCGCCGGTCCCCGATCGCACCGAGACCCTCGCCCCGCGCGAGTCGGCCTCGCGCATCGCGCAGACCGCCACGGACGACACGCAGCAGGCGAGCACGCACGCGCCCGCGCCGCGCGCGAGCAAGCCGCTCGCAGACGATCCGGATCGCTACGAGCAGATCGCGGAGCACGCGCGCGGTGGTCTCGGCCGCGTCGTCCGCGCGACGGACAAGCGCCTGGGCCGCACGGTCGCGGTGAAGGAGCTGCTGCGCAAGAACGACTCGAGCGAGGCGCTGTTCATGCGCGAGGCGATGATCACCGCGCGCCTCGAGCACCCGGGCATCGTGCCGGTCCACGAGGCCGGCCGCTGGCCGAACGGCGATCCGTACTACGTGATGAAGCTCGTCGAGGGAAAGACCCTCAAGGAGGTCATCGCGTCGTGCACCACGCTGCGCGAGCGCCTCGCGCTCCTGCCGCACATGATCGCGGTCGCGGACGCCGTCGGGTACGCGCACAGCGAGGGCGTGATCCATCGCGATCTCAAGCCGTCGAACATCATGGTCGGCGAGTTCGGCGAGACCGTCGTTCTCGACTGGGGCCTCGCGCGCGATCGCAAGCGCGACGTGCCGGAGCCGGAGGGCAGCGAGTACGTGCTCTCGTCGGGCTCGGGCTCCGGGCCCGCCTCGACGGTCTCGGGCAAGGTCGTCGGCACGCCGGCGTACATGTCTCCCGAGCAGGCGCGCGGCGAGCTCGTCGACGAGCGCGCCGACGTCTACGCCATCGGCGCCGTGCTCTACGAGCTGCTCGCCGGCACGCCCGCGCACTCGGACACCACCCCGCAGGCCACGCTCGATCGCGTGCTCGCCGGCCCGCCGAAGCCGCTCTCCGCCGCGGTCGCGCACGTCCCCGGCGAGCTCTGCACCATCGTCGCGAAGGCGATGGCGCGCAACCCCGACGACCGCTACGCGAACGCGAGCGAGGTCGCCGAGGACCTCCGCCGGTTCTCCACCGGCAAGCTCGTCGCCGCGCACCACTACTCGTCGTGGGACCTGCTTCGCAAGAAGCTGTCGCAGCACCGCGGCGTGGTGACCATCGCCGTCGCCAGCGCCGTCGCGCTCGCCGCGGTCGGCGTCGAGTCGTTCCGCCGCGTCGTCGCCGAGCGCAACATCGCGCGCAACGAGCGCGGCCGCACCGAGGACGCCCTCAGCCAGGCCGAGAAGCGCAAGCGCGAGCTGGTCCAGCTCCAGGCCATCACGGCGCTCCGCAAGGATCCCACCGCCACGCTCGCCTGGCTCAAGACCTACGAGGTCGCCGACGAGGAGCGCGGCCACGTGCTCGACGTGATCGACGAGGCGCTCTCCCTCGGCGTCGCGCGTCACGTGTTCCGCCCCGGCGACTGGGTGTTCGACGCCGTGTTCACGCCCGACGGCACGCAGCTCGTCACCGCCGTGCGCGACGGCATCATGCGCAGCTACGACCTGCGCACCGGCCGCGTGCGCGTGCTCGGCCAGGCCCCCTCCGCCCCCGAGGTCCTCGAGCTCACGCCCGACGGCAAGGCCGTGATCACCGGCGGCACGCTGGGCGAGATCATGATCTGGCCGCTCGACGGCAAGGAAGCGCGCACGCTGCTCCCCGCTTCGGGCCGGATGGCCTCGCACGTCCAGTTCTCCGCCGACGGCAACAGGATCCTCGTCGATCGCGACAAGGGCCTCCTCGAGGTCGTCCCGCTCGACGGCGGCGACCCGCAGCTGCTCGGCTCCAAGACGGCCCTCCGCACCGCGATCGCCGCGCAGGACTGGACGCGCCAGGTCGTCGCCACCAGCCCGAACACCGTCGCCGCTCTCGTCGGCAAGGACACCACGCGCGAGCTCGGCAAGACGCAGAAGGCGATCCAGCACCTCCAGATCTCGCCCACCGGCGATCTCGTCGTCGTGCACGACGGCCAGACGCTGTGGGGCGTGCCCTACGCCGGCGGCAAGCTCACCAAGCTCGCGACGTTCGACGGCAAGCTGCTCTCCGTCGTGTGGTCGCCCGATCGCCAGACCATCGCGCTCTGCGGTCACCGCAACGACGTCATCCTCGTCGACCTCACCACGCTCGCCGTGCGCGAGCTGCGCGGTCACACCGACTCGCTCTACACCGTGCAGTGGTCCAGGGACGGCTCGCGCATCCTCACCGCGTCCGACGATGCGACCGCGCGGATCTGGACGGTCGCCGACGGCAACACGCAGGTCACGCTCCGCGGCCACGACGACGACATCTACCGCGCGCGGTTCTCCGCCGACGAGAAGCAGGTCGTGACCTCCTCGCTCGACGGCTCCGCGCGCGTCTGGGTCCTCGACCAATCCAGCGCCACGATGGTCAGCGAGGGCAGCGAGCTCCAGTCCATGTCGGTCACCGGCGACATCGCCCTCGTCAAGACGCCGGTCTCGGTCGCGCGCTGGAACCTCGCCACCCGCCAGCGCGAGCCGCTGTTCTCGTGGGCCGGCGAGTCCCACAACCTCGGCCTCGCGGTCGCCTCCCCCGACGGCGCGCTCCTCATGGTCCCGTCCGCCGACTACACGATGGAGATCCGCCGGCCCGCCGGTGCGCCGGTGAAGCTCTCCGGCCACAAGAACATGATCTCGCGCGCCGAGTTCTCGCGCGACGACAGGTGGCTCTACACCTCGAGCTTCGACGGCACGCTCCGCCGCTGGGACACCACCACGGGCGCGATGACCACGCTGATCGAAGGCCCCGTCGCCGTGCGCGGCTTCGCGCTCGCCTCCGATGGCCGCGTCGGCGCGCAGGTTGGCGACGAGGCCCGCATGGTCTATCCCGACGGCACCACCAAGGTCCTCGGCAAGGGCGGCAAGTGGTGCATCGCCTTCGCGACCTTCGAGCCCATCAAGAACCGCCTCGTCCTCAACCGCTGCGATACGTCGGTCGCGCTCTACGATGGCGCTCGCGTCATCGAGCTCACCGACGGCTCGCGCATCTCGCGCTCCACCGTCTCCGCCGACGGCTCCCTCATCGCCGGTGCGATGGGCGATCGCACGGTGAAGGTCTGGGACGCGACCACCGGTGCCCTGGTCGCCACGCTTCGCGGCCACACCGACCTCGTCATGGACGTCGCGTTCTCGCCGGACGGCCAGAAGCTCGCCTCGGTCTCCTACGACAAGACCATCCGCCTCTGGGAGCTCGCCTCCGGCCGCCACCGCGTCCTCCGCGGCCACGTGAGCCCGGTCGATCAGGTCGAGTGGCGCGACGCCAGCCACCTCGTCACCGGCTCGCGCGACGGCACGCTCCGCGTCTGGGACGTCCCGTCCATGGAGCTGCCCTCGCCGGGCGAGCTCGCCGGCCAGCTCCAGTCCGCGACCTCCGCCCGCATCGATCTCGACCGTCCGACGACGATGGACGGCTCTTCCGGCTCGTCCTGACCCCACTCCCGGGTTCGCGCCCGCGGATGCTTGACAGGGCCACTGGTCCCGTCTAGAAACCTTCACCTCGGAAGTCGGGCGAATAGCTCAGCGGAAGAGCGTCGCCCTTACAAGGCGGTGGCCGCAGGTTCGAATCCTGCTTCGCCCACCCGGTCTGCTGAAAACTGAAACGATTCTGGAGCGGTAGTTAAGTCGGTTATAACGCCGGCCTGTCACGCCGGAGGCCGCGGGTTCGAGTCCCGTCCGCTCCGCGACTTAACCCACGAGATTCATTCGAGTCTCGTGGGTTTTTCGCATCGTGCTGCCACGTGGCTGCCACGCCGAGTGTCGTTCGCTCAGCATCGCGAGGATCCGGAGGTCCGGATCGGTTTCGCGCGCGCCCGCTTTCAACACGGGCAGCGGGATCTCGCGGCGGTGCTGCTCCGCCAGGTGCACGTACAGCATCGTCTCGTCCACGCGCTTGTGCCCCATCCACGTCATGAGCCGCCACGGGTTCACGCCAAACGTTGCGGCGTGCGTTCCGAAGCTGTGCCGAAGCCGGTGCCATCCCGACTCCGGCAGTCCTGCCTTGCGGCAGATCCGCTCCATCAAACGCTTCACGACGTTCTCTTCATGCTTCGCGCGGCCGGTCTCGCCGCGACCGATGTGATCGAGCACCACGAAGCCTTCACGCACGACATCCATCGTGCGCAGTGCTTCGAAGAGCGTGACCGTCATCGGAACGGTTCGACGCGTACGGCCTTTCGGCGTGCCGGTGATTCCGCGCCGCATCTGCTGGTTCACGGTGATCGTCTTCGCCACCATGTCCACGTCCTCGCGCCAGCGCAGCGCCTTGATCTCGCCAACGCGGAGCCCGGCTTCACCAGCCAGACACACGGCGACGTAGATCGCGTGGCTCTCCTGC
>JAEUJX010000768.1 GCA_016794545.1 Myxococcales bacterium
ACTACCGGTGGCCGCTGCGCGACCGGAAGGTGTTCGAGCAGTGGCGCGAGCAGACGCACTGGGGGCAGCTGTTCGACCACTACCAGTCGCACGGCACGCTCGAGAAGCCCGCGGGCTCTACGGTGCGCGCAGGCTGACCTGGAACGTCTCGCGCGTCGCCTGGAACGCGCTGGCCTCGAGGTGCAGCGCCCACGCGGTCTCGACGAGACACGCGGCGAACGCGCCGGGCGTCGTGGTCTGAACGTCGACGACCTCCTCGCGCGTGGTCTCGACGGCGAGGTCGACCTTCCACGGGCCGACCTGCGGGTGAGCCGCGAGGCACGGCTCGGTGTCGATCAGGTTCGCGAGGTCCGGCCGGAAGCCGCTGCGACCGAAGCCGAAGCCGCCGGTCAGCTCGCCCGCCTCGTTGCCGAGGAGACCGCCGTAGAGGTTCGCGTCGTCGAAGCCATCGGTCGACGGGCGCGTGCCGGGCTCGGCGGCGACGTACGAGGTGACGGGCGAGACGGCCCGGGCATAGAGCGCGACGCGCATCTGCTCGGCGGGCGACAGCTCCGCGTGGCGGTCCTCGCCGAACACGAACGCGGCGGACGCCCGCGAGAACGGCTCGGTCGCGCGGATCTCGCGGCGCACCGGATCGGACCACAGGCGGCCGGTGACCACGAGGCGCGACGGTGCGGCGGCGCCGACCTTCACGAGGCGCAGCCCTTCGCCCTCGCGCAGCGTGGTCGACTCGAGCGCGAAGCCGGGCACGGCGAGCTGCTCGATGCGCGTCGGGCGCACGAGCTCGAGCGCGAGCGGCGCGAGGTCCTTCTCGACGCGCACCGGGAGGCCGGCGATCCGCGCGCGGATGCCGTGGTGCTTCGTCGCGAGCGGGGCGAGCGGGCCGGTGTCGTCGCGATCGAGGTGCGGCCGGTCGTCGCCGTCGACGACCGGGACCACGACGTGCACCACGGTGTCCGCGGCCAGCGCGTCGAGGGCGGCGAGGGCGTGGCGGGCCGGCAGCGAGCTGCGGACGAGCTCGTCGGTGAGGAGCACGACGCGCTTGGGTCCGGTGCGGTTCGCGAGCACGCCCGCGGCGAGCCGGGCCGCCGCGTCGAGCGCGCTGCCGTTGCCGAGCACGAGCGTCCGGGCGGCGCCGCCGAGCTTTTCGAGCGCGGCGGGGGCGGGGAGCATCGCTCCGAACAGCCGTGCCGCGCGTCGGTCGAACGCGACGACCTCGACCTCGGCGTCGGGCACGTGCGCGAGGTACGCGCGGACGAGCGCGAGCTGCGCGGCGAGCCCGTCGGCGCCGACCGAACGAGAGCGATCGAGCACGAACACGACCTGCGCGCGCCGCGGCAGCTCCGTGACACGCGGCGCCGCATCGAGCTCGACGCGCGTGAGGCCGCTCCTGGCGGACGCGCTGACGCGCCCGAGCCGCGCGGCGAGCGTGTCGATCCGCGGCGCACCGACGCAGATCGCGGCGACGCCCGCGTCGCTCTCCGACTCCGGGGCGTCGGGGATGAAGATCGGGACGTCGGAGGCGGCCACCGTCGTCGCGTCGCCGCCGGCGCCGAACGACAGCCGCCAGCCGTCGATCGAGCCGGTGTCGAGCGCGGCGTGGTCGCTGACGACGAGCCGCCACGTGCCCGCACCGGTGGTCCCCGCCGGCAGCGCCACGGTCACGCTGCCCTTGAGGTCGTTGTCGCCGCCGCCGTCCTGGTCGCGCACCGCGACCCGCTTGCCCTGCGGCGTGAGGAGGGCGACGCGCAGGTCGCTCTGGTACGTGTGCGCGATGTCGAGCGTGACCGTCACGGTCGCGAGCGGCTTCGTGGTGTGGCTCGACGCCGGGACCTCGATCGCGCTCGCGACGTAGCTCGCCGGCTCCTGCTCGCCCTCGACGAGCTCCATCCACGCCGGGTGCTTCGGCGCGAGCAGCAGTGCCGGCTGGCCCGCCGCGATCCGCACGCCGTCGATCTCGACGTCCGCGGGCGTGCCGCCGACCGTCACGATCGGCGTCGCGAGCCGGTGCGGCGCCGCCGCGGTCGCGTCGACGCGCGGATACGAGACCCAGTAGCGCCCGTTCGCGTACCGCGTCGGCGCGGTCAGCGTGTACTCGACGGTCGACACCATCCCGGGCATCACCGGGAACACCTGGAGGTAGAGCTTGTCGGCCCATGCCCACGACAGCAGCGCCGGATCCTTCGGCGCGTACGGCCCCATCCCGGTCATCTCGCGGTACAGCGCCGCCGCCTTCTCGCGCTCCATCAGCTCGCCCTCGTACCAGCGGTCGCGCGCCTTGATGCGCAGCCCGGTCGCCGCCGCACCGTAGGGCAGGTCGATCTCGAGGATCGCCTGCTCGCTGCGCGTGCCCGGGTTCACGAGCTCGCGCCGCACCTTGTACGTCGCGACCCCGTCGGCGACTCGCAGGTCCACGGTGTGCGCGCTCTCGTACACCGGCTGCTCGCGCGACACGGTCAGCGCGTCGGCGTGGCTGGAAGCAGGCCACAGCGCGGCCACGACGCAGACGGGGAGCGTGCGTCTCATGCGCGATGGACACCGCGGCGCGCGTTCGGTTTCCTCAGAACGACCAGCGCGTCGATGCCGTCGCGCCGCCGGCCGTCGGGGCGACCTCGATCTTCGGCAACACGCGCTCCGGGCGGTTGAGGATCACCATGACCATGCCGCCGACGGTGATCGCGCCGCCGGCGACCATCATCGAGATGCCGATGGTGCCTTTCAGCTCCGCGCTGTCCTCGAGGTCACGCAGGAGCGGCTTGTCGTCGAGGCTCGTCGGGCAGCCGCGCGGGCACTCGCGCGCGAACGCGGCCTCGAAGTCGTTCATCTGGCTCTTGCCCGCGAGCCAGACGCCGAGGCCGGCGAGGCCGATCGCGACGCCCGAGGCGGTGAGCGTGTACGGGATCCAGCGCCGGTATGGGTACACGAGCTTGACGGCGCTCTCGAGCGGCACGAGCCGGATGTCCTCGTGGGCGGTGGCGCCGCCGGCGACGACGACGCGCTGGCTGCTCGTCAGGTAGCCGGAGAGCTCGGCGACGACGACGTGCTCGCCGGCCATCACGCGCGTCGTCTGCGTTCCGGGGCACGCGAACCAGGGCTTGCCGTCGAGGAGGACCGAGGCGCCCCTCTGCGTGCAGGTGGCCTCGAGGTAGCCGAGCTGGCGCCGGAGCAGCGCCTGGTAGTCGAGCGCTTGCTGGTAGAGGCCCGGGTCCTTCTCGAACGGCTGCGCGTCGTAGCGCAGCGCCTGGTCCAGCTCGTCGGCGGCCTCGAGCGCGCGGTCCAGGCGGATCAGCGTGACGGCGAGGTTGAACCGGATGCGCGGGTGGTCCCAGAGGGCGAGGGCGGCGCGGTACTTCTCGAGCGCCGGCGCGTGCGCTTGCTGCGCGAACAGCTGGTTGCCCTCCTCGAAGATCACGGTGGCCTTGTCCTGCCGCGCCTCGGGCACGCCGACGGCCCAGGGCTTCGTGTCCGCGGCGGCGGTGCCGGCGCCGAGCGCGAGCGCGAGGAGGACGGTCGAGAGCTTCACGGTGTCTAGTTGTCCTTCAGACCGCCGGTCGCGATCGCCTTCTTCTGCTGCTCGAGCTGGCGCGTGCGCTCCTGCTCGATCTTCAGCAGGCGGTTCGCCTCGTCGCGCGCCTTCGTGGCGGCGGCGGTCGCCTGGCGCGCGGTCTCGGCACTCGCGGCGGCCTCGCGCGCGAGCGTCTCGGCGCGTTGCTGCGCGGCGCGCGCCTCGGCCGCGGTGCGCTCGAGCTCGAGGTTCTTGTGCTGCAGCTCCTCGCGCGAGAGGTCGAGGCTCTGGGTCGCCTTGTCGGCGAGCTCCTGCTGCTCCTTCGCCGTGAGCTCCGCCGCGGTCTGGCTGTCCTTCGCGGCGCGCACCGTGTCGAGCTGGGCCTGCACCTGGGCCCGCGCCTTCTGCGCCTCCCTCGCCTTGTCCTCGGCGACCTGCGCCTTGTCCTGCGCGATCTGCTCGGCGGCGGAGATCCGGATCACGGCGACGATGCCGCCCGCGATGACGAGCCCGAGCACGACGAACACCGCGGTGAACCCGAACAGTCTCGCGCGCCGGCCGCGCGATTGCTGGTGCTGCACCGCCGCGAGGAAGTCGCGCTCGGCGGCGGAGAGGTCGAGCACGTGGCGGCTCGCGACGGCGAGCGCCTCCTGCGCCGTCGCGCCGCGCCACACGAGGTCGGCCGGGCGGCCGCGCGCGGCCCACTGGCGGGCGGCCTGCTGCAGCTCGTGCACGAACCCGCGCAGCGCGTGGCTGTCCTCGAGCCAGCGGCGCAGCGTGGGCCACTCGGTGATCAGCACCTCGTGCACGATCTCGACGGTGGCGCCCGCGCCGGCGGCGGCATCGGTGTGCATGTGCACGAGCCGCGCGCGCACGAGGCGGTCGATGATGTGCTGCACCTCGCGACCGTCGCCGAGCGACAGCAGCTCCCGGTGATCGACGACGGCGCGCGTGTTCTCGGGGGTCACGAGCCGTGTCATCACGGTGCGGAGCAGCGCCTGCTGTTGCGGGGGCACGGAGGCCGCGACCTCCTCGGCGTGACGGGCGAACGCGCCGCCGACGCCGCCCATCGCCTGGTAGGCCGCGGCCGTGAGCAGGCGGCGCTCGCGGTCGCGCGCGTCCCACAGCCGCGTCGCGGCGAACTGGAGGAGGGGCAGGGCGCCGCGGCTCGTCGCCATCTGCATCATGTCCTCGACGATCGCCGGCGACTCGAACGCGTAGCCGGCGAGCTCGGCCGGGCGCACGAGCGTCTCGCGCAGGTTCTCCGCGTCGGGCGCGCTCAGGAAGAACAGGCCGCGCGTCAGCTCGGCGAGGACGTGCTTGTGGCCCGCCAGGCGGTCGAGGAAGTCGGCGCGCATCGACAGCACCACGCGGACGGGGGCGCTCGGATCGTCGGCGGCCGCGAGCAGCGCCGCGAGGAACAGCTGCCGCGGTCCGGGCTCCTCGGACAGCGTGAACAGCTCCTCGAGCTGGTCGACGACGATCAGCACGCGGGTGCGGCTCCGCGCGCACTGGCGGCGCAGCACCTCGCCGAACAGCCCGGGCGACTCGCCGAGCTGCCCGAGCACCGCGTCGATCGCGGCGTGGTCCTCCTCGCCGAGCGCGGCGGCGAGGCTCGCCAGCGGCGAGCGGCCCGGGCGGATCACGCGCACCTGCCAGTCACCTCCGGTCGCGCGTACCGCGGGGACGAGGCCGGCGTGCACGAACGACGACTTGCCCACGCCCGACGGGCCGATCACGGCGAGCAGCGGCCACGCGTCGAGCAGCGACAGCGCGGTGCGGATCTCGTTCGAGCGGCCGAAGAACAGCTTCGCGTCGCCCTCGCCGAACGCCGCGAGCCCGCGATACGGGCACGCCGCCTCGTCGCGCACGGCGCGCGGTTGCACGAACGCCTGCAGGTCGGCGACGAGCTCGGCCGCGCTCTGGTAGCGCTCCGCCTTCCGCTTCGCGAGGCAGCGATCGACGATCGCGGCGATCTCGCGCGGGATCGTCGGATCGCGGTGCGCGATGCTCGGCAGCGGCGTCTCGAGATCGGTGAGCCGCGCGCGCAGCTTGTCGGGCGTCATCGTGCCCGCCGGGTGCACGCCGCACAGCGCGCGCCAGAACATCACGCCGACCGCCCAGATGTCCGACAGGTGATCGACGGCGTCGGCGCCCCACTGCTCGGGCGACATGTACGGCAGCGTTCCGACGAGCGACCCGGCGCCGGAGAACGTCACGTACGTCGCCTCGGGGACGACGACATCCATCTCGCGCGTGTCGGCGACCGGCGCGGCGATCCGCTCGAGCTCGGAGGCCTTCGGGGTCTCGAAGCACTTCGCGACGCCGAAGTCGAGCACCTTCACGTGGCCGCGGTCGGTGACGAAGATGTTCGACGGCTTGAGATCGCGGTGCACGATGCCGTGCTCGTGCGCGCGCTCGAGCGCCCGCGCGACCGGCACCATCAGCTCGACGAACGCACGCACGCCGATCCGCTGCTCGAGCAGCTGCGACAGCGTCTTGCCCTCGAGGTACTCGAGGACCATGAACGGCAGGCCCGCGTGCTCGCCGACCTCGAAGATCGTCACGATGTTCTCGTGCGTGCACCGCGCCGTCGCGCGCGCCTCGATCACGAAGCGCGAGACGAAGCTCGGATCGTCGTGCAGCAGGAACTTGATCGCCACCTTGCGGCCGAGCTTGGTGTCGCGCGCGAGGAACACCTGGCCCATGCCGCCGCGCGCGATCTCGCGGATCAGGCCGAACCGCCCGATCTGCTGCGCCCCGGCGAGCTCGAGCGGCTGGCGCGAGTCACTGGCCTTGCGGCCGCCCTCGGACCGCGGCTCGGGCGCGCGCGGAGCCGCCGGCGGGGAGGTCGCCGCGGACGGCGAGACCGGCGGCATGGTCGGCGGCCCGTGCCTCATCGCGGCCGGATGGTAGCCCACGGGCCGTGTAGGAGGGCCGCCCACATTCACGGGCCGGATCGCGGCTCTCCGTCGAGGAAGTCGCGGATCCGATCGACGGCCTGGGCGTGCAGCCGGCTCGCCCACGACTTCGAGATCCCGAGCTCCGCCCCCGCCTCGAGGAGGTTCTTGCCCTCATAGTAGTGCTTCTTCACGAGGGCGGCCTCTCGCTCGGGGAGCCGGCGGATCGCGATGGCGATCCGCCGCGACATCCGCGACCGATCGATCGTCTCGTCCGCGTGCTCCGCCGTGCTCTGCGGATCGCGCCCGGTCTCCGTCATCGCCTCGAGCGACGTCAGGTAGACGGTCTTGATCGCGGCCATGGCCTCCTTCACCGCCCGCAGCGCCTCCGCGCCCTCGGGCGCCGCGGTCCCGCGCTGCGCCGCGCCGCGATCGCGCTCGCCGCGCGTCTCGAGGTACTCGGCCGCGGAGCGGAGCGCCGAGAGCTTCTGCCACTCCCGCCGGGACAGCGTCGTGTTGCGCCGCACCCCGTCGATCACCGCGCCCTGAACTCGATACCAGGCGAACGTCGCGAAGGTGGCGCCGTGCCCCTCCTCGAACCGCTGCGCCGCCTCGGCGAGCCCCTCGTTCGCGAGTGCGACGAGCTCGGCGAGCTCCATTCGCCCTTCGATCCGGCGGTGGACGATGCGCGCCGCACGCTGAGCGAGGTCCAGGTGGGCCTCCACCAGCTTCGCCCGCGCGGTCGCATCCACGCGACGAGGCTATCGCATTGCTGGTAGGTTCGGCACGTGGGCGTGTTCACGCAGCTCGGAGTCCGCGAGCTGACCGAGGTGGCGGCGGCATTCGGGCTCGGCGCCGTTCGGCGGCACGAGACCATCGCGGCCGGCACGATCAACTCGAACTTCGAGCTCGAGACCGATCGCGGGCGGTTCTTCGTGCGCGTCAACGAGGGCAAGGCGGAGGTCGACGTCGCGTGGGAGGCCCGCCTCGTCGCGGCGCTCGCGGAGAACGGCGTGGTGACGCCGCCGCCGATCCTCGCGGTCGACGGCCGCCCGTACGCGCCGCTCGCGAGCGAGCGGGGCAAGTGGGTCAGCGTGTTTCCGTGGCGCTCCGGCGTCCACCTCGCGCCCTCCGAGGTCACCGCCGACAGCGCGGGCAAGCTCGGCGAGGCGCTCGCGCGGCTCCACGCCGCCGGGCTCGCGCTGCCGACGACCTGGCGGCGCGGCAGCATCTACGATCACGATCACCTCACCGCGCGCTTCGACCGGTTCGCCTCGAGCCTGGATCCCGCGCTCGCGCACGCGATCTCGATCCTCGGCGAGGAGCTCGCGATCGCCGCGGAGGCCGCGCCGGTGCGGCGTCGCGCGACGTGGGGGCTCATCCACGGCGATCTGTTCCGCGACAACGTGCTGTGGGAGGGCGGGGTGATCACCGCGATCCTCGACTTCGAGCAGGCGAGCGGCGGCAGCCTCGCCTACGACCTCGCGGTCTGTCTCAACGACTGGTGCTGGACCGGCCGGCCCGAGCTGCCGCTCGCCCGCGCGCTGCTCGAGGGCTACCAGCGCGTGCGCCCGCTGACGCCCGGGGATCGCGAGGCGCTGCCTATCGAAGTCCGGGCCGCCGCGACGCGGTTCACCATCACCCGCATCACGGATGTCTATTTGGCAAGGGTCACCAACCCCGAGAAGGACTTCCGTGCCTTTCTGGCGCGAGTCGAAGCTTGGCGGGGCCCTGCACTTGGCCAACTTTCCTCGCTGTTGTAGCGTCGCGCCGCTGGCGTGGTTCTTGTAGACGCTCAGCACGCACGCAGATGAATCGGCTGTCCCTCCTAGGAATTGCGCTCGTCGCGACGGTCGCGGGCTGCGGCGCGAAGGTGAAGTACATCCCCGGCACCAAGGTCCCGTACTCGGAGTCCAACGAGTCGGTGCTGAAGGCGGTCGAGGACTACCGGCTCGCGGTCGAGCGCGGCGACGCCGAGGCCCTCATGCTCATGGCCCACAAGCAGTACTGGGAGGACTCCGGTACGCCGTCGGGCAGCGACGACTACGGCTACGACGGGCTGCGGAACGTCCTCGAGACGCGCCTGTCGAAGGCGACCGACATCCGCTACACGCTGCGCTACGTCGCGGTCGCGCAGCAGTGCAAGGCGCTCCAGCCGCAGTGCCGCGCGACGGTCGACGTGTTGATCGACGCGAGCTTCACGATCTCGAACGTCCAGGGCAAGCCGAGCCGCCCCGACAAGCGCGACCAGAACCAGCTCCTGATGGAGTGGGACGGCAAGCGCTGGCAGTTCATCAGCGGGATGTAGCCGCGGCGTCGAACGTCAGTCGCTCGTCCCAGTCCTTCGCGAGCAGGCGATCCGTCAGCGGCATCTGGGCGCCCGAGAGCACCGTGATCGCGACGCTCGTGCCCGCGACGTCGCCGGTCTTGTACGCGGCGATCGCGAGCCGGCGCGCGGCGGCGCGCACGAACTCCTGACCGGGGAGGCCGAGCGCGATCGCGCGCTGGAACGCACGGCTCGCCTCGGCGTGGAGCCCCGCCTGGTAGCGCTGGAACGCGAGCAGGTAGTGCGCGAAGCCGAGCGTCGGCTCGGCGAGCACGGCCATCAGCGCCCAGGTCGGCGCGTCCACCTTCGAGCCGCTCGGGAAGAAGTAGCCGCGGAGCGCCGGCCCGGCCGGACCCGCGTACGCGAGCGAGAACGCGAGCGCCTGGAGCTGGCGGTGCTGGTTCGGATCGACCGGCAGCGCGACCGCCTCGGCGATCAGCGCCTTCGTGGCGACCCAGTCGTTCGCCGCCGCCTTCTGGCGCGCGAGCCGCTCGAGCGCATCGGCGCGCAGGCTCGACGTCACGCGCTCGGTATCGCCCGCGACGTTCCGCCACCGGGCGACTGCCTCGGCGCGCTGCACGATGTCGCCGTCGATCAGCATCGCGCCGAGGTCGATCTGGAACCGCGGCTCGCCGGGCGCGTCCGCGCACACGTCGCGCATCAGGTCGATCGCGCGCTTCTGATCGCCCATCACCGACGCGCGCGCGGCCTGCTCGCGCCGCTTCGCGATCGCGTGCGGGCACGGCCGGTCGAACACGCTGCCGCCCCGGAACCGCTCGCGCTGCGCCTCGATGGCCTCCTCGGGCAGTTGGATCGTCGAGATGAAAGCGACCCACTCGGCCTTGAGGCGCGCGAGCGGCTTGCCGTACGCCTCCTCGAACTCGCCGCCGTTGCGATACACGGCGCGCAGCGGCTCGGCGCCGTAGGTGTCGAGCAGGAAGCGGAGGAACGAGCCGGCCGTCGTGTAGCCCGCGATCGAGGAGAACGTGAAGAACTGCAGCGACAGGAGCTGCGCGATCGACGGCCGCTTGCCCATCGCCTGCAGCGCCCGCACGGCCTCGTGCGGCGTCATCCGCTCGTAGCTGCCGCCGGGCCAGTCGATCGCGACGGCGAGCCCCTCGATGAGCCCCGGCGACGCCAGCGGGATGCCGTAGACCTTCTGCATCGCGACGCCGAAGATCGGATCGCCGAACGCCGAGGCGACCGCGTGCGCGATCTCGTGGCGCAGCGATCCGTGCGGGAAGCTGCGGTGGTCGAGGTAGATCTCCTGGCGCCACGGCTTCGCCATCTCGACGTCGCGCGCGCCCATCCAGCGGTTCTTCTGGTCTCGGTCGGAGAAGTAGAACGACCGCAGCTTGCCCTCGGGCGCCATGCCGAGCTGCTTCACGACCTGCGCGTAGCGGAGCTCGTGGTCCCGCGCGATGACGCCGATCTCGGCGGTGATCTCCGGCGTGCGCGCGTAGTGGATGATGAAGTGCTCGGTCTCGATGCGGCCGCCGAGCGCCTCCTCGATGTCCTCGGGCTCGATCGCGTAGCCGAGCGCGCCGCCCTGGAGCCTGAGCAGCACCGCACCGGCCGCGGCGACGAGCGCGACGATCGCCGGCGCCACGCGCCGTCCCGCCGGTCGAGCCGCGCGCGCCGCGCGGAAGCTCGGCACGTCGATCAGGATCGCCACCAGCGACACCGCGGCCACGACCCACGCGAGCTGCTCGAGCCGCGACCACCACAGCGCGGCCGTCAGCTGGACGTTCTCGTCGTAGAGGTTGCCCGGGAAGTAGCCGAGGATC
>JAEUJX010000046.1 GCA_016794545.1 Myxococcales bacterium
CTCGAGCGAGCGCCGCCACTCGCCTGCCTGGTACGCGTTGATGCACTCGGAGCCCGTGATCAGCGGGACGACGTCCTCGGACGGGTGGCGGGCGAGCAGGGCCCGGGCTTGCTCGAACAGCGTGGCGGCGCGGCGCCGCGACCCGCGCCCGCCGACCGCGTGAAATCCGCCCTCGACCGCGAGGGCGCGCGCGATGCGCGTCGGCTCGCCGGCGCGGAGCGCGAGCAGCAGGTGGCGCGTCTGGAAGTCGGCGCCGCGCACCGTGTCGACCATCGCGAGCCCGCCGGCGACCGACCAGCACAGATCGACGCGGCGGAGCTCCGACGCGGCGACCTCACCTTCGGTCCGGCTCTGAAACCGCAGGCCTCGCGCGCGCAGCAGGCCGCGCCGGAGCACGAGCGAGACCAGCGCGCGGCGCGGCGTGGCCGGGAGATCCATGCCGAGCGTCGCGAGCAGCTCCGTGATCAGCTCGATGCCGCGGTCGATGTGTCCGCTTACCAGCAGCTGCTCCGCGGCGAGCCGCCGGCGATCGAGCGCGACCTCCTCGGCGGGCGTCGCGTCGGCGGCGGCGAGGTACGCATCGGCCGCGGCGGCACCGTGGCCGTCGAGCGTGAGCGCCTCGCCCAGCCGCGCGAGCAGCTCGCCGCGCTCCGGGTGACCGAGGTCGATCGCGAGCTGGTAGTACCGGGCGGCGCGGTCGAACGCGAGCGTGGTGACCGCGTCATCGGCGGCGGCGGCGGCGTAGCGCGCCGCGAGATCGAGGCGGCCCGCACCCTCCCAGTGGAACGCGAGCAGCGGCTCGTGGCCGCGTCGCGGCGACGCTTCGAGCGCGACGGCGAGAGCGCGGTGCAGCGCCGCGCGGCGCGCGGCGTCGAGGTGGCCGACGATCGCGGCGCGCACGCGGTCGTGATACGGCTCGACCGTGTCGTCGGCGCCGGCGCCAGCGCCGGTGGTGCGCACCAGGTTCGCGACGCGCAACAGCGACAGCGTGCGGACCAGGTGCTCGGGCGGGAGATCGGCGGCACGCACGATCGTGTCGTGATGGATCGGCTCGCCGGCGAGCGCGATCACCTCGAGCACGCCGCGCGCCCTCGCGTCGAGCGCGGTGGCGCGCTCCCACAGCGCGTCCTCGAGGCGCAGGCTGCGCGTGCCGCCGGTCGCCGCGCGGTGTCGCACCAGCTCGTCGAGGAACAGCGGGTGACCGGCGGCCTCCTCGGAGAGCTCCCGGGCTCCGCCCGCGTCGCGGATGTCGTGGAGCGCGCACAGGCGCTCGGCGAGCTCGCGCGACGCCTCGGGCTCGAGCGGACCGAGCTCGAGCGTGCGCAGCAGCGGGCATGCGTCGCGGATCCGCGCCTCGATGTCGTCACGGCCGCCGGCACCCGGCGGGCGCAGCGTCGCGACGAGGAGGAGGGCAGGGGCCTCGGGCGGGCGCACGATGTCGGCGAGCAGGGCGAGGCTGTCGTCGTCGGCCCACTGGAGGTCGTCGATCGCGAGCACGAGCGTGTGGCGGCGGGAGATGCGAACGAGCAGCTCCCGGAGCGCGCCGAACACGCGGTCGCGCAGGTCGCGCTGCGCGGGTGCCGCGCCGACCGGCGCGTCGGCGAACGCCTTCACGCGCTTGAGCTCGGGGAACACGTCGGCCAGCGCGGTGGCGTGGAGCGGCAGCATCGCCGCGGCCGCCGCCGGCTCCATGCGCCCGAGCGCGCGTGCGAGGCCCTCGATGATGCCGTCGAACGCCTTGTACGAGACCGATTCGCGCTCGAAGCAGCGGCCGCGTACGACGATCGCATCGTTCGCGAGCGAGCGGAGGAACACGCGAGCGAGCGTGGTCTTGCCGACCCCGGACTCGCCGCGGATCAGCACCGCCGCCGGCGCGCCGTCCCGGAGCACGTCGGTCTCGAGGATCGCGCGGAGCTGCGAGAGCTCGGCGGTGCGACCGACGAACACCGGCCCCTGCGACGGCGTTCCCGTCACGCGCTTCGCCTCCGCGCGCTTGCTCGGCGCGCGTGCGAGCTGGCGGATGCCGGTCGCGCTGGTCGGCCGCTTGCTGGGATGAAACCGCAGCAGCGCCGCGCACAGAGCCGACAGGTCGGCCGGGATCGCCGGATCGAGCTCGGCGGGCGGCGTCGGCTCGACGCTCTGCTTGTCGGCGAGGAGCTTCATCATCGGCCCCTCGTGCGGGGGCTTGCCGGTCAGCGCCTCGTAGAGGATGACGCCCGCCGAGTACCAGTCCGAGGCCGGCGCGGCCGGCTGCCCGGCGGCCTGTTCGGGAGACATGTAGTGCGGCGTGCCGACGATGGTCGGTCCCGACCAGGTCGGCCGGTGCTCCTCGACGTCGGCGGCGAGGCCGAAGTCGAGCATCACCAGGCGATCCTCCTTCGTGACGAGCACGTTCGAGGGCTTGATGTCGCGGTGGACGAGCCCGCGCGCGTGCAACGCCTCGAGCGCCTGCCCGAGCTCGGCGAACGCGTGCCGCAGCCGCGGCTCGTCGAACGACGTGCCGGTGGGACGGACGTAGCTGAGGAAGTCGCTGCCGTCGATCAGCTCCATCGTGAAGAACAGCCGGCCGTTCTCCTCGATCAGCTCGCCGAGCGAGACCAGGTTCGGGTGCTCGAGGTCCTGGAGCACGCGGAACTCGTGCTTGAAGCGGCTGATCGCGAGCGGATGCTGGAGGCGCAGCGCCTTGATCGCGGTGCGTCCGCCGCGCTCGCGATCGACTGCCTCGTAGACGTCCCCCGTGGCTCCGCTGCCGATACAGCGAACGATCCGGAACCGCGTGGAGACCAGCGTTCCAGCGTCCACCCGGCGATCCTACCTCGCGCCGTGGGGACCGCGGTGCCCGATCGGAGCGCAGGACCACCGCCCCCCGAGCGTCAATCGCCCTCCTGGAGCTCGAACCTGGCCTTCACGCCCGTGGCCTTGAGAAACGCCTTCCACGGCGCCTCCGGGAACTCGCCCATGACCGCGTGCCCTCGCTCGTTCATGCAGTTGTGCCAGTCGTACTGCGCGAGCTGGAACTTCTGATCGTTGGTCCTGGCCGCGTCGAGCTTCGCGATCGCGCCCGCGCACTCCTTCGTCCCATCGATGCCCTCGATCGCGCCCGCGAGGTCCGCGCTCTTCCACGATCGGAAGTAGGCGAGCTTGCGCTCCTCCAGGCCGGCGAAGAACGCGGCCTGCCGGCGCAGCCACTCCCTCGCGGGCTCGAGCTGCTTCGCGACCTTCTGGTCCGCGAGCTCCTTCACGCGCGCGCGGTTGAGCTTCACCGTGGTGTCGGCGTCGCGGAAGAACTCCGGCTTCGCCGGCGTGTGGGGCTTGCTGCCGCACGCCGTCAGCGCGCCGGCCTGGTCGCGACAGCTCGAGAGGCTGTCCGTGATGACGCCGTGCGGGGCGTGGGGAGACAGCGCCGCGGCGGCGCGCACGTCGGCCTCGCTGATCTTCTTCGGATCGAACGTCACGACCAGCGTGCCGTTTCCCATGTCGATGCCGATCCTCACCGGCTTCGCACTGGCGAGCCCGGACCAGGCGAGCACCATGACCGCAGCGATGACGCGCATCTCGACAGAGTAGCAGGGCGCGGCATCGAGCGTCAGCTCGCGACGAGGGCGACGATCGCGCGCGTCACCGGCGCTTGCGCGCGAGCACGTCACCGACGGTCGCTCCGACCAGCCCGGCGGGGAGCACGGCGGCGGCGATCACGACGGTCCCGAACACGACGGCGATCACCGGCGACGTACCTTCGACGTGGCCCCAGTCGTCGGCCGAGCGTGGCACCGAGTCGATCGCCGCGTAGAGCACGGCCTGCGTGGTCTCCCAGCTCGCGAGCGCGCCGACGCCGAGCAACGCGATCGCTGCTCCCACCGCTCCGAGCGCCGCGAACGCGACGACGTTCGACGCCGCGCGCCACGACGCGATCAGCGGGCCGTAGAAGGCCGCGAGCCCCGCCACGGGCGTGGGCAGGTCGGCGATCGCACCGGCGAGGGCGAGCACGAACGTGATCCCGAGGCTCGTCAGGAACACGCCCCACGGGCGCAGCGGCGCCTCGCGCGGCGGAGCGAGCGCCGCCCCGAGCTTCGCCCCGCACGAATCGCAGGTCACGTTCATCGGGGAGTTCTCGAGCCCACAGCCTGGACAGGTCGCGACGACGGCCATCCCGACATCGTAACGGAAGTCGCGGCTCAGGGACGTGCCGCGAACGCCGCGACGATCGACGCGAGCTCCTCGCCGGAGTCCTCCTGCGAGAAGTGCCCCGTCTTCTCGAGCGTGCGGTGGGGCTGGCCCGCGCAGCCGGGGATCTGCGCCTGCAGCACGCGGTCGGCGCCGCGCGTGATCGGATCGGAGTCGCCGAACGCGGTGAGGAACGGCTTGTCGTACCTGCGCAGCGTCTCCCACGCGGCGCGGTTCGGCGCGCTCGCCGGATCGTCGGGCCGCGACGGGACGAGCATCGGGAACTGTCGCGCGCCGGCCTTGTACGACTCGTCGGGATACGGCGCGTCGTAGGCGGCGATCACCTCGGGCGCGACCGGGCGCGCACAGCCGCGGGCGACGATCATGCCGACGGGGAACTGCGGCGTGGTCTGGCTGAACTGCTGCCACGCGAAGAAGGCGTCGGGGGGCTTCTGGTCGCCGGTCGGCAGGAACGTGTTGCTCGCGACCACGCGCGCGAACCGCTCCGGCTGCTCGCCGACGAGGCGCAGGCCGATCAGCCCGCCCCAGTCCTGGCAGACCAGCGTGAGGTCACGGAGCGCGGTCGCGTCGAGGAAGCCGGCCATCCAGTCGACGTGCGCCTGGTAGGTGTACGCCGCGCGATCCGCCGGCTTGTCGGAGCGGCCGAAGCCGACGAGGTCCGGTGCGACGACGCGCAGCCCCGCCCCGACGAGGATCGGCACCATCTTGCGGTAGAGGTAGCTCCACGACGGCTCGCCGTGCAGGCACAGCACGACGGCACCGTCGCGCGGCCCCTCGTCGAGGTAGTGCATGCGGAGGTCGCCGAGCTGCACGTAGTGCGGCGCGAACGAGTAGCCGGGCAGGGCGGCGAAGCGGTCGTCGGGAGTTCGGAGGATCACGCCTGGAGTGTACGGTGATACGATGGGAGCGATGCAATGCGCGACGTGCTCGAGTCCACTGACGTCCACCGGCAAGACGTTCCGGTGCGCGTGCGGTGGTACCTGGGTGCCCGAGGCGGCGTTCGTCGAGATGGTGGCGGTGATGCGCGAGGGCCGCGTCATCATCCCCTGGCAAGGGCGCGCCGGTGACGAGCGTCCCTGTCCGGAGTGTCACGCGCGGATGACGCCGTGCGCGCTGCGCGGCGTGGCGCTCGATCGGTGCGATCCGCACGGCATCTGGTTCGATGACGCCGAGCTCCAGCGCGTCCTCGAGCTCGCCTCGAAGTTCGAGATCGACGAAGGGCCTCAGCAGAGCGTGTTCGCCGATCCCTCGCTGCGCAAGGCGGTGTTCGGTGACAGCTCGAGCTTCAACGATCGCGAGCGCGAGGGCTTCCTCGGCGCGCTCCTGCGTCTGCTCCTCAAGTGAGCTCGACGCCCTCGAGCAGCAACGCCGACGGGCCGAGGTAGGGGCCCCGCCGCAGCGTGGTGGCGCTCCGGCGGGCGTGTGCGAGCGCGGCGATCAGATCGAGGCGCAGCGTACCCCCGGTGAACGGCTTGTCGCCGTCGAGCCCGAGCCCGATCTCGAGGCTCGCGTCGGCGGTGAACGGATCGATCGAGAGCGAGCGGAGCCGGCGCACCTCGATCACGCGGCCCTCGGGGCGCGTCTCGTTCCAGGTGCCGCGCGACACGACGAGGTTGCGCACGCCGCCGTTCGGATCGGTCTTGCGCCGCGCCGCCTCGCGAACCGACAGGCCGAGCCCGACGGCGACGCCCCGTTCGACGACGGGAAACCGGCGCACGGCGTCGCCCTCGTCGCCGATCGGTGCGGACAGCGTCCCGAAGTCGAGCGCGCCCTCCGACGTGATCGTCAGCGGCTCGGCCACCGTGTCGGCGTTCGGCGCGACGACGGCGCCCCGGCGATAGCGCGTCAGGCCCTGGCGCTCGGTCTCCGCGCTCGCGTGATCGGCGAACACGTGCCAGACGCCGAGGCCGCCGCCGTGCAGCAGTGCGTCGGCGCGGAGGATGATCGCGCAGCGCCCGGGCGTCGCGGCGCCAGCCTTGCCGAGCATCGCGAGGTCACCCGCGGCACCCGCGAGGGCACCGCCGAGCTCGGCCTCGAGATCGCCGAGCCTCCGCGCCTCGCGTACCACGTCGAGGCTGTGACCGCCGGCGGCGACCAGCGCGCGTGCTTCGAGCCGCGTCGCGGTCCACGCCGTGTGGAAGCCCGACCCGGCCTGCACGCTCACGCGCTCGCGCAACACGTCGGCGGCGAGCTGAACGCTCGCGCCCGGCGGGTGTTTCGCGCCTGTCACGAGCGCGGCGGCGACCGCGGCGAGGTCGGTCTTCGCGAGCGTGTCGTCACCGACGAGGACCTTCGCGGGGGCCGCGGCCGGCGGCGTGCTCCAGGGCGCGCCGATCGCGGCGGTCGCCAGCTCGATCGCCTGATCGACGACGTCCTTCGCGTCGCCCTGCCGCGTCCCCAGCTCGATCCGCGCGGTGCCGCGGCCGCGCGGGACGTCGTGATGGACGACGATCGACCAGCGCGTGCGCTGCTCGGTGCGGCGCAGCGGCGCGTCGGAGGCGTGGGCGAGCTCCTGGTTGCGC
>JAEUJX010000088.1 GCA_016794545.1 Myxococcales bacterium
GGGCGCGCGGGCCTCGCCCCGAGGATGCGACACGTCCCGCCGAGCTCGCCCAGCTCCAGCGCGAGGACCCGCGCTCCGCGTCGGGCGGCCGCGAGCGCGAGCGTCGCGGCGACCGTCGACGTGCCGACGCCCCCCTTGCCGAGGACGATGTGGAGGCGGCGTCCCATGCCCGATCGCCGTGCAATGGCATGGCCACTGCAACCTCCGGGAGCATGCGTGGTCACGGCCGAGAGAGCGCCGGAAGCGGCGCAGGATCCGCGCGACCGCGCGAGGCGGCTGCAAGGCCTGCGGCCCCACCCACGCGCGAGCACGGCCGCGGCGTCCAGTACGACGCGATCGTGATCGGCAGCGGGGTCGGCGGCTCCGTGACCGCCGGGTTGCTCGCCCGGTCGGGCCGCCGGGTGCTCGTCCTCGAGAAGAACCCGACCCTCGGCGGCGTGCTCGCGTCGTACGACCGCGACGGCTTCAAGCTCGACTTCGGCAGCCACCTGATCTCGCGCGGCGCGCGCGGTCCCTTCGGCGAGGTGTTCGCGCGTGCGGGGATCCCCGGACCGCGGTTCCTCACGCACCCGATCCCGGTGCGGTCGCGCGGGATGTTCGAGATCACCGCGCCCGCGAGCCGGGCCGGACTGCCGCACGCGGCGCTCGAGGCCGCGCGGCAGCTCGGACTCTCGGCCCGCGAGCGCGCGCACCTCGCGCGGATGCTGTTCCAGGTGTTCACGCTCACCGAGTGGGAGCTGCGGCGCTGGGACCGTCGCACGCTCGACGAGTTCATCCTCCAGCACACCGAGCACCCGGGCGCGTACTTCCTGTTCAGCTTCCTCGCGAGCATCTTCTTCGTGCTGCCGCCCTGGCAGGTCTCCGCCGGCGAGTCGATCCGCGCCCTGCGCCAGGTCATCGGCTCGTACCAGCTCTCGTACGTCGAGGGCGGCATGGACTCGATCGCGCACGCGCTGCTCGGGCTCGTCGTGGACGCACGGGGCGACCTCGTCACGCACGCGCGCGCCGTCGCGATCCGCCCGACGACGCGCGGGTTCGCGGTCGCGACGCGCGACGCCGAGTACCGCGCTCCGATCGTCGCGTGCAACATGGCCCCGGCCGACGTGGACGCCCTGGTCGAGGGCGGGCTGCCCGGCGACTACGGCGCGCAGGCCGCCGCGGTCCGCGGCTCGGGGAACGCGCACCAGCTCAAGCTCGCGCTGCGGCGCCCGCTCGTCGAGGAAGGGTGCCTGATCGGAGGCGTCTCGACCGACGGCAAGACGCTCGGCGACCTGAGCCTCGATCTGATGCGGAACACGGTCGCGTCGATCGACGCGGGTGCGGTCAGCGATCCGCTCGCGATCTACGCGCCGGTCCCCACGAACTACGATCCGTCGCTCGGCCCGGGGCAGCTGATCGTCGCGAGCATCTACGGACCGACCTGTGACGCTCCGCAGGACGCGCCCGCGCGCTGGCGGGACCGCGCGATGGCCGCGATGCGCGCGATCATCCCCGGCCTCGACGACGAGCTCCTGTTCACGGAGTGGACACCGATCCGTGCGGTCGCCGGGTGGAGGGGCAAGTCGACCCGCGGCGCGATCTGCAACGGCCACCAGCCCGGCCAGGTCGGCCGCGACCGCCTGCCGGTCGAGACGCCGCTGCCGGGGCTCTACATCGTCGGCGACGGCGCCGGCGGCCGGGGCATCGGCACCGAGCTCGCCGCGGTGTCCGCGATGGAGGCGATCGATGCGATCGCCGAGCACGCGCAGCGGAGGGCCGCATGACCGACGTCCTGCAGCTCGCCGCCTGGTGCGGCGTGTTCGCCGTGGGCATCGCCGGGTGCGTCCTGGTGCGGGCGCTCGGGCTCGCGGCGACGTACGTGCGCGACCTGCTCCATGTCGGCGCGGCGATCTGGATCCTCGGCTGGCCGCACTGGGAGGGCCCCGCGCTCCCGGTCGCGCTCGTGGCGGCCGTCGCGCAGGGCACCGCGGCCCTGCCGCTCCTCGCGCGCCGCGACGGCATCCCCGCGATGATCGTGAAGTCGGTGACCAATGGCGACGAGACGTGGACCGGGCTCGTCCACTACACGTCGATGTACGCGCTGTTCACGGCGCTCGGTCTGCTCGTCGATCCGTTCCCGGCCGCCGCCGGTCTCGTCGCTCTCTCTCTCGGCGATGGGATCGGCGGGGCCGTCGGACGGAGCTTCGGGCGGCACCATTACCAGGTCCGCGGCGCGAAGCGAAAGAGCATCGAGGGTTCGCTCGCCGTGCTGATCGCCGCCACCGTCGGCGCTGCGCTCGTCGCGTACCTGTTCGGCCGCGAGGTCGACGCCCTCTCGCTCGTCGTCCTCGGCTGTGTCGCCGCCCTCGCGGAGGCCCTCGCCCCGCGCAGCACCGACAACCTGCTGATCCCGATCGCCGTGTGGCTCGTGGCGACGCTCGTGATCTGAGGAGACACCATGGTCACCCACGCACTTCCCGCCAACCCCTCGCTCCACTCGATCGCCGCCGGCGTCTGGCGCGTCGCGGATCCGAAGATCACGCTCGCTTCGGTCGCGTCGATGCTCGTCGGCGCGGCCGCCGCGGCGTGGCAGGGTCCGGTCGCCTGGGGCTGGCTCGCGCTGACCGTGCTCGGCATCTTCTTCGTCGAGGCGGCGAAGAACGCCTCCGGCGAGATCTTCGACTGGGACTCCGGCGCCGACGAGGGCGTCCGCGACGACGAGCGCAGCCCGTTCTCCGGCGGCAAGCGCGTGATCGTCGATGGCCTCCTGACCCGCACCGAGACCGCGATCGTCGCGGCCGTGTTCTACGCCGCCGCGATCGCGATCGGCCTCGCGATCGTGCTGTCGCGCGAGCCCACCGTGCTCTGGCTCGGCATGATCGGCATCGCGCTCGCGTACTTCTATCACGGGCCGCCATTCCGCCTCGCCTACCGCGGCCTGGGCGAGCTCGCCGTCGCCCTCGCCTACGGACCGGTGATCGCGGCGGGCACGTACCTCGTGCAGCGCGGCTCGATCGACGCAACGGTGCTGCTCGCGTCGGTGCCGGTCGCCCTCGCGATCGGCGCGTTCCTGTGGGTCAACGAGTTCCCGGATGCGCGCGCCGATGCCGCGGCCGGCAAGCGCACGCTGGTCGTGCGGCTCGGCCGGCCCGATGCGTCGGTGGTGTTCGGCGAGATCCTCGCCGCCGCGTATCTCGCCGTGTTCATGCTGCCCGTGTTCGGGCTCCCGATGACCGTGTGGCTCGGCCTCGCAGGTGCGCCGCACGCGATCGCGGCCTCCCGCCGGCTCTATGCCCACCCCGAGGACATCCGCCACATCGTCCCGGCGCAGGCCTGGACGCTCCTCTCGTTCGTCCTCATGTCCGTCGGCCTCGCCGCCGGCTTCGTGATCGCCACGCTCACCTAGGAGACGCCATGCAAGCCGCCGCTCTCACCTCCGACCACTCCGAGACCCGCGAGCGCGTGCTCGCGTACCTCGCGAGCCACACCGTGTTCAACCTCGCGACGGCCGGGCCCGCGGGACTGTGGGCATCGCAGGTGCTCTACGTGCACGACGGCACGCAGCTGTACTTCACGTCCGTCGCCGCGACTCGCCACGGGCAGAACATGGAGGCCAACCCGCGCGTGGCGGGCACGATCAGCGACGAGTGCCGGCAGTTCTCCGAGATGAAGGGGATCCAGCTCGAGGGCACGGTCACGAAGGTCACGGCGCTCGACGAGCGCAGGCGCGTCCTGCGCGCGTACCTCGCGCGGTTCCCGTTCGCGGCGGGGCTGTGGAACGGCCAGGCCGACCCCGACGTGATCGCGCTCGATCCCGGCATCCACGGGTTCTACCGGATCGACCCGACCCTGCTGCTGTTCACCGACAACGAGCGGTGGCCCGGGCAGCGCATGGAGCTCGCGGAGCCGTAGCGATGTCGGGCGCATCCGAGCTCGCGCTCCTCGTCGAGGCCGAAGCACGCCTCGACCGCGAGCTCGCGGACGCGCGTCGCGAGGCCGCCGCGATCGAGCGAACCGCACGCGAGCGCGTCGAGGCCGCAGCGGCGGCGCTCGCCGAGCAGCTCGCCGCGGAGCGCGCGCGGGTGTCGGCGGAGGTCGAGACCGAGACCGCCACGCGACTCGCCGCGATCCATGCGGAGGCGAGCGCGGCGATCGAGAGGTTCGAGGCGGTGCGCGGTCCGCGGGCGGCCGCGATCGCGGCCGGTGTGGTCGATGCGCTGGTCGCGCGCGTTCACGCGGAGG
>JAEUJX010000148.1 GCA_016794545.1 Myxococcales bacterium
CGAGGTCGACAAGAACGGCATCTGGTCGCGGCCGACGAAGGACACGCCGATCCCCGCGTCGTTCGCGCCGGCGGTGCCGCAGCGCGCGTGCACCGCGCCCGACTGCGAGATGCTGTGGTCGATCGCCGAGGTCAACGTCGACGGCAAGCCGGTCGCGTGGGCCGGCGCGGTCAACTGGATCGACATCCCGCCGGGCGCGACGCCGCAGACGCAGTGCCAGTGGCGCGTGGAGTCGTTCGCCGGCTTCTTCGTGGCGGGCCCCGACGGCACGCCGAAGCAGGTGACGGAAGGACAGGACCATCCGCTCGTCCTGTCGGCGGTGCTCGCCGACAAGACGGGACCGCACGTGCTCCTCGCCGAGGGCACGGGTGAGTACACCGCGTACGACTACGCGCAGGGGGTGGCCGCCGTAGGCCGCCACCTCGTGTGGTTGCACGCGCCGCCGGACGCCTATGGCGCCGTCGACAAGATCGGCCCGGAGTGTGGACCATGACGCATCGCTGGCACTTCTTTCGCGCGGGTGGAGTCGATCAGGTCAGCCTGCGCGACGGCAAGGACGTCCTCGCGCTCGGCGAGCTCGACCAGAAGCTGTGGGTCGCGCTCGCGATGCCCGTGAAGGGCGTGGACATCGAGGCCGAGACGCTCGCGCTGATGGACCACGACTCCGACGGCCGCATCCGCGTGCAGGACGTGCTGGCCGCGGTCGACTGGATCAAGGCGACGTTCAAGAACCCCGAGGACGTGCTGCGCTCCGCCGAGGAGGTGAAGCTGTCCGCGCTCGGCGACCCGAAGGTGGTCTCCGCGGCGAAGCACATGCTGAAGGACCTCGGGAAGGGCGACGCGGCGTCGATCAGCGTCGCCGAGGCCAACGCGATCACGAAGGCGTTCGCGGAGACCACGCTCAACGGTGACGGCATCGTGATCAAGGAGAGCGCGGGCGATCCGGACCTCGCGAAGTGCATCGAGGACGGCGTCGCCGCGGTCGGCGGCGTGACCGATCGCAGCGGCAAGCTCGGCCTCGATCAGGCGAAGGCCGACGAGCTGTTCGCTGCCGTCGATACTCGGGCGGCGTGGCTCGCGAAGGGCAAGGACAAGGCCCTGCTGCCGCTCGGCGAGGCGACGCCCGCCGCGCACGCGGCGCTCGAGGGCGTGCGCTCCAAGATCGAGGACTACTTCACGCGTTGCCGGGTGGCGGCGTTCGACGCGCGCGGCGCCGTCGCGCTCGCCGGCCAGGATGCGGAGCTCGTCGCGCTGTCGTCGCGCTCGCTGTCGGCGGGAGATGCCGAGCTCGCGCGGCTCCCGCTCGCGAAGATCGATCCGGCCGCCCGCCTGCCGCTCAAGGCCGGCGTGAACCCGGCCTGGGCCGCACAGCTCACCGCGTTCGTCGAGCAGGCGGTGACGCCGATCCTCGGCGCTCGGGACACCCTGACGCCGGCGGATCTCGCGTCGATCGTCGATCGGCTCTCGCCGTACGACACGTACGTCAAGGAGAAGCCGACCACCAAGGTCGACGGGCTCTCCGTCGAGTGGCTCGAGAAGCTGGCCGCGCCGGAGCTGCGGGTCAAGCTGAAGGAGCTGATCGCCCAGGACGCCGCGCTGTCGGGCGAGTACGAGCAGATCTCCGGCGTCGCGAAGGCGGTGCGGCTGCAACGCGATTTCGGACGCCTGCTGCGCAACTTCGTCAACTTCTCCGACTTCTACTCGCGGCAGGACGGCATCTTCCAGGCGGGCACGCTCTACCTCGACGCCCGCGCGCTGCACCTCTGTGTCCCGGTCGTCGATGCCGCCAAGCACGCGGCGCTCGCGGCCGCCTCGGACGCGTACCTCGTCTACCTCGAGATCACCCGGAAGGGCGAGACGCGCACGATCGCAGCGGCGCTGACGAACGGCGATGCGGAGAACGTGTTCGTCGGACGCAACGGCGTGTTCTACGACCGCGAAGGCCAGGACTGGGACGCGACGGTCACGAAGGTCGTCGGCAACCCGATCTCGATCCGCGAGGCCTTCTGGTCGCCGTACAAGAAGCTGTTCAAGTCGATCGAGGCCACCGTGCAGAAGCGTGCGGCCGCCGCGGATGCCGAAGCGTCGTCGCGCCTGCAGGGCGTGGGCGAGACGATCGGTCACGCCGACAAGGTCGCGGTGGCCCCGCCGTCACCGCCGCCGCCGGTTCCAGCCAAGAAGATCGATCTCGGCACGGTCGCGGCGATCGGTGTCGCGATCGGCGGCATCGGCACGCTGGTCGGCGCGCTGCTCGGGACGATGTTCGGGCTCGGCGTGTGGCTGCCGCTCGGCGTGATCGCGCTGTTGCTGCTGATCAGCGGGCCCGCGATGCTGCTCGCGTGGCTGAAGCTGCGCCGGCGCAACCTCGGCCCGATCCTCGATGCCAACGGCTGGGCGATCAACAACCGGGCGCGCATCAACGTCGCGTTCGGTGCGGCGATGACGGAGCTCGCGAAGCTGCCCAAGGGCAGCGAGCGCAGCATGAGCGATCCGTTCGCCGACAAGAAGGTGCGCTGGAAGCTGTGGACGTTCTTGATCGTCCTGCTCGTGCTCGCGGGCACGTGGTTCGTCGGCAAGCTCGACAAGTACCTGCCCGACTCGATCAAGTCGACCGAGGTGCTCGGCAAGCACGCCCCGGCCTACAAGGAGCCCGCCCCCGCGCCAGATGCCGGATCTGGCTCGGGTTCTGCGAAGTGAGACCCGACGGGCAGGGCGTGCGTCTGATCCAGCGATGGTGACGCGCCGCCTGTTCCTCGCCATGCCGCTCCTGCTCGCCGCCGGCGCACGTGCGGCGCCCAGGCCGGCGTGGTGGCTCGGCGCGTTGACGGGCGACGCGGCCGCCGGCAAGACGATCACCGCACGGCGATCGGCGGGGCGGACCACGCTCGGCACGCTGGAGAGGCAGGTGACTCCGCGCTCGGTCGACATCACCTCGTCGAAGAACGACAACTCCGAGTTCCACATGTGGGTCGTGTTTCCGAGGCAGAAGGACACCGCCGTGTTCCTCCACGCCGACGGGCTGTGGCTGGTCTCCGAGTCCTACGGGCACGACGACACCGGATCGCAGGCGTCGTTCGTGCTCGATCGCGCGACCGCGCAGCGGATGGCGAAGGCGCTCGGCGTTCCGCTCCACGAGCGCGCGGAGCTCGGCGACGGGCTCGTGGCGTCGTGGTCGTTCCCGGCGAAGGCGTCGTCCCTGAACAAGGATCCGGTGACGGTGAAGCTCGTCGTGAAGAACGCGGGCAAGACCACCGTCGGGTTCGTGATCGGCGGGCGGCAGCGCGGGCCGCGCGACAACCGGTTCTCGTTCTCGGTGTCGCGCAACGGCACCCCGGTGAAGCTCCTCGAGGCGCACGATTTCGGCGGCATCAGCTACTACAAGCCGCTCGGGCCCGGCGAGTCGGTCGACCTCTCGGTCGATCTGCGCAGCTGGGCCGAGCTCGCGCTGCCCGGCCACTACCAGATCGACGCGCGCTACGAGGGCGAGCTCGCGAAGGACGGCGTGATGCCGCAGACCGCCGCGGAGCGCAAGCACCTGTGGGACCTGACGCTGCGCGGTCAGGGCGGCATCCTGGTCCAGTGATCTAGAAGATCACCGTGCCGGGCTGGCTGACCTCGACGGACCACTCGAACTTGTCGATGATCGACACCGAGTCGTAGTAGCCGTCGCTCGTGTCCCACAGCGCGATGCGCAGCTTGATCGTCTCGCCGCCGACGACGTTGCCCTGCGTGACGAGCCAGCCCGTGCCGCCACCCGCCTGGTTGTTCGTGCCGCAGTAGCCCGGATCGTTCGCGAACTGCGGGGCCGGATTCGTGACGTCCATGCCGGTGCCGGCGAGGCCCGCCGTCGAGGTGCAGGTCGTGATGTTGCCGGGCACCGCGCCCGACGAGGTCGCGCACCCGGTCTGGCCGTTCTGGCACTGCGTGAACAGGCCGGTGTTGCCGAACGCGAGGTTCACGCCGACCGGGTACTTCTGCATCGTCGGCGACGTGTACGTCGCGAGGTTGCGATCGGTCGGGTTCGCGGGCTGGCCGGTCCACGTCGAGTCGAGCAGCACGACGAAGAAGTCGTTGAACGCGCTGCACGTCCACTCGGGGTACTCGGAGGACAGGAAGTTCGTCGACAGCTTGAACGACTTCGCGTTCGTCGGGACGCGCACCGTCAGCTCGAGCATCACCGGATCGTGCGCGGTGAGGCCGCCGTTCGGGTTCGGGCAGCCCGGGGCGTTCGGCAGGTTGTTCTGGTTCGCGGCCACCCAGTCCGAGGGCATCGCGCTCGTCGAGCCGATCGCCCGGCCGCCCTGCGGCGCCGCATAGCCCGGGCTCGTCTGCCCGACGGCCGCGGCGTTGCCGGTCGACAGCACGACGAACGAGCTGCCGCCCTGGACCTGCGTGCCGCCGAACACCGGGCGGATCGACTTCTGGTTCGCATCCGGCGCGCCCGACCCCGACGGCAGCACGAACCGCGCGCTGATCACGCCCCACTTCTTGTCGCCGGCCGTCGCGGTCTGGCACAGCTCGATCGCCTTCGCGTAGTCGATCGCGTTGGCCGAGTTGCTCGCGAGGCCGGTGTCGCAGCTCGCGGTCACCGCGTTGTCCACGGTGCCGTCGCAATCGTCGTCGACCATGTTGCCCGGCGCCTCGAACGCGCCCGCATTGACGAGCGCGGGCGTCGCGCAGCCCTCCGACGTCGAGTCGCAGCAGTCGCCGCCGCACGTCGTGAAGCCATCGCCATCGGCATCGACGTTCTCGTCGGGCGTGCCGTTGCAGTTCTCGTCCACGCCGTTGCCGCACACCTCTGCCTTGGGCACGACCTCGTCGACGCACGGCTTCCACTGCCCGTCGCCGCCGCAGGTCTGGTTGCCCGCGGCGCAGGGCCCGACCCCGGCGGTCCCCGCCGGCCCCGAGTAGCAGGCCTGGCTCTCTCCCGGGTTGCAGACGGGGGACAGGCCGCTGTCCACACCGCCGTCGCCCCCGCTGTTGTTCGAGACCTTGGGGCCGCACGCGCCGGACGCGAGGGCGAGCGCCATCAAGGCCATGCTGGCCGACGAGGTTCCCACGATCAAAAGCGTCCTCCTTTCGGCGCCAGGGGGCAAGCCGGAATCGGCCCGTGCGCGAACGCACACCCTGCGACTTCGATAACTCGTGATACGTCCGGACCCATCGTGCGACTGGTCCTCCTCCTCGTCGTGGCCACGGCCTGCGGCTCCGATCGGGGCAAGCTCCCCGACGGTGGCGGGGCCGGCTCCGACGATGCGCCGGTGGCGGAGGATGCCCCACCCGGCGGCGACGGCCCGGCGGCCGACGCCCCGAGCCCCGACGCCGCGGTAGACGCGTTCGTCCCCGACGCCTTCTCGGGCAAGCAGGACATCCGCATCGACTGCCACAACACCTGCGTCCTCGCGTCCGTCCCCGCATCGATCAGCGTCCCCGCGGGGACGTCGTTCGAGGTCAACTGGATCAACGTCGGCGACACCGAGTGCGACGTCTCCAAGGTCGATCAGTTCAACAACGTGCCGATCATCCTCGGCCTCGAGCCGGGCACGAGCTACCACGACATGGTCCACCAGTGGTGCGGCTCGTTCACCGGCACCTTCCGGTTCCGCATCTACATCTGCACGGTTCCGAACGACATCCCCGTCAACTGCGGTGCGTGATCACCAGCTACCGGCTTGACAGCCCGGGAGACCCTCGCTAAAAGAGCACCCTGCCATTGCGGGAGTAACTCAGTGGTAGAGTGCAACCTTGCCAAGGTTGACGTCGAGGGTTCGAATCCCTTCTCCCGCTCGATAAGCGCCCGGTTCACATCGAACCGGGCACTTTCACTTTCGGAGGACTGGAGCGGACCCGCTACCTCCGCAGCGCGGCGAGTGCACGCTTGACGAGCGACGCGGGCAAACGGCCATAGTGGTCGCGCTCGAGCAACTTCTGGCCGTCGCCGAGTACGTACTCCAGATAGGCGCGGATCCAGTGCGCTTTGGCGTCGTCGCCGGGCTTCGCGTCGACCACGGCCCAGCTCGCATAGACGATCGGATACGACGCTGCCCCCTTCGCATCGGTAGGATCGAACGACATCTGGGCGTCCACGACGGCGTACTCGCCGGCCGAGGTCGTGCTCGCTGCGGTCGCCGCGACGTAGGCGCCCGAACGGTTGCGCACGCGCGCCAATGGCAGGTCGAGCGCGATCGCCGTCGGCAGCTCGACGTAGGATATCGCGCCGTTCGTGGACTTCACCTCATCGGCGCGACCCGGCTCGAAGTCATGGTAACGCACACCGTCCGGCCACGTCTTCCCGCGGGCGAGCTTCCACACGCCTGGCGCGGCGCGCGCGATGAACTTCGCGAACGCGACCGACAGCGGCCGCGTCTCAGCCGCACGCACCGCAATGATCGCGAGCGCGGGAAGCGCGATGCCGGGGTTGTCTTTCGCGATCGCCGGATCGTTCCACATCTTGATCCTGCCGTCGAAGATCCGCGCGAGCGTCGCGGCGGACAGCTGGAGCTGGCTCACGCCGTCGAGGTGATATGCGATCGCGACCGCGGTGAGCGCGAGTGGGATCGCCCGCTGGTCGGAGCGTGCCTCGGTCTTCGCGGTCGCGCGCGCGATGTCGGCCTGGTCGTCGCGGCCGCGGAGCGCACCTCGGTTCCAGCCATCGTCAGTATCGATCATCACCTCCGGGTGCGACTTCTCGAAGGCCTCGATCCACGCGTCGTCGAACGCGCGACGGATCCAGGAGTGGTTGTACTGGCCCTCCCACGGCAACACGGGATGGAGCCCGATCGCGACGACGCCTGCCAGGTTGCTGGCGAGCGCGCCCTTCTTGCGCACGTTCGGACAGCGGGCGCGATAGACGGTCGGGTCACCGGCGAACGTGATGCCTTCGTAACAGACGTCGAACGTTGTCACCGTATCGGGCACGTCGGAGTGGCGCATCATGTCGGTCACGTCGGCTTCGACGTGCGCGCCCGGGGCGATCGCCTGCTGGACGCGTGTGCCCCAATCACGCACGATCGGCGTGCCCGCGGCGTCGTACCCGTAAGCCACGACGTCGACGCTCGCGACGGTTCGCTTGCCGAGATTGTGGATCTCGAACCTTGGCCAGCCGTTGTGGTCGTTCTCCGTGAGCTTGCGAAACGCGAGCGTTTCGAACGGCTGCTTGTCGGCGGGAACGATCGGCGGCAGCGGCGGATCTGCCACTGGCTCCGGCGGCACTGGCGCAGTGCGCGCGGCTTCGAGGTTCTCGAGCCCGTGACAGTTCGCCCACCCGCCATGTGCCTCGGCGATCGCGGCGGCCGACTTGTCGCCGAGGCAGCCGAGCTCGGCGCACGCGTTGTAGTCGCGAGCCGCGCACAGGTCCTTGCGAGGCACCTCGCGCCCCGGAATCGCGGCGCACGCGTCGGTATCGCCCGCGGAGCAAGCCGCATCGAGCTTGCCGAATGCGCCGAGGTTTTCGCTGTGGTCGTCCTTCTTCCATTGCGCGAGCTGCTTGTCGCGACATCGCGTGGCGCCCGGCACGTAGGCGCATTCGCCGAGATCGTTGACCAAGTAGGCGCAGCCGGCGATGGAATCCTTCGCGCATGCGATCGCTGCGGCCTTGCGCCGCCGCGCCTCTCGACCGGAGCTCCCGGAGATGTCGAATTCTCCGAGCACGAGCTCGCACGCATCCACGTCTCCCGCCTCACACGAGTGCCTTGGATTCTCAAGCTCGGCCAGCAGCGCCGGCGGGACATCGCCTTCGTCGTGATACGACATCGCCGCGACGTAACACGCGATCGCGTGGTGCTGGCGCTCGCACAACGCCCTGGCGAGCGCGCGCAGTCGGCTATGAGCTCGATCGTCGTCGAACCCGCGTCCCGCGGCGGCCGCGTGCAGGAGCCGGCTGCACGCTGCCGCGTCGCCTCTTCCCTCCTGACATAGCTGCTCGTAGACCTGCGCCGCGGCCGCGTAGTCACGCGCGACTTTGGTCCCGCGCTCGAACGCGCGAGCGCGCTCGAGAGTCGGGGGCGGCGCTTGGTTCGTGATCTCCTCCGTCGGAGGAGGGCTAACAGCGATTGGTCTGGACGCACAGCCCAGGCTACCGACAAGCATCCACAGTGCGACGAACGTTCGGCACATTGGTTCCTGCTCCTCCGCGTGTGAACGGCTACTTCCACAGCCGGAACAGCATCATCTGCGACTCCGGCATCGCGTCGGCGCCCATGAAGAGGTGGCCGTTGACGAGCCATGCATCCGACTGCTCGACCGCGGTCGCGCCGAGGAACACCGTTCCGGTCGGCACGTCGGGCACCTCGATCACAGCCTTCGTGAACGTCGAATCGCTGGTGCCGTCGAGCGCGAAGCGCCCGAACGCGGCGATCGGGTAGCTGGTGACCTCGGCGAACAGCGAGCCGTCGCGCGCGAACCGCGCGAACCGAACGCCGTTGTCAGCTCGATACTCGTGAGGCGTGACGGTCTTGCCGTCGCTGGTGAGCGCGACGATCTGGTTCGCCGGCAGCTGTGTCGCGATCGTGATCGAGCCATCCGGCCGCACTTGGAATGCCTGCGGGATCGTGCCCAGCTGTGAGCCGGGTGCGCTCCACGAAAAGACACCGGCAGTGGCAAAGCTCGCGTCGAGCGCACCACTCGCCGTGACCTTGCCGACGACGACGCGATTGAAGCTCGTGTCGTGCCCGTGCAGGAAGTACGGCTCGGACTCGACACCGAGGACGAACGTCGCGTCGCCGAAGCGGACCGCGTCGATCACGCGCGTGTGCCGGCCGCTCTTGATCAACGCGTAGCCGCTCGTGCCGAACGATGCGTCGAGGGTTCCGGTCGCGTCGAAGTGCGCGACGAACATTGCACGCGTATCACACGTGAACGCTGCGATGCACTCGGTCGTGCCGACCAGGTAGTAGCTGCCATCTTGCTCGAGCAGGACCTTGTTCACGACCGCGTCGGACGTCCAGCCCAGGAGCGAGCTCGGCGGCCAGAACGAGCCGGAGCGCGACGCCGGATCACGTGCGCCACTCGGAAGGAGCTGTTGAACCGACAGCTGCTTCGCGTAGGAGTCGCCGAACGAGCCGGCAACGATCATGCGGCCATCGGGGCGCAGCGCGAGGGTGGTCGGCTGGAAGATCGAGCCGGTGTACGGCGGCGCGTAGGGGATCGGCAGGTCCGCGGTGAACGTGGAATCTGGTTTGCCGTTTGCGAGCAAGCGACGTACGAACGGCACGGGCCTCCGCGGCGTCGCGCTCGCGCGATCCTGCGCAGTGCCGAACACGAGGATCTTGCCGTCCGTCTGCACGACAGGTGCGGCGACCGCGACCGCTTCGAGATCGGCGATCGGGTGGAACCCGAAGCAGCGATCGACCTCGCCGGCTGCACGGCTGCACGAGGAGCCATCGCCCTTGCCGCCGGCGGGTCCGGTGTCATCGGCGGTATCGGCGACACATCCGGAGAGCACGCTCGTGGCGACGAACAGGTATGCAAACGGGCGCATCGAATGGTCGGACCAGCAAGGGTCGCGCCCGAAGTTGCACCAGACATGACAAGGCGTTACGCGCCCGCTGGGCGGCAACTCCGCCTGCCATGGCTACTGGTTTTCGTGGGATCGCGCCGTCGGCAAGCTGCTGAAGGAGCGACCTGGTCACGTGACGATGCCCGCCACCCACCGATGGTATCGACCGCCGTTCGCGACAGCGGCATCGACGAGGGTCATCACGACCTCGTGGATGTGATCGAGCTCGATCGGATCGGTGCGATGAACGCGCATGCGGTGAGGTAACTCGGCATCGCCGAGGTCGTCGGTGCTGTCGATGGTGAAGCCCGCGGCGGTCGCTGTGGCAGCGAAGTCCTCACGCGCACGCTCGGTCGGGAACGCGAGCTGGTGATCGACGCGGCGGGGGCTCGCGAGACGATCGCCCTGTTCGCCGAGGATCTGAACCATGCGTCGGTCATCCATCCACTGGAGGCGCTCGGCATCGGGGACAAGGAGCTCGTGGTAGTAGCGCCAGGAGGCGTCGTGTTCGCTGCGCGTGTCTACGCGGCGACTGCCGACGCGCTCGGTGGCGAGCGCGCGCAGCACGTCGAGGCGACCTGCGGGGCCGTAGAGCACGATCTCCCATACGCCGCGCGTGCGGAGGCGGCCAACGTACGAGACCGCGTCGTCGGCGGCACGGGCGATGATCGCCCGCTCGACGAGATCGAGCGCGGCGGACTCTTCCGCACTGCCGATCCCGTACTCGCCCGGCTCGCGCATGGCGATCGCGATGGAGTAGCGCGTGTCGGCGGCAGGCGGCGGCGAGGCCTCGAACCGCAGGTTCACGTAGATCGATGCCGGGGCTTCGTCGACGAGGCACGGATAGAACTCGTAGGCGTCGTCCGCGGGCATGTGCGGTCACAGCGTAGCGCAAGCCCGGCAAGCCGGGACCTGCGTGTCGAGACGTCCAGAGTAGCTGACGAACCGCTCAGCCGTCGCCGGTACGCAGGAAGCGCTGCACGCTGCCCTGGTTCAGCTTGAACCCGGCACTCACGCGGCCCTGACGCACCGCCGAGCCGCTCGCGTCGTCGACCACGGAGAGGATCGCGTGCGGGTCATCCTCGTCCCGCTGGATGTCGAGATCCGCTCGCACGCGCCGACCATCGTCGGTGGCGCACGTGATCGACCGGTGAAGCTGCGCGTGGAGCGCGGCTTCATGGCGACGGAGGACGTCGTTGGCGCCCTTCACGAGCGTCGCGAATCCGGCGTGGTCGAGGGGCTTGGGATTGACCTTGTCGCGGCCCATGGTCCACGGGCTGACGAGCGATGGCTCGGAGTCCTGGACGCGCGTCATCGAGACCGCCCAGCCCTCGTCGCTGTCGTTCTTGATCACGCGCGCGATCCATCCGGCCTTCTTCCACATGCGCGGATCAGAGGTCTCATCGATATCGTCCATCGCGAGAGCATCGCGCACGGGGATGACACTCCGGGCGCTGCTACTCGATCGCGTCGCAACTGGGCGTGCACGCGAGGCCGTAGGCCGTCTTCGACAGCTGCTCGCCCTTGCGGTCGCGCCCGCACAGGGCGCAGGTGCCGGGCACCGGGTCCGGCGGTGCGCGCCGCAGCTCGACCTCGGCATCGATCCGATGCTCCAGGATCTCGAGGTCGACGTGCTTGGCCTCGCCGAGCATGCGCAGCAGGACCGCGACCGTCGCGGACAGCTCCTCGAGCTGGCGGGCTTGCTTCGCGACGCGGCGCTGGAGCTTGTCGAGATCGTTCGCCGACTCGACATCCGACGCGATCATCGCGTCGAACATCGCGGCCTCGCGATGCATCTCGCCCCAGACCGGATCCCAGGCAACACCCGCGACAGTCGGGCCCAGGTAGTACTTGAAGAACGACATCGATGCTTCCTTTCAGTCGATAGACACGCCGTTGGCGAGGCAGCGCTGGCGGAGCAGCGCCTTCATGTTGGGGTTGGTGAGCGCGATGTACTTCTTCGCCTTCTGCTCGTTCTTGAGGTTGCACCCGGCGAGGACCGCCACCATCGCGGCGCGCGAACGTGTGGCGCCATCGCCGCTCGACGTCGCGGCGGCGAGCGCCTTCTCGGCGAGCATCATGGCTCGCGCCCACTGCGCGGTCTTGGCGGCGGTTTCGACGTCGAGCAGGATCGCCTTGGCATCTTCGCCACCGCCGGGCGGCGCCGGCTTCTCGAGCGGTCCGGTCGTGGGCTCGGGGCGCGGCCGCTCGACGGGCCCGGTGGTCGCCAGCTCCGTGCACGGGACCGCGGTCACGATGGCGTGGGCATCGGCGAACACCTTGCCCGCCTCGTCGGCGAGCCTCGCGAGCTGCGAGCACTTGCCGGCCTTGGCCAGTGCGGCCGCCTGCTTCTTCTTCTCGGACAGGAACTGGGCATGGAGCTGATCGAGGTGCTCCCGGGCGCGTCCCTTGTAGACCGACTGCGGGGCGATCTTCTCGAATGCGGCGACGGCGCCGGCGTAGTTCCTGTTCTGCACCGCGGAGACGAAGTCATCGTGGCGCAGCTCGTTGACCTGCTCGCGCGCAGCCTTGTCGCGGATGGTCCGGGCTTCGTCGTTGCTGGTGTCGAGGGCGAGGGCCTCGGCGGCGGCGCGATCGGCGTCGACCCACTTCTCGCCGGCGAGTGCGGCGCGGGCCTCCGCGACGAGCTGGGAGGCCCGCGGGTCAGCGGCGGCGGGGGTCGGCGTCGGCGTCGGCGTCGGTGCCGGCGCTGCATCGATGACGGCGACCGGCACCTCGGGTGCTGCGGTCTCGACGACCGGCGCCGGCGGACCTGGAGTCGCGGCGACGCTCTCCTGGCTGGGGCTGTCGCCACCCGACATCGCGACGACGATCGCCACCGCCGCGGCGGCCACGGCGCCGCCGCCGACCGCCAGCCACAGCCCGGTGCGCGAGCGCGGCGCCGTGGACATCGACGGTGGCACCGACACGACCTGACCGCGTCCCGCCGACAGCGTGCTGGCCTCGCCCGAGACCGGCCCGGTCGGAAGCGGCGGCTGCGACGGCGACGGTTGCGACGGCGACGGTCGTGCCATCGCCTGCATCGACACCGGCTCGCCCGCAGCGCGCGCCGTCGCGAACGGCTGCAGCGCCGCGGTGAGCTCGGCCATGTTCTGGTGCCGCAGCTCGGCCCGCTTGCTCAGCGCGCGCATCACGACCGCCTCGAACGCCGGCGGCACGTCGCCCCGCAGGCTCGTGACCGTCGGCGGCTCGACGAACATGTGCATCCCGAGCACCTCACCTGCGCCTTCGCTGACGTGCGGCGGCCGCCCGGTCAACATCTCGAACAGGATGCAGCCCAGCGCGTAGACGTCGGTCCGCTGGTCGACCTCGCCCGCGCCCTTGCACTGCTCGGGCGACATGTAGCTCGGCGTGCCCATCACGCTGCCGGTCCGCGTCTTCTGCGACAGCGAGCCGTCGCCGAACAGCTTGGCGATGCCGAAGTCGAGCACGGTCGCGCGCTCGCCGAGCGACACCTCGTCGTCCGCGACCAGCACGATGTTGTCGGGCTTGAGATCGCGATGCACGATGCCGCGCTGGTGCGCCGCCGACAGTGCCGATGCCACCTGCCGCGCGATCGTCGCGGCCACCATCACCGGCATCGGGCCCCGCGTGCGCAGCCGCTTCGCCAGGCTGTCGCCCTCGAGCAGCTTCATGGCGAAGTACGCCGAGCCATCGACGTGCCACCCGACGTCGTAGATCTCGACGATGCCCGGGTGGTTGATGCTCGCCGCCGCCTTGGCCTCGTTGAAGAAGCGCTCGAAGATCTCGCGTTTGTGGCTCATCTCAGGAAGCAGCTGCTTGATCGCCGCCCGGAGCCCGAGGCGCACGTCGACACCGATCCAGACCACGCCCATGCCTCCCTCGCCGAGCTTGCGCTCGATCCGGTACGAACCGATCTGATGGCCCTCCACGGCCCGACTGTATCGGATCCTGCGGCTGCGAACGCAGGCAGGCCTGGGTCGCGCGTGCCGACCCGGTGATGGCGATGCCACGGCAAGCCGCTTGACGGCGAGCTTCAGCGAACGAACCGGAAGTCGGCGCCGCTGTAACGTAGCTTCGGAATGCCGGCGTCGATCTCCGCGATCTCGATCGTGACGCGCCGGACCGACGTGTCGCGGTGCGTGAGGTGCTCCTTGAACAGGTCCTCCCAGCTCGACGACTCGCTCTCCGCGAGCTCCACCGTGATCGCGGTGTCGTCGGCTGCTACCACGCGCCCCCACTCGGAGGACTCCGAGTAGCCGTGATTGCCCTCGTACCGGCAGACCCAGTCGAAGCGGACCTGCCCATCCGCGGTGGACGTGAAGTGGATGGTCCGACGTCCGTCCTCCCACGAATCTCCGCCATCGGAGTAGTGACCGAGCCAGTCGCGGTTCATCACCGCCGACCCTACTCCAGCGCCGCCGCTGGTGCCGTTCTTGCGCACCCGTGAACCGTTACTTCGCCGGAGGGAGGTAGCATTCACCCGTGTCGCGCCTCGAGCTCTCGATCTTCGCCGACTACTTTCAGTTCTACGTCCAGGACGATGTTCCGGTGCCGGGCATGGTCGACTTCAGCGACGGATGGTCCCCGGAAGCGGTAGACCGCCAGCTCGCCGCGGTCGCTCGTGCGATCGCGGTCGGGACGTCGCGGAACATGACGGTTCCGGTCACGATCGAGATCGCGTCGGCTCCGCCCGACGATGACCCCACCGCCGAGCTCGTCACCGAGGCGAGCCTCGATGTCGAATCGGGCCGCCTCGTCGTCCTTGGCTGCACCGACTACGCCCCCAATGCCGCGCGGATCGAGGTCGTCCCTGGCCGCTATCGGGCACGTGTCTTCTACTACGACCAGGAGAAGCTGAGTGCCGACAAGCTCGACGGCGATGACCGGTACCGCGTCGTGCTGTGGCCAGCGCCCGAGCAGGTGGCGCCACGAGTGCTGGTCGACAAGCGTACCGTGCGCCCGTCGGAGCGAGCTCGCTGACCCCGGCTAACCCACGGGCTCCCCAACCGGCGCTTGCGTCGCCGGCACGTGCTGCGCATGGTGAAGGTTCGATGCCCAACGCACTCGGTCTGGCCCTGGTCCTCCTCGCGGCGAGCCCGGCGATCGCGTCCCCGGACGACAGCCGCGGGCTTCGCTACTTCTTCGGCATGGGCGTCGTCATGCGCCAGGCACCGAGCGAGCTCGACAACCTCGACGGCCTCGATCGGACCACGTACACCGCGCGCTCGATCGACGGCCAGCAGGACCTGGTGGATCGCGAGGTGGGGCCGCGCTGGCGAGTCGGCCTGGAGCTCGGCCAGACGCTCTACGTCGCCCTCGACACGGGGTTCGGCCTCACCCGGGTACCCGAAGGCGCGCCGATGGCGCCGTTTCGCGATGCCTCGTCGGTGACGATGCTCGGGGTCGTCGGCGCCCGCGGCCACGTCGGACGCGGCACGCTCGGTGTCGAGGTCGGCGGAGGCTTCCGCCACTTCACGTACTGTGTGGGCGAGAGTGCCGAGCGGCACGACGTCTACACCGGCATGCAGAAGGTCGTGGAGGCGCGCGTGCGCGCCGAGCGTGCGATCGGGCGCTGGACCACCCTCGGCGGCGCGATCGGCACGAGCCTCGTCGATGACGGGGCGTGGGTGGGAACGCTCGACGTCACGTTCCGGACGAGCCTGCGCCGTCGCGCGAGGTAGCGGGCCGGCGCATGCGGATGACGCCTTCCTGAGCGGCGCTGGCGACGAGGCGGCCGCTTCGATCGAAGAACTGACCGCGCACGAGGCCTCGGCCCCCGGAGGCCGAGGGGCTGTCGACGACGTAGAGGAGCCAGTCATCGATCCGGAACGGCCGGTGGAACCACATCACGTGGTCGACCGAGGCGACCTGCATGCCGGGCACGAGCCAGCTCGTGCCGTGCGGATCCATCGCGGTGCCGAGGAACGAGAAGTCCGAGGCATAGGCCAGCAGATAGCGGTGCAGCGCCGGATCGTCGGGGAGGGTGTCGACGGCGCGATACCACATGCGGCGGTGGGGAGGCATGGGCGTCGGGCGCAGCGGATCGCGAACCTCGACGGGGCGGATCTCGATCGGGCGCTCCGCGGTCGCGATGGCGCGGAGCGGCGGCGGGAGCCGATCGGCGACCGCGAGGGCCAGCTCGAGCTCCGAGCGCAGCGCCTCCGGCGCGGGGACCTCGGGCATCGCGTCCTGGTGATCGAAGCCCTCCTCGACGCGCTGGAACGACGCCTCGAGGCTGAAGATCGCCTCGCCGTCCTGGATGGCGGACACGCGCCGGGTCGTGAAGCTCGCGCCGTCGCGCAGCCGATCCACCTGGTAGAGGATCGAGCGCCGCACGTCGCCGGCGCGCATGAAGTAGCCGTGCACCGAGTGGACGGGCCGATCCGCGGCGACGGTCTGCGCTGCCGCCGACACTGCCTGGCCGAGCACCTGGCCCCCGAAGATCGCGCCCCAGCCGAGATCCTGGCTGCGCCCGCGAAACAGATCGCGATCGAGTCGTTCGAGGCCGAGGAGATCGACGAGCGCGGCGAGGACGGGCTTCACCGGCTGTTTGTATCTGATCCTCGTCGCCCGTACAGTACCGCCCGTGGGAGCAGTTGCTTCTCTGCGTTCGGTGATCGCTGCGCTCGCGGGGAACACGTTCGTCACGATCATCAAGCTCATCGCGTTCCTGCTGTCGGGCTCCCCGGCGATGCTATCCGAGGCGATCCACAGCGCCGCCGACACCGGCAACCAGCTGCTCCTGTTCATCGGCCTCAAGCGGGGACAGCGGGCGGCCGACGAGCGGTTTCACTACGGCTACGGCGGCGAGCGCTTCGTGTTCGGCATCCTGTCAGCCGCGGGCATCTTCTTCATCGGCTGCGGCATCACGCTCTATCACGGCGTCACGGCGCTCGTGTCGCCGCAGTACACGACGCCGAGCGCGCTCACGTTCGGCGTGCTCGCGGCGGCGTTCGTCATCGAAGGCGCCGTCCTCGCGTTCGCGGTCGTGAGTCTCCACCGGCAGCGCGGCGACCTGCCGTTCATGCGCTACGTGCGCGAACGGGCCGACCCCGCGGCGGTCGCGATCCTGCTCGAGGACAGCGCCGCGGTGCTCGGCGTGGTGCTGGCGGCGGTCGGCATCGCGGCGTCGTACTACACGGGAAACCCCGCGTTCGACGCGATCGCGTCGCTCGTGATCGGCATCCTGCTCGGCGTCATCGCGTTCGTCCTGGTGTCGCAGAATCGCGAGATCCTGCTCGGCCGCGCCGTGCCGGAGGGCGTGGAGGAGCGCTTCATCGACGTGGTCCTCGAGCATCCGAGCGTCCGCAGCGTCCGCGACGTGAAGACCCGCGAGCTGACGCCGGAGTCGTACATCCTCAAGGCGGAGATCACGTTCGACAACGACTACATCGCCGAGCGGCTGACCGGCGCGTCGGCCGACATCTCGTTCGACAAGCGCGAGCGCGCACTGCGCCGCGTGTCGGCGATCGTCACCGACCTGATCGCCACGGAGATCCAGGCCCTCGAGGTGCGCATCCGCGCGGTGATCCCGCAGGCAAAGCACATCGACATCGAGGTCGCGCACCCGGAGCTGATCGGACCCGACGACGACGACGAGCTGCTCGCCTGACTACCGGAGGCAGGCGTAGGTGGCGTCGCGCAGGGCCTTCTCGCGCGGGTCGTCCGCGATGTGGTCGCCCATGCGGTTCAT
>JAEUJX010000150.1 GCA_016794545.1 Myxococcales bacterium
CGGGACCGCGCCGTACGCCGGCCGCTTCATGGCGATCCCCGACAACCCCGCGATCGGTGCGGCGCTCGCGCTCGACACCGACTCCGACGGCGAGAACGACACGCTCTACTTCGTGCTCGCGATCCGGCGGTCGTTCGGCCACGTGCGCGGCCTCTGTCTCGCGGGCGCGGACCATCCGTTCCTGCTGTCGCGCACGCTGTTCTGAGACAGCGCCCGGTCAGAGGGAGATCGTCGCGTTGTGCGCGTACCTGGCGCACGGCCGGTAGTTGCGATCCCAGATCGGGACGAGCACCTTGCGTACGAACCACGGCATCTTGCCGAAGTGGGCGCGCTGCTCCTCCGCGGTGAGCGCGTGCAGGAACAGCATGAGCCCGCGCGTCCCCACGTGCTTCTGCCCGTGCTTCGACGCGGCGGTCGCGAGCGCGGCGGCTTGCTCGGTGGTCACCGCCTTCTGCAACACCGCGATGTCGAGCCCTGCCTCCTCCGCGTCGAGGTGCGGGAACAGCAGCGCCCGCACGCGGGTCGCGCTCGCGGCGAGTCGCTCGTGGTCGCCGCGCGCCTGGAACGCCGCGATCGCGGCCTCGAGCTGATCGAGCTCGTCGAGCAGCGCCGCGTGGTCGCCGCGCCACGTCTTGATCTGCTCGGCCAGGCCCGCCTGCTCGAACACCGGAAAGAAGATCTCCTCCTCGGAGTCGTGGTGCGCGCGCACGAACTTCGCGGTGCGCTCGCAGAAGTCCGCGAAGCCCGCGCGGTCGGCCTCGGGCACCGGCTTGCTCGCCGTGCTCGCGACGGTGTCGAGGCTGCGCCGCAGCGCCGTGTGGACGATCGTGAGGCCGTGGTGCAGGGCCTGATGCTCGGCGGACACGCTGGTCATCGCGCGATCATAACGTCACCGCCCGCCGTCACACCCGGTACTCGGGCGGCAGATCGGGATCGTGCCGCGGCGCGCGCATCGCCCGGACGACGGCGACGATCAGGATCAGGACGCCCACGCCCAGGCAGGCCCAGCCACCGACCGTCTGGCCGAGGCCGACGGTGTCGCCGTACGGGTTCTCGAGCTCCTTGCGCGTCGGCTCGGCGACCGTCACGAGCAAGTACGCGCCGACCGTCGCGAGCACGAGCCCGATCGCGACGGCGAGCTTGCTCGCCCCGGTCCGCTCCTCCGCGCTCACAGCGGGAAGCCGCACGCTTCGATCGCCTGGCAGGCCCGCTCCTCCGGCTCGAGATCGCAGAAGTCCGTGCTCGTGAACTGCTTCGGGTTCGAGGCGGCGGGCCCGCACGCGCAGTCCCACGCGCCGGCGGAACCGCCGCAGTACGCGGCGTACTCGGGGTTCGTGAAGAAGTTCACCTGGCAGAGGCCGCCCGACCTCGCCGACGACCACATCGGGGGGAGGTCGCACGAGGCGCCATCGCCGGCGCAGCCCCCACCGCTCAGACTCAGGACCACACAGACCGCGAGCGCGCGCACCATGGCCCGCATCGTAGCAGCGTCCGGTCGCCTGCGATCACGACGACGACCTGGCGCGTGTACGGACGAGCTGGATCGCCGCGGCGATCGCCTCTTCCGTGCCGGCGATCGCCATGATGTCTCCGGCCTGGAGTGGCTCGTGTGCGTCGGGAGGAGCGGTGCCGGTCTCGCCGCGCACGATCGCCAGCACCGTGGCTCCGGTGGCGGCGCGCAGCTCGAGCTGCGCGAGCGACGACCCGATGGCCTGACTGCCGGCGGGGATCTCGAGGTGCACCGGCGCACCGAGCCCGGGGAACAAGGCCCGCGCGTGCGCCAGCAGGTCCGGCGCGTGCGGCTCCCGGTGCGCGGTCTGCGCCGCGAGCGCCTCGATCACGGCCTGGGCGGCCGCGCGGACGTGGCCGTGCAGATGACCGGCCGTGCGCCAGAACAGGAGCGCCAGCACGGCGACCGCGAGCACGAGCACGATCGTGGCCGTGTACCCGGGGAGGAACGGCTGCGTGATCGCGATGAGCGCGGAGCCGACGATCAGGATGCCGACCATCCGGATCGCCGCCTCGAGCACCACGCGCGGCTGGCGCCCCAGATCGAGCTGATCCTCGCGGCCTCGGGGCACGGCCACCTCGCCGACCACCCGCGCGAACCGCTGCGTGGTCCGCAGCACGCTCATGCAGAACGGCAGCACCAGGAGGCCGCCGGCCACGACGAACACGACGCGCGCGACCGAGCGCTCCAGCGCGAGGTGAAGCTGGAGGAGCTCCATCGCGCGCTCGAACGTCATCGACAGCGCGATGAGCGCTCCGGCGATCACCACGACGTCGAGCAGCAGCGTGCGAATGAAGCGGCGCAGCCGCGAGCGCGACTCCGCGCGAGACGTCCGGACCCTGGCGAGCCAGCTCTCGTACAGCGCGACGAACGTCTGGAGCCGCTTGGGCAGCTTGCGATCGACGAAGCTCGCGAACCGGTCCGAGCGCCGGATCAACGCCGGGGTCAGGAGCGTGGTGATCGCGGAGACCGCGATCGCGACCGGATAGACGTGCGTGCCGATCACGCCGAGGCTGAGGCCGAGGCCCGCGATGATGAACGAGAACTCGCCGATCTGCGCGAGGCTCATCCCGGAGGCGACGGACGTCCGCGTTCCCTTGCCCGTCATGAACGCGCCGAACGAGACGGCCGCGACCTTGCCGACGACCACGACGGCCGTCAGCACGACGATCGCGAGCCAGTGCTCGGCGATCTCGGCGGGCACGATCATCATCCCGACGGCGACGAAGAACACGGCGCCGAAGATGTCGCGCACGGGGTGAACCACCGGCTCGATCTCGGCGACCTTGCCGGACTCGGCGACGAGGACGCCGGCGACGAACGCGCCGAGCGCCACGGAGTAGCGGAGCTCGTGTGCGAGCAAGGAGAAGCCGAAGCACAGCCCGATCGCGACGACCGCGGTGATCTCGGAGCGCCCCAGGCCGACCACGAACCGCATCACGCGCGGGACCACCAGGAGGCCGACCGCGACGAGGCCGACCAGAAAGCCGACGAGGCGCGCGAGGGTCTCGGCGAGCTCCCACGCCGAGACGCCGGTGCCCGTGGACGCTCCCGTCAGGATCGCGAGCAGGAGGACCGCGACGAGGTCCTCGACGATCAGGATCGCGACGACGAACTCGCGCAGGCTGCCCTTGATACCCTGCTCGTCGAACGCCTTCGCGATGATCGTCGTGCTCGAGATCGCGATGATCGCTCCCGCGAAGATGCTCTCCATCGGTGTCCACCCGAGCAGCTGGGTCACCAGGTAGCCGAGCCAGATCATCACGCTGCACTGGAGGACGCCGGTGATGCCGGCGGTCGGCGCGGCGCGAAATAGCTTCGCGAGGCTGAACTCGAGCCCCAGCCCGAACATCAGCAGGATCACGCCGAGCTCGGACAGCGTGTGCACGACCGCGGGGTCCGCCACGACTGGGATCGGCACGTGGGGCCCGATCACGACCCCCGCGAGGATGTAGCCGAGCACGACCGGTTGCCTCAGCCGCTGGAACACCACGGTCATGACCCCGGCGACACCGAGGACGATCGTCAGTGCCGTCAGGAACGCGTGCGCGCTGGTCGCGGTATCGGGCATCGGCGAGCCCCCGAGAACCCTGCAAGACGCCCGCCACGAGGCGGGGCGTCCTGGTCCGTCGATGCTCCGAGGGAGGCGAGCGCCGGAGACACGGTCAACCGCCGCCCGGTCGCTCGTGACCGACGACCCCGCGGCGCCCCGGTGTACCGTCGCGGGCGATGGTCTCGAGCAAAGCCACCACCCCCGCCGCCTACCTCGCGGGGCTCCCCGCCGACAAGCGCGCCGTGATCGCGGCGGTCCGCGACGTCGTCAACGCGAACCTGCCCGACGGGTACGTCGAGGGCATCCAGTACGGGATGCTCGGGTGGTACGTGCCGCTCGAGCGCTATCCGGACACCTACAACGGCCAGCCGATCGGCATCGCCGCCCTCGCCGCGCAGAAGAGCTACCACGCGCTCTACCTGATGAGCGTGTACGGCGACCCCGCGACCGAGGCGTGGTTCAAGCGTGCGTTCGCGAAGGCAGGCAAGAAGCTCGACATGGGGAAGTCGTGCGTGCGCTTCAAGCAGCTCGACGATCTCCCGCTCGACGTGATCGGCGAGGCGATCGCCCGGTTGCCCGTCGAGAAGCTGATCGCGCAGCACGACCGCGTGCACGGCGGATCGGCGCGCAAGATTCGCGCGGCGTCCAAGCCCCCGAAGAAGCTGAACAAGACGCCGGCGGCGAGGAAGAAACCTGTCCAGAAACGGCGTTGACACGACGCGGGTCTCTGCGCAAAGTCCCCGACATGTCGCGCGCTCTCGTCCTGTCGTTCGTCCTCGCGGCTCTCGGTGCCTGCTCCAAGAGCTCCGCGAGCCAGTCCGAACCGAACGTCGCCGCGGCCGCGTCCAGCGCGCCCGCGAGCCCCAAGGGCCAGACGTTCGGCGCCGGCGTGAAGCTCGCCGAGACCACGTCGATCGACGCGATCCTCTCGGCGCCGAAGCAGTACAGCGGCAAGACCGTCCGCGTCGAGGGCATGGTCCTCGACGTGTGCCCGAAGCGCGGCTGCTGGTTCGAGATGGCCGGCACGAAGCCCGGCCAGAAGCTGCGGTTCAA
>JAEUJX010000161.1 GCA_016794545.1 Myxococcales bacterium
AGTCCCAGCCCGCGCTCCTTGAGGTACGGCTGGTAGAGATAGATCGTCGCGCGCAGGAGCACGAACACGACCGCCGAGTAGCCGACCATCCACGCGAGCCGCGCGTTCGACCGCACGTCGCCGATCGCCGCGCGCATCTGCGCGCCCCACGAGCGCAGCACCTGCGCGGCGGGGAGCCGCTCGGGCGCCGGCGGACTGTCGTCGTGGAGCAGGCACGCGACGACCGCGGCGATCGCCGCGACCCCGGCGGTCACGAGGTACGGCAGCGCGAGATCGACGTCGGCGAGGAAGCCCGAACCGGCGAACGCGACCGCGCTGCCCATCAGGTGCCACGCGCTCGCGGCCGACTCGCGCCGCGCGTACTCGTGCACGCGGTCGTGCGTGTGGAGGAAGTCGAACAGGTACGCCGAGTCGGCGCCGGAGCACAGCGCGAGCGAGATCGCGGCGAGCGCCTCGGCGATCGCGAACGTGCCGAACCCCGACGCCTGCGTCGCGAGCAGACACGACGCGACCATCGTCAGCGCGCCGAGCAGCATCGAGCGCCGGCGGCCGATCCGATCCGCGAACACACCGGTCGGGACCTCGACGAGGATCACGACCGCGCTGTACAGGCCACCGAGCGCGAGGCGCTCGAAGAACGAGAGCCCGCGCGACTCCCAGAACAGCATGAAGATCGGGACGTAGAGGTACGACGTCGCGAGCAGACGGAACGCGTAGAACGTGCGGAGGCTGCGCTGGATCCGCTGCTCCGTCACGGGTGCTCCGACCATCCCGGATCACCGGCGAGGAGCAGGAGCGCCTCGGCGACCTGCACCTGTTCGGTGTCCTTGTGGCTGTCGAGCGAGGCGAGCAGCTGCGGGAGGTACGCGCCCGGATCGAGCGCGGGATCGAGACGCCGCAGCGCGCGCGCCGCCTCGACGCGCAACGAGGGCACCGCGAGCTGTTCGACGAGCACGGGCTTGCCGCTCGGGTCCCTGAGCTGCGCGAGCGCCGACGCCGCGAACGCGTTGAACCGCGCGTCCTGCAGCAGCGCCTGCAGGTCGGGGATGACATCGCTCCGGCCGGCGATCGCGAGCGCGATGGTCGCGCGCGCCTTGTCGTCCGCGCTCGCCTTGGCATCGACGCGCACCTGCTCGAGCGCCTTGATCCCCGCCGGATCCGCGACGTACGCGAGCGCCTCGGCCGCGCCGAGCCGCAGCTGGCTGACCTCGAGGTACCCGGCGAGCACGGGCGCGGCGCGCCGATCGCCGAGCAGCGCCAGCTTGCGGCCGGCTTCGATCCGCGGGTCGCGCTGCCCGGACTGCATCGCCGCGACCAGCGTGTCGATGCCCTTCTTGTCGCCGGCGCGCGCCAGCGCGTACGCCAGCTCGAGGCGCGAGGCGTTGCTGGTCTCCTTCGCGAGCGCGCCGATCAGGTACTCGATCGCCTTGGTGTCCCCGGTGCGCGCGAGCGCCGACGCGGCGACGCGCTGCACGCGCGGCGACTCCGACGCGAGCTGCTTCACGAGCACGTCGCGCGCCCTCGTGACGGCCTCGGTCGGCGACACGGCCTTCGGCGCCGGCGCCGCGTCCACCGGCCTGGGCGGCGGCGGTGGCGATGGATCGGTCGCGGGCTCGCTCGAGCGCTGGTCGCCGACCAGGAGGAAGCGGTACGCGAGGTACGCCCCCACGGCGCCGAGCACGGCGATCACGGCGATCACGACGGCCGTGTTCTTCTTCGGCGCGGTCATCGTGATCGATGCCCGGCCACCGCCGTCCTCGTCACCCTCCTCGCCCGCGTTCCACGGATCGAGCGAGCCGTCCTCGATCGGCGGAGGCGTCGCGATCCGCGGCTCGCTGCGCCTGGTCTTCGCGACCGGCTTCGCGGCGACGGGCGCGGTGGCGTCCTTGCGGTCCTTGACGACCTCGATGACGGGCCCGGTCTCGAGCGACGGGCTGGTCCCGGCCGGGATGCCCGACGCCGGGGTCCGCGCGCGCTTCTCCGCCGCCGCCGGCCCGGTCGCCACCGGCATCGCGGTCGGCTTGGTCTCCGACGCCTGCATGTGCTCGGCGCTGCAGTACGCGACCACCTTGCCGTCGCGCACCTTCACGAAGCGGGAGCGCAGCGGATCGACGGGCTTCTGGCAGGTCGGACAGGTACTCATGGCAATGCGAGGACGGTGTCCTCGCCATACTCGGCGATCAGCTCGTCGATGACCTTCAGGAGGTTGTCGCGGCGCGCGATGATCGCGCGGATCTCGGCCGGCGACAGCAGCGGCGCGAGCCCGTGATCGTCGGTCACGCGCAGCGCGTCGATGATCTGCTCCTCGGTCAGTGCGCGGAGCCGCGCGACGAGCCGGCGCGGGAACACCTCGATCCGGCGGAGCGCGCCGAGGTTCGTCTCGTGCCCCATCGAGAAGATCGAGAACGACATCGTGTTGTCCATGAAGAACAACGTCTTGCCGTCGGGCGACATCTCGGTGTTCGAGCCGGTCCAGCGATCGGGGTTGTCGATCAGCACGTCGAACAGGATCACCGCGGCGATCTGCTCGACCATCGGGCGCACGGCGTCCGGGATCGTGGCGCGGGCCTGCAGCCACTGCGTCCACATCTCGCGGCCCTCGCGCTCGTCGATGCGGTGCCGCCCGAACGCCGCGAGCTTGATCTCGGGCACCCACCACGACAGCTCGCCGCGCAGCACTCCGCCGCGCACGATCCCCTCGTCGGCGATCCGCGTCGCGATGTAGGTGCGGTACGCGGGCTCGACGGCGGCGAGCAGCTCGGCGAGCGGGATCGCCGCGGGCTTCGCCGGTGGGACGTGCCCGATGCCGAGCAGCCGATCGATCCGGTACGCCGCGATCTCGCGCCGCGGATCCGACTGCGGATGGATCTGCTCGGGCTTGAACGCCGCGCGCGATCCGTTCGCGAAGTCGAGGCGCAGCGACAGCGAGGTTCCGCCGTGGTTCGCCTTGACGCGCACGACCGGCGCGGCGCCGAGCGGCGCGAGCAGCTCGCCATCGGGCGCGCCGAACACGTTCTCGATCGGCCGGGGCGCGACGTGCAGGTACGCCCCCGGCAAGCGCTCGGGCACGCGCCGCGCTGCGCCGGCCTCGATCGTCGCGGCCTCGGCCTCGCCGCCCGCGAGGTAGCCGCCGGCGAGCTCGGTCGCCCGGCCCACACCGAGGTACAGCCCCCCGATCGCACCCGCAGCCACGACGAGCTCGAGCGCGATGCAGGTCCCGAGACGCACGAACCGAAAGGTAACACGCCCTCGAATTCGCGAGCAAAATTGCCGGCAAGGCGCGCGTCGCGCGAGCCGCGCTGCTACTCGGCCGCCGACTTGTCCTCGACCACGTAGCCCGCCTTGCGGTGCCGCGCGGTGGGGACGTGCTTCTCCCAGCACGCGACCGAGCAAAAGCGCAGCTTGAGCCGCCCGGTGTTGCACGAGGCGACCGTGCACCGGATCGCCGAGGCGCCCGGCGGGATCAACTTGCGACACGTGGCGCAGACCAGGCTGGCCATGGCCCAACTCGTAGCACGTCGGCGCGTTCGCGCGCTCGCTTCGATAACTACTTCGCGATCTCCGCGTCGAGCATTCGCTCGACCTCGTGCTCCGCGGCCTTGCCACCGCCGCGATGAACCGATCGCACGATGCCGGCGCGGTCGATCACCACCGTGTGCGGGATGGTGGTCACGCCGTAGCGCTGCGAGATCGTGCCGTCGTCCGCGACGAGGCGCATCTGATAGCCGCTGCGATCGAAGATCGCGCGCGCCTCGGCCGCGTCGTCCAGGTTGATCGCGATGACCTCGACCTCGGCGGCGTGCTCTCTGGCGAGTGCGGCGAGCCCCGGCATGGCGGCGATGCACGGGCCGCACCAGGTCGCCCAGAAGTCGAGCACGACGATCTTGCCACGCGCCTCGGCGAGCCCGACCGGTGCACCGAGCACGCCGTCCTTGCCGATCGACGGCAGCGCGAACCCGGGCGCCTCGTCGCCCTTCGTCATCGGCCGGATCAGCTCCAGGTTCCCCGTGATCGACCGGATCTGGACGGCCGTGCCGAGCACCGCGACGCCGATGACGGCCCACCCCGCGAAGCGCGCGCGCGCGATGTCGGCAGCCGGCGGATCGGGGATCGAGGAGGCCGACGAGCGCGCCGGCCGGAGCGCGAGCGCGAGCAGCGCCCCGGCCCAGGCGAACGACGCGCCGGTCAGCGCGAGCTGGGCGGCCGGCGGGACGGAGAGGTCGAACGCGCGCACCACCGTGGTCGCGGTCAGATCGACGAGCACGAGCGGGATCGCGGCGACACAGGCGAGATCGAACGCGCGGCCGAGGTTGCGCTTCGCGCCCGCTGCCGCGAACAGCAGGAACGCGGCGACGACGAGAAATCCGAGATCGACGGTCAGCGTCCGCGTCAGCACCTGCATCGCGGCCCGCAGACCGAGGCTGGCGTCGACGGCCGTTCCGAGCCAAGCGCTCGCGAACAGCCCGCGCAGCTGCGTCGCGAGGAGCAAGAGGCCGATCAGCGCGATCAGGTCCGAGCCCGAGCGGCCGGCCAGGTCGCGGTCCGCGCCGAGCGAGAGCGCCCACCGCGGCTGCGTGATCGCGAGCCCGATGCGCGCGACGAACGACGGCCCGCGCGCCGGCGGGCTCACCGGCCCGGCTTCTTGTCCCCGGTCCCGCGGCGCTGCATCAGCAGCTTCCGGCACTGCGCCACCAGCGCCGACGGCACGCCCTTGCTCTTCGACAGGAACACCAGATCCTTCTCGCGCAGGAACGGCAAGAGCTTGGTCGCCTCGGCGATCGGGGTCTTCGGGTTGCGGCACAGGCTGACCTTGACTCCATACATCTTGGTCCACTCTCGCCGGGTCGCAATGTAGCGAATCACGTCTTCGGCCAGCGACTGGTTCCGGGCGTACGCCGCCGCTTCCATGTCGGTTACACCGGGCGACTTGATGGCCGCCATCGAGACCAGCCGGATCGGGTCGCGGATCAGCGTGGCGCGCGCGAACGCGTTGCCGAGCGTCGCGAGCCGGATCTTCGCCGGCACGGACATCTCGGAGATCGGGATCTGCTTCTCCTCGACGACCTTCTTCACCGTCTGGAGCCGCTGCTCGTCGACTGACTCGTCGGCCTCGCCCTCGGCATCGACATCGCCCGTGGTCAGCGCGGAGTCGTCGCCGCCCGACAGCGAGTCCGCGGCGTACTCGAAGATCGCATCGTCCTTGGCCGTCGCCACCGCGCCGCCGGTCAACGCGCGCGCGACCTCGTCCCAGCACGCGAGGCCGGGCACGCGCACGTGGTTGCGCACGGCGAGCTCGACCACGCGATCGATGGTCGACATCCGCGCGCGGCGGTTCATGTACATCGCGGCGATGATCTCGGGGTGACGGAGCAGACGCTGCTCGTTCGTGGCGATCAGATCGACGGCGCGCGCGTCGCCGCGGCCCGCGAGGAGCGCGAGCGTGTCGTCGGCGACGCTCGGGTTCAGCGCGATCGCGTCGAACACCGCCACCTTCTCGACGGAGCGCTCTCCGAAGAAGTGCAGGATGCGCGGATCGAGCGAGGGATCGGCGAGCGTGCCCGCGAGCAGCTTGTCGGGGAGGCCCGAGGCCGTGGCGCGCGCCGCGCCCGCGATCATCGGGTCGGCGTCGAGCGACAGCTGATACAGCACCGCGACCTGGTCGGCCGGCGGCAGCGGCATCATGCCCCTGCTCGCCATCATCCGTCCGGGCCCCGGACCGAGCGCGCGCTGCGCGGCGGTGGACAGCAGGCCAGGATCGAGCGGTGTCAGGTCCATGGGCGTCCCGTCATGCGTTCCTCTGGTAGAGGATCTTCAGGCCCTTCAGCGTCAGGAGGTCGTCGGTCGCCTCGATCGTGCGGGTCTCCGTCGCGATCAGCGGCGCGAGGCCGCCGGTCGCGATGCACCTCGCCGGCCACTCGACCTCGGCGCGGATCCGGTCGACCAGCGCGTCGACCATGCCGGCGTATCCATAGACCAGGCCGGCCTGCATCGACGCCACCGTGTTGCGGGCGACGACCTTGCCGGGCCGGGCGAGCTCGACGCGCGGCAGCTTCGCCGCGTGCTCGTACAGCGCCTCGGCGCTGATCTGGATGCCGGGGGCGATCACGCCGCCGAGGTACTCGCCCTTCGGCGTCACGACGTCCCACGTGGTCGCGGTGCCGAAATCGACGACGATGCAGCCCTGCTTGTAGTCCTCGAACGCTGCCACCGCGTTGACGATGCGGTCGGCACCGACCTCGCGCGGGTTCTCGTAGAGGATCGGCATGCCGGTCTTGATGCCCGGACCGACGATCAGCGCGGGCCCGCCGCAGTAGTGCTTGAAGAACCGCTGCAGCCCGAACACCGCGGGCGGCACGACCGACGAGATGATCCCGGCGTCGATCGATTTCCACGGGAAGCCCTCCATGTCGAGCAGGGTCTTCAGGAGCACCGCGTACTCGTCGGAGGTGCGCTCCGCGACGGTCTGGATCCGCCAGCTCGCCGCGAGCGTCTCGTCGCGGAACACCCCGAGCACCGTGTTGGTGTTCCCCACATCGACGGCGAGCAGCACGGTCATCGGCCTCAGATGGTAGCTCGCGGGAGGCGCCTGTTGTAGGCTCCTCGTCACCTATGCGTTCCTTGTCAAAGATGTTCGCGATCGGGGTGCTGTCCGTGGCAGCGGCGTGCGGCGGCTCGTCGGATTCACCGTCCGGCCCGCTGTCGAAACACTTCGATGACATGCACATCGCCCGCGTGCCCATCGACCAGCAGCGCGCCGCCATCGAGGGCGTGCAGAGCGCGTATCAGGTCGCGAAGATGGAGCACGCGAACGCCGAGGCCGAGGCGCAGGAGGCCAAGGCCCAGCTGTCCGTCGTGAAGAACGACGAGAAGGCGAGCCGGCTCGCGGTCGACTCGGCGCTGTCGAACAAGAAGAGCGCGGAGAGCTCGGCCGATAACAACCGCATCAACCAGGCCGCGCGCGAGCTGCACGCGGCGGAGGCGGCGAACAAGGCGGCGAAGGCCCGCGTGAAGTACTACGAGGCCTACGCGAACTACGCGAAGAAGCACCACCGCGCGGCGCTCGAGAACATGTACTGGCGCGAGGCGCAGTTCGAGCTCGCGAAGGCGCAGCTCGCTCAGAAGAACAACGTGTCGCCGAAGGGCGTCGACTACGCCTGGTTCCCGAAGCAGGAGCAGGACCGCGCGAAGAAGGCGCAGTCCGCGAAGGGCAAGGCGGAGGACGAGCGCAAGAAGGCGCTGTCGGCGCGCGAGGCGTGGCTCGCGCAGCAGCAGGCGTCGGACAAGGAGAACGGCCGTAACTCGGCGCTGCCGGATCCGATGGCGCCGAAGGCGTCACCGACCGCGGGCGGGACGGGGACGACCACCGAGACGCCGGTGGCACCGGCGCCCGCAGAGTAGCGGGGTCGCCGAGCTTGCGAGGCGACAACCATTGATGTCGGCGGAGCCGACCGAGAGCGCGCGGATCCTCGTCGTCGACGACGAGCGGGTGATCCGCGAGATCCTCGCCGAGTTTCTCTCGCTCGAGGGCTTCACCGTTCACACCGTCGAGGACGGCGAGAAGGCGCTGACCGAGCTGCGGCTGCGTCCGTACGATCTCGTGATCACGGACCTCAAGATGCCGAAGATCTCCGGGCTCCAGTTGCTCGAGAAGATCGAGGCCGAGCGGCTCGGCGTGCTGACGGTGCTGATGACGGGCTTCGGCACGGTCGAGACCGCGATCGAGGCGATGAAGAAGGGCGCCTACGACTACCTCCTGAAGCCGTTCAAGGTCGAGGAGGTGATCCACGTCGTCGATCGCGCGCTGTACCGCCAGCGGCTCCAGGCCGAGAACATCCGCCTCCGCGAGGCGCTCACGATCTACAAGGTGTCCGAGGCGATCGCGCTCTCGCACGACATCGATCACATCCTCGACGTCGTGCTGCGCGCCGCGCTGGACGAGGCCAAGGCCGACGTCGCGACGCTGCACCTGCGCGACCCGCGGAGCGGCGCGTACGAGGAGCGCGTGAAGATCGTCGCGGCGGACGACGCGCCGAAGCTCGGCCTGCCCTCCCCCGCGTTCGGCGTGATCACCGAGCAGTTCGCGCAAGGCGTGCCCGTCGTCGCGCACGGCGGGAAGGCCTCGCGGTTCTTCACGGAGCACCAGATGGTGGCGGAGCTGTCGTCGTTCATCGCGGTGCCGCTACAGGTGCGCGGCAGCATGGTCGGCGTCCTCAACGTGTTCTCGTTCACCCCGACGAAGAAGTTCGACGAGGGCCACCGCAAGATGCTGTCGGTACTGGCCTCGCGCGCGGCGAGCGCGATCGACAACGCCCGCCTCTACGGCGAGCTGCGCACCACGAACGACGACCTCGTGCGGGCCAACCTGTCCCTCGAGGAGATGTTCCAGCAGACGGTCGCGGGCTTCGCGCAGGCGCTCGAGGAGAGCGACATGTACACGCGCGGACACTCCGAGCGCGTCGCGGTCTACTCGGAGATCATCGCGCGCGGGCTGACGCTGCCCGACGCCGAGGTCCGGCGGATCGTCCAGGCGGGCGTGATGCACGACGTCGGCAAGATCGGCGTGCGGTACGACATGCTGAACAAGCCGGGCAAGCTGACCCCCGAGGAGGTCGCGGTGTTCCGCCAGCACCCCGAGAAGGGCAAGCGCATCCTCGACCCGGTCCCGTGCCTGCACCCGTTGATCGACGGCTGCTGGTGCCATCACGAGTGGTTCGACGGCGGCGGGTATCCGCGACAGCTCGCCGGCGATCGCATCCCGCTGGTCGGCCGCGTCGTCGCGATCGCCGACGCCTACGACGCGATGACGTCGGACCGCGCGTACCGCCGCGCGCTCCCGCACGAGGTCGCGATCGGCGAGATCGAGCGCTGCGCGGGCACGCAGTTCGACCCCGAGCTGGCCGAGGCGTTCGTGAGGCTGATCGAGGCCTGGCGCACGGTCATGCGCGAGAAGGGCCAGGAGTCGTTGATCCCGCGGTGAGCATCTCAGGGGCGTCATGACCAACCTCCGCGACACGTTCTGTTCGTTCTGCGGTACCCGGTACACCGAGGCCGCGACCTACCCGCGCACGTGCACGGGCTGCACCACGCAGGTGTGGGCCAACCCGGTCCCGGTGTCGGTCGTGCTGGTGCCGATCGTCGAGGGACCGACGAGCGGCTTGCTCGTCGTGCGGCGCGCCATCCCACCGCAGATCGGCAAGCTCGCCCTGGTCGGCGGCTTCCTCGAGGAGCACGAGACGTGGCGGCAGGGCGGCGCCCGCGAGGTGTTCGAGGAGACCGGCCTCCGGATCGACGCCCAGACGATCGAGCCCCTGTGGTTCGAGTCGAGCTCGCCGCGGCCCAACCGCGTGATGCTGTTCGGCGTCGCCGCGCCGGTTTCGAAGGCTGCGTTACCTCCGTTTCAGACGAACACGGAGACCAGCGAGCGCGGCGTGATCCATGGTCCGGCCGGTGTCGAGGAGGTGCTCGCGTTCTCGACGCACATCGAGGCGACGCAGCGCTACTTCGCGGCGCGCGGGATCGCCGGTCCTCACGCCTTCACGCCAGCGTAGTATCGTCGGACCGATGTCGGCGGTCCTGGGGAAGTATCGCCTCGAGCAGAGGCTCGGTGGCGGCGGGATGGCCGAGGTGTTCCTCGCGTCCACGATCGGCGCCGAGGGCTTCTCGCGGAAGGTCGCGATCAAGCGCGTCCTGCCCGGGTTCTCCGACAACCCGGCGTTCTCGTCGATGTTCGTCGCCGAGGCGCAGCTCAGCTCTCGCCTCGTGCACCCGAACATCGTCAGCGTCCTCGACTTCGATCGCGGCCCCGACGGCGGGCTGTTCCTGGTCATGGAGCTGGTCGAGGGCAAGGACCTCGACGGGCTCAACTCGACCGGCCTCCTGCCCATCCCGGTCGTGATCTTCACGATCAGCGAGGTGCTGCGCGGCCTGGGCTACGCACACGACCTGCCGGGCGGCGCCGACATGCGCGGCATCGTCCACCGCGACGTGTCGCCCCACAACGTGCTGCTGTCGTGGGAGGGCGCGGTCAAGGTCTCCGACTTCGGCATCGCGAAGGCGCGCTCGGCGAGCGAGGCCACCGCGTCGGTGTTCATCAAGGGCAAGCCGGCGTACATGAGCCCCGAGCAGGCGAACGGGTCCCCGCTCGACGGCCGCAGCGATCTGTTCGCGGTCGGCGTGATGCTGTGGGAGATGCTCGTCGGCCGGCGGCTGTTCGTCGGCGAGGACACGCGCTCGACCCTCGCGGCGGTGCTGTTCGGTCAGATCCCGCGGCCGCGCTCGATCCGCGGCGACATACCGAAGGACCTCGAGAAGGTCGTGATGAAGCTGCTCGAGCGCGACCTGCCGGCGCGCTATCCGACGGCCGAGGCCGCGATCCACGACCTGCTCGAGTGCCACGACGCGCCGAAGCGCGGGCGCGAGATGCTGATCCAGCTCCTCCAGGAGCGGTTCCCGCAGCAGGCGCAGCTGCGCGGCAGCCTGATGCGGCAGCGCTCGATGGGCTCCGGTCAGGGCATGACGCCGGTGCCGCTGCCGCCCGGCGCGCGGACGATCGCCGACGGCTCGGTCGGACCGAGCGGGACGCCGCAGCACCAGATGCCGGCCGCCCAGATCGCGTACGCCGCGCCGAGCGTGTCGTCGGTGATGCAGGCGCGCACCGGGACGCTCGAGGGCCCGCCGCGTTCGGCGGCCCCCCCGCGACGGGGGAACGGGCTCAAGATCGCGCTCGTCGTGCTGGTCACGCTCGCGAGCGCGGCGGGCGCGTTCCTGATCGTCGCGAAGGTACGCGGCGACAAGGCCGCGCCCGACGCCGGCGCCGGATCGCCGGACACCGTGGCGAGCGTGGCCCCGCCGACGATCGACGCCGCCGCGGCTCCGCCGACGCCGGTCGATGCCGCACCACCGCCCGCCGATGCAGCCACACCCGCCGACGCCTCCGCGCCGGCGCCGCCGCCGCCGCCCGACGCGCCGGCGCCGGTGCCGGTCGACGCGGGGAGTACGATCGATGCACAGTTACCGAAGCCGCCCGAAGTCAAGAAGGCGCAGGGCAAGCTCGAGGTTCGCGCGTTCCCGGTGCTGACGGTGTACCTGGACAACAAGCGCCTGGGCGATACTCCGATCACGCGCATGGTGCCCGTCGGCAAGCACACGCTCCGCCTCGTCAACACCGATCGCGGCTACGACGAGAAGCTGCCGATCGTGATCAGCGCCGACAAGCCCGTCAGCATCGAGCGCATGAAGTGATGAGAGCCCTGACGATCCTCGCGCCTCTGCTCGTGATCGCGCTCGCGGGAACCGCGCGCGGCGACATCGGCGTCGTCGTCACGGGCGAGCCGTCGATGCAGCCACAGGTCAAGGCGCTGATCGAGGGCTGGCTGGCGTCGCACGGCCACCGGCTGGTCACCTCCGCGCTGCCCGCGGACTCGACCGCGAAGCTCGGCGACTGCTTCGTCCTCGAGGACACGAGCTGCGCGCGCAAGCTCGTCGAGGACAAGGCGTCGTCCGCGACGATCGTCGTCGTACGCGTCGACGTCGGCGCCGGCAAGGACGTCACGTTCACCGGCTACTGGTTCGAGCGCGGCACCGAGCCGATCGCCGAGAAGCGCACGTGCGAGCGGTGCAGTGACACGGCGCTCGTGATGGCGGGTGACGAGCTGATGTCGGCGCTGCTCGGCAGCGCGAACATCTCCGTCGGCCAGCTGACGCTGACGTCGAACCCGCCCGGCGCGCAGGTCGTGATCGACGGCAAGCCCGCCGGCGCCACGCCGCTCGACGTGTCGCTCTCGGCGGGGCCGCACGAGATCACGGTGTCGGCGGACGGCCGCGTCGACGCGGTGAGATCGGTCACGATCGTGAAGGGCAAGCCGACCGCGCTCGAGGTCGCGCTCGAGGTGCCCCGCCCTCCCCCGTCGCCGAGGAGCAAGCTCGTGCCGTTCGCCGTGATCGGCGCGGGCGGCGCGCTGCTCGTCACGGGCATCGTGCTGTACGCGACGAGCGAGACCGACACCGGCGAGAAGCCCGAGTACCGCGACACGCGCGCGCTCGGCATCGGCGTCGCGATCGGCGGCCTCGCGGTCGGTGGCCTCGGCACGTATCTCCTGCTGCGCGCGGGGAAGCCGGCGGACTCGCCGCCCCCGCCGGTCTCGATGTCGTTCGTCAAGGGCGGTGCGACGGTCGCCTGGAGGACCGCGTTTTGAGGCGGGCGCTGCTCCTCGTCGTGGTGCTCGCCGGCTGCATGAAGACCAGCGAGAAGTACTGCCAGCTTCACGCGGCCGAGGATCCCGAGAACTGCCCGCCGCCAGACGGTCCGATCGGCGGCTCGTGCACATCCGATCCGGACTGCACCGGGATGGCGGGCACGCCGGCGTGCGACACCGACAGGAAGGTCTGCGTGCCGTGCGTGACGAACGCGCACTGCGCGAACCCGCTGCCGGTCTGCCAGCCCGACCAGACCTGCGGCACCTGCCGCGCGCACACCGACTGCACCTCGCAGGTCTGCGAGGAGAGCGGGCGATGCGCCGACGAGTCCGACGTCGCCTACGTCGATCCGACCGGCAATGGTTCGATGTGCACGAAGGCGGAGCCGTGCGCGAACGTCGATGCGGCGGAGAAGACCGACCGCCGGATCATCAAGGTCGACGGCGGAACCATCTTCGACAACCTGACCGTGCTCGAGCCGCAGGGCCGGCTCGACGTCTACGCCACGCCCGGCGCGAAGATGCAGCGGTCCCAGCAGGGCTCCGTGCTCGAGATCAAGGGCAGCACCGCCGACGTCCACATTCACGGCCTCGAGATCAGCGGAGCGACCGGCGGGAGCTCGGCGCACGGCATCGTGATGACGCAGGACGATCCCAAGCTGACGCTCGACCGCGCGATCGTCGCCGCCAACAGCGGCCTCGGCATCCTCGCGAGCGCGGGCACGCTGGTGATGGACGGCTGCGTCGTCACGCGCAACGCGGCCGGCGGCGCGAACATCCAGATGACCGCCTATGCGATCACGAACTCGCTGTTCGTCGTGAACGGCACGCCGTCGGTCTCGTCGACCGGCGGCCTGACGCTCGGCTCGATCTCGGCGAGCGACCGGTTCGAGTTCAACACGGTCGCGGAGAACTCGTCGCTCAGCACGGTGCCGGGCCGCGGCGTCAACTGCGTGACGACGACGAACCTGTCGGACAGCATGTTCATCAACAACCGCACGAACCTGGCGAACTGCATCGTCACCAGCTCGCTCTACGAGGTGGGGGCCACCGTGCCGACCGGTGGCAACCTGACGGGCGACCCGGCGTTCGACGTCCAGGACCCGGCGATGTACGCATCGCCGCGCTACTTCCGCATCACGTCCGCGAGCGCGGCGCGCAACATGGCCGATGCCGCGGCGACGCTCGCCACCGACATCGATCGCGATGCGCGGCCCCAGGAAGGTCGGCGCGACATCGGCGCCGACGAGTACAAGCCTTAGACGCTCTTCTTCATCCCGTACATCAGCAGCAGGCCGAACACGGCCAGCGGGATGATGTACGGCACGACGACGAGGCCGAGCTCGAACTTGTTCCAGCCGATGATCAGCTGGAACCACGCGACGCTGCCGGCGATCAAGAACGCGCCGATCGCCTCCGGCCAGTCGGTCTCGATCTTGAGGCCCGCCCAGAAGATGATCGCACCGGCGAGAAACATCACGGTCGCGAGCGCCCAGCTCGGCAGCCCGAAGAAGCTCCTGAAGCCCTCGGAGGCAGCGGTCGGGTTCTTCCACACGACGTTGACCACGACCACGAGCCCGACGAGCACCATCATCAAGATCAGATAGGTCCAGACCTTGCTGCGGCTCTTGCCCATGAACCCGCGTTCGACGACTTCGTCATCCGCCATGGGACCATCGTAACGCAACGCCCGGCGTGCCGGGAGGTCACCGCTCGCTGCTGCCGCGCGCTCGGTCGAGCAACGCCTTGCGCGTCGCGGGGAGGCGCTCGGCCCTGGCGAGCGGCTCGAGCGTGTCGCGCACGATCTTCCACTCGGCGGCCGCGGCCCTCCGGTCGGCCGCCAGCTCGGCGAGCCCGGTGTGGACCTCCGCGACGTAGCCCGGCCAGTGCGCGTTCTGCGGCGCGCGCTCCATCTGCGTGTGCGCGAGCGTGCGCGCCTCGGCGAGCGCGGTCATCCGCCCCGCGCGGTCGTTCGCGAGCCGCGCGGCCTCCGCCTGGGCGAGCAGCCCCTGGGTCAGCGTCTCCTTCCACTCCGTGTTGATCGCGTCGCCCGACACCATCGCGCGGGCGCGCGTCAGGCCGGAGTCGATCAGCTGCTTCGCGCGCTTCGCGTCGGTGGCTGCGAGCACGCGTCCGAGCGCGATCTCCGTCGAGGCGAGCTCGTTCTTGTAGCCCGAGTGCGCCGGCGCCTCGGTGACGAGCTGCGTGCGTAGCTCGAGCGCCTCCTCGTGCGCCGCGATCGCGCCCGTCGCATCGCCCTTGAACGCGAAGGCGTTGGCGAGCTTCGCGTACGCCCACGCCACGCTGCGGCGGTACGGCGCGCTCTTCGGATCGCCCTTCGCGATCTTGCGCCGGATGTCGAGCGCGGCGCCGTAGCGCTCGATCGCCTCCTTGACCTCGCCGAGGTACATCCGCCCGTCGCCGGCGCGCGTCAGCGAACGCGACATGTCGCTCTGCCACGCCGAGGACTTCGGATCCTTGGCGACCAGCTCCTTCTGGAGCTCGAGCGCCGCCTGCAGCTGCGCGAGCCCGGGCTTGAACTCCCCCGAGTCGAGCATCGCGAAGCCGAGGTCCGCGAGGAGGTTCGCGCGCTGGCGCTTCCAGGTGGTGTTCGTCGGATCGCGGCGTGCGAGCATCTCGGCGATCGGGACCGCCGCGCGGTAGGTCTCGATCGCGCTCTTGTCGTCGCCGATCTGCCGCTGGAGCTCGGCGAGCGTGCTCCGCACGTCGAGCACCTTCTCGATCACCTCGACGTTGTCGGGCTGGCCCGACATCAGCGTCTCGCGCAGCTTGAGCGCCGAGCGGTACGACTCGAGCGCCGTCGCCGACTCGCCGCGCGCCTGGTACACGCTGCCGAGCTTCAGGTGGCTGGTCGACAGCGCGAGGATCTCCTCGGAGGGCCGGCTCGACGCGCGGCTGCCCGCGAGCTCGCGCTCGGTCTTCGCCTCCATGTACTCCTCGAGCGCCTGATCGATCTTGCCGTCGTTGCGGAGGAGGTCACCGAGCTTGTCGTGGGTGTCGGCGGCCATCAGCAGGATCGTCCGGTCGTTCGGCGCCTCCTCGCGGAGCGCGTCGAACTCCTTCCTCGCGAGCGTGAACGCCGTGACCGCCGCGGGCCACTTGCCGCGGGCCTGGTGCACGGTTCCGATCTCGAAGTCGAACCGCGCGATCATCCGGCGACGCAGCAGCGTCCTCGGATCCTTCTCGTCGGTGACCGTCGCGGCGAGCTTCGCGCGCGCGTCGGTCCAGGTCTTCAGGGCCTGATCGAGGCGCCCGGACTCGCGCTCGGCGATGCCGACCAGGTCGACCGCGAGCGCCATGCGATCGTTGTCCTCCGGCGGCATGCCACCGGGCATCCGCGACAGCGTGCCGTAGTAGTCGCGGATCTCGCCGCCCAGGTTCGACAGGATGTCGAGCCGGCCGATCTGCTGCAGGCGGTCCTTCACGTCGGACAGCATGCGATCGATCAGCTTCTCGGCCGCCTCCTTGCGGGTGACCGCGATCTCGCGCGCCCGCGTGGCCGCGTCGCGCTCCTCGACGATCCGCCGGATCGCGAGCGTGCCGAGCACCGCGAACGCGAGGACCGAGAGCGCGGAGATCGTGACCGCCGCGCGGTGCTTCTTCACGAACCGGCGGACCTTTTGCCACGGCGTGTAGTGGTGCGCGCCGACCAGCTGGCCGGTGAGGAACCGCCGCAGCTCCTCGGCGAGCTCGCCGGCGTTCGCGTAGCGGTCGGAGGTCTCCTGCGCCATCGCGCGGTTGACGATCGCGACGAGGTCGAGCGGCGCGTGCTTCTCGCGATCGAGCAGCGGCACCACGCGGCCGAGCGCCGCCGCCGCGATCACGTCGGTCGCGGTGCGCGCGTTGTACGGCGGCACGCCGGCGAGCAGGTGATAGAGCATCGCGCCGAGCGCGAACACGTCCGCGCGTTCGTCGAGCGGCTCGCCGCGGGCCTGCTCGGGCGCCATGTACGCCGGCGTCCCCATCACGGCGCCCGCGATGGTCAACGTCGAAGACGTCGAGGTGACCGTCGGCTTCGCGGGCTTCTTCTCCGAGGCCGAGCGCGGCGCGCGCTCCTCGGAGTGCATGCCGGCGTCGGTCGCATCGAGGTCCTTCGCGAGGCCCCAGTCGATCACGACGGTCTCGCCGTACTCGCCGATCAGCACGTTCGCGGGCTTGAGGTCGCGGTGGATCACGCGCTTGCTGTGCGCGTACGCGATCGCGTCCACCGCCGCCGTGATCCGCGGCAGCAAGGCGAGGCGCTCCTGCAGCGTCTTCGCCGCAGCGATCACCTGATCGAGCGGCTTGCCCTGCACCATCTTCATCGCGAAGAACGGCTCGCCGGTGGGCCACTGCCCCGCCTCGTAGACGGGCACGATGCTCGGGTGCTGGAGCCGCGCGGTGATCAGCGCCTCGCGCTGGAACCGGCCCAGCGCGTCGGGGTTCGGATCGATCAGCTCCTTGAGCGCGACCGGGCGCCCGAGGCGCTGGTCCTCGGCCGCGACGATCCGGCCCATGCCGCCGCGCGCGATCTCCTTGTCGGTCTTGTACGAGGCGTGCGGGATCGTCGGCAGCGGCGGCAGTGCGCTCGCGATCACCTCCGCGCTGCCGTCGGCAGCGCTGCGCGGACCGGCGGAGCCGTCCCTCGCGATCGGGGCGGCCATCGTCTGGTCCGACTCCATCGCCGACAGCATCTTCGACGGCGGGGACGGGGTGCCCGCGGCGAGCGGGAGCGTGGGCACGCCCGGCACGCCCGCCTGCCCCGGCAGGCTCGGGGCGATCGTCGCCGCGAACGCGTCGTCGCCTCCCGGGCTGGTGCGCGGACGCGGCGGATCTCCGTCCTCGGGCACCATGTGTGGCAATCATAGCCCATGCCCCGCCTCCTGCTCGTCCACGGCTCGGCGGCCGACCACTCGACGTGGTCGATCCAGCTCGCCGGCCCGCTGAGGGAGCACTTCGTCCTCGACGCCTACGATCGCGGCTCGGGCTCCGTCGAGGAGCTCGCCGACGAGGCCGGCGCGCGCGTCCCCTCCGGCGAGCCGACGATCGCCATCGGTTCGAGCTTCGGCGCGGTGGTGACGCTGGAGCTGCTGCGCCGCCACCCCGGGCGGATCGCGGGCGCGGTGCTGATCGAGCCTCCGATGGCGGCCTCCGACGACGGGCCCGCGGCGCCCGCCGGGTTCCTGGCCGAGCTCGACCGGATCGCCGAGGCGGACGGCGGGCCCGCGGCCGCCGAGCGCTTCCTCCGCACCGTGCTCGGCGAGGCCGCGTACGCCCGGATGCCGAAGGCGTTCCAGGACCGCTCGAAGGCGAAGTGGGACGCGATCCGCGCCGACTCGGTCGCCCTGATCGGGTACCGCCCGCGGTACGCCGAGCTGCGCGCGATCACGACGCCGGTGCAGCTCGTCGGCGGCGAGAAGAGCGCGGCGTACTTCCGCCCCACGCTCGACGCGCTGTTCGCCCACCTGCCCGACGCGCGCCTGGAGATCCTCCGCGGCGCCGGACACATGCTCCACGCCGAAGCGCACCGCGCCTTCAACGACGTCGTGCTGCGCTTCGCCAAGGATCTCGGGGTCTGGTAGGGTCCGCCGCCCATGGCACTCGACACCGGCTCCCGACTCTCCGCGCTCGGTGACGAGCGTCCGCCGGCCGTCGTCGTCGCGGTGCAGCTACCCGGCGTGACCGACGCCGAGCTCGCGTCGTCGATCGCCGAGCTCGAGCGGCTCGCGAAGACGCTCGGCCTCGACCCGATCGGCCGCGTCACGCAGCGCCGCGGCAAGCTCGCGTCGGGCATCGTGCTCGGCGAGGGCAAGCTCGCCGAGCTCGCGACGTGGACCGGCGGCCCGGGGTTCGTCGAGGCCTACGTCAAGCCGGGCTCGAAGAAGTCCGGCGACGACGACCTGGACGAGGAGCTCGAGGACGACGTGGACGACGACGAGGGCGAGGACGAGGACGAGGCAGGCGAGATCGTGGAGCCGAAGGCGAAGGCCAAGGTCGTGCTCGTCGATCACGATCTGTCGCCGACGCAGCAGCGCAACCTCGAGAAAGCGACCGGCGTCGACGTCCTCGATCGCACGAGCGTGATCCTCGAGATCTTCCACCGCCACGCCCGCACCCGCGAGGCGCGCATGCAGGTCGAGATCGCGCGCCTCAAGTACCTCGCGCCGCGGCTGCGCGAGACCGGCGGCGGCGGCGACCGCGTGCGCGGCGGCGTCGGCGGCAAGGGCGCCGGCGAGACCTCGCTGGAGCTCGATCGCCGGCGGATCCGCGACCGGATCGCCGAGCTGAGGCACGAGCTCTCGCAGATCGAGGGCGGCGCGGCGACGCGGCGCACCCGCCGCAGCGAGCTGCCGACCGTCGCGATCGTCGGCTACACCAACGCCGGCAAGTCGTCGCTGATGCGCGCGCTCACGACCTCCGAGGTCTACGTCGCCGACAAGCTGTTCGCGACGCTCGACACCACGGTCCGGCGCCTCCAGCCGCCGACGGAGCCCCCGATCCTGATCTCCGACACGGTCGGCTTCATCAAGAAGCTGCCGCACGACCTCGTCGCGTCGTTCCGCTCCACGCTCGACGAGGCCGGTGATGCGGACCTCCTGCTCCACGTGGTGGACGCCTCCGACGCGGCGATGGCCGACCAGCTCGCCGTCACGCGCGAGGTGCTCCGCGAGATCGAGGCCGACGAGGCTCCGTCGTGGCTCCTGCTCAACAAGATCGATCGCGTCGACGAGGCCGGCCGCGCCGCGCTCGCGGCTCGCTATCCCGGCGCGATCCAGCTGTCCGCGAAGGACAAGGGCGACGTCGCCCGCCTGCGCGACCTGCTGATCGAGTTCTTCGTCGGCAAGCTCGAGGAGACCGAGCTCGTCGTGCCGTGGGCGCAGCAGCGGGTCGCGCACCTGATCCACGAGCGCACGACCGTGCTCGTCGAGGAGCACGGCGACGAGGGCACGCGCTTCGTGGTCCGCGCGCCCGCGCGCGTCCTCGAGGATCTGCGCGCGCAGCTCGGATAGCTACGCGGACTTCGGGACCACGCCGATCAGGGCGCCCCACTGGCGGCACTCGTCGGCGTCCATCGTGTCGGACAGCGTGTAGATGAGGCCGTCCTTGAACGTGCAGCGGGAGACGCCGTGCAGCGTCAGCTGCCCGGCCTGCGAGACGTAGCGCGCCTTCCACGGCAGCGTGAACACGCCGTCCTTCATGCGCGGCATCCCGTCGAGCCCGGGCGTGCGGCTCTGGAACCGGCGATCGAGCGCGTCGAGCATGACCTTGAAGTACGCCGTGATCCCCTGCGGGTACCGAACGACGCGGTCCCACTCGGTGCCGCTGCCGATCATCTCGTACGTCGCCTCGGGGTGAAAGTGCGACGCGACCTCGGCCCACTCGTCGCTCGTGAACGCGCGCTCGAACGCCATCGCGTACCGGAGGAACCGGAGCCGGCGAAGCATCACCAGCTCCCCGAGATGCCGGCCACGGCGCCGTCGACGCCGGCGGGCGCGACGAACGCGGTCGTCGACTTCGGCGCCGAGGGCCACGTCACGATCAGGTACACGGTCAGCGCGGCCATCACGCCGCCGCCGGCGAACCCGATGATCGCGCCGGTCTTGGTCTCGTAGACCGGTTCGCACGCGGGGTTCGTCGAGCCGTCCTTGCAGTCGCCGTCCTTCGACAGGTAGTAGGCCGACACGCCGATCGCGCCGAGCGCCACCACGCTCGTGATCACCGGCCAGCCGACCCAGCGCGACGCGGGCGCGGATGGACGCTCGGGCCTCGGGCCGATCTTCGTTCCGCCGCCGCCGGTCAACACGGGCATCGCTCCGTCGAGCTCGACGTCGATGCCGGTCGTCACGTTCTCGCCGACCAGGAAGCGCGCGAGCACCTCGAACCGCTCCTGGCTCGGCGCCGGGGCGAGCGCGAGCGACGCGCGCCGGATCTCCTTGCCGTTCAGCTGGACGAGCGCGCCGACGATCGCGCGGCTGCCGCGCACGTCGTCGATGCTGACGACCACGACGGCGGGCGCCCCGATCGCGGTGCCGAACCGCGCGGCGAAGGCGGCCTCGTGGTCCTCGCTGTCGGCCGCCGACTCGAACGAGAAGCCCGCCCAGCCGGCCGTGCGCAGCGCGGAGTCGAACGCCGGATCGATCTGGATCGTCCGCTCCTCGCCGGCGCGCACCTCGACGCGGTGGACGCGCGACACCAGCGAGCCGAGCTTCGCGACGACCCGGTACGTGCCCGGCACCAGCTCCTTCTCGGTGAACCCGCGGCGCTCGAGCCGCTCGTTGATGTAGATCTCGGTCGCGTCGTCGGCAGTCTTCACGGCGAGCCGGCCCTTCGGATCGGCGAGCACCTGCTTCTTGCGCGCGTCGAAGTCCGCGGCCGCCTGCGGCCCGTAGGTCGAGCGGGCGACGCCGCCCGTCGGGAAGCTGCGGACCACCTCGTCGAACGCCTCGCGCGCCGCCGCCGGATCGCCGAGCCGCTGCTTCGACAGCCCGAGGCCGGTCAGCGCCTTCAGGTACGCGTCCGCGAGCCTGGGCTTCGCGATCAGCGCCCCCGGGTTCGCCTGCGCCTCGTCGACCAGCGGCTGCAAGGTCGCGACCGCGTCCTCGAACTTGCCCTGCGCCCACTGCTTGATGCCGGCGTCGGCCTCGGCGTCGAAGGTCGCGCGCACGGAGCCCGCGGACGGGCGCGAGACCCGCGCGTCGTAGTCCTGCCCGAGCGCCGCGCCGACCTGGTACTTGCGGCGCCGCATCTCCTGGATCAGCGGCGCGAGGACCTGATCGGCGTCCGCGGGACGCGCACCGACGTACGACTCGACCACGATGCCGTCGGGCCCCGCCTCGGCAACGCCGGACCCCACGGCCATCACCACGGCAACGAGACAACAGATGACGCGCATGCGACCTACCCGGCGCCGGGAGTATCACAACGGGTGCACGCTGAACACGGGCTACCCCGTCGCAGGTGACGCGTGGCTCTCCGCGCGGGGATCGGGCGCGCGCGGAGCTACGACGCGGTGTCGCCGCCCGCGGATCGCGGTGCCAGCAGCTGGGCCAGCGCGGCGGGCTCGGTCACCGGAGCCGCGCACGTCGGCCCGGTGCACACGAACGCGCGCGCCTCGCCGGCCGGTGACGCCGTCTTGGCCTCGAGGACGCTCGCCGCCGCCCACGGACCGGCGAGCATCGCGGTCGGTGCGTACGTCGTCCGCAGCGCGCGGAGCAGCGCGTCCCGGCCGGTGCCGTCGGGGATCACGACGACCTGGCCGTGGAGGTAGAGGTCGAGGACGCCGTGGAGCGCGCTGTTCGCCCACGCCGTCCCCGCGCTCGTCGCTCCCGCGAGCCGCTGCACGAGGTAGCGCTCCGCGAGCTTCATCGCGTCGTCGTCACCCGCGACGTGACCGAGCCGCACGAGCGCGCGCATCAGGACCGCGGCGCCCGACGGGAGCGCGCCGTCCTGGTGCGACTCCGGCCGGTGCGGCAGCAGCGCATCTCCCGCCGGCGCGAGGTAGCACACGACGACGCCGTCGTCCTCGCCGACGAACGTCGCGCGCGCCGTGGCGACGAGCCGCGCGGCGAGGTCCCACCAGGCGCGATCGCCCGTGGCCTCGGCGAGGCGCTGGAAGCCGTCGGCGACGAACGCGTAGTCCTCGAGGGTGCCGTCGAGCGCCTTGACGACCCCGCCGTGGAACACGCGCGCGATCGCGAGCGCCGGCTGCCCCGACCCGCGCAGCGCCGCCGAAGGCGACGCGGAGGTGGACGCATCGCCCGCGATCATCCGGTCGCGCAGGAACCGCGCGGCGCGCTCGGCGAGCGCGAGCGCCGGGGCGTGGCCCGTCGCCTCCCACGCGCGCACGAGCCCCGCGATCGCGAGGCCGTTCCAGCCCGCGAGCACCTTGTCGTCGGTGCCCGGGCGCACGCGGCGCTCGCGGGCGGCGTGGAGCGTCGCGCGCAGCTCGGCGAGCTGCTCCTCCTCGCCGACCGACACGCGGGGCGTCACGCGCGACAGCACGCTCGTGCCGTGCTCGAAGTTGCCAGCGTGCGTGACGCCGTACGCAGCGCCGAACACCAGCGCGTTCATCGTGCCGATCGCCTCGGTCAGCTGTGCGGGTGTCCACACG
>JAEUJX010000177.1 GCA_016794545.1 Myxococcales bacterium
CCGCCGCCTCCTCCGCCTCCGCCGGCGGACACCGGCCCCGCGAAGAGCGCGATCCTGAAGGGCAAGCTCGTGCAGCTCGGCACGCGCGCACCGGTGCCCTCCGCGACCGTGACGGTCGTCGTCGGCGATCACCGCTACGAGGTCGACGCCGACGCGCGCGGCCGGTTCGAGCTCCCGGTACCGCCGGGCAGCGCGAAGGTGATCGTCACGGCGCCGGGCCACAACCCGTTCCTCCAGCAAGAGGCGCTGAAGGAGAAGCAGGCGCTGGCCGTGACGTACTTCGTCGAGCGCGATCGGTACGACCCGTACGAGATCGTCGTCACCGGCGATCAGCGCCGCGAGGAGGTCTCGCGCATCACGCTGCGCGGCCCCGAGATCAAGCAGATCCCGGGCACGTTCGGCGATCCGTTCCGCGTCGTCGCGGCGCTGCCGGGCGTCGCCTCCGCCGTGTCGCTGCTGCCGTTTCCGATCGTGCGCGGCGCGAGCCCGAGCTCGACCGGCTTCCTCCTCGACGGCACGCGCGTGCCGCTGCTCTATCACCTGCTGTCGGGTCCCTCCGTCATCCACCCGAACTTCATCGACGAGATCCAGTTCTATCCGGGCGGCGCCCCCGTGCCGTATGGCGGCTACACCGGCGGCATCGTCGACGGCCGCACCGCGCGCGCGCGCCGCGACGAGCACCTGATCGACGCCGACTTGAACCTCCTGCAGGCCGGCGGGCTCGTGCGCCAGCCCGTGCCGTTCCTCGGCGCCACCGTCACCGCCGCCGCGCGCTACGGCTATCCCGGGTTCGTGCTGTCGCTCGCGACGAACCGCGTGTCGCTGTCGTACTGGGACTACCAGCTCCGCCTCGACGGCGGCACCGCGAACAACGGCTGGACGATGTTCGCGTTCGGCGCGCGCGACGAGCTGCTCACGCCCGCGCCCGATGCCGCGCCCGACGATCTCTCGCCGCCGCTCGAGCCGTCGCTGGTCCTCGGCTTTCACCGCCTCGACCTCCGCTACCACCGCACGTTCGGCAAGCTCGCGACGAGCTTCCGCACGGTGCTCGGCCAGGACCGCACCACGTCGCTCGGCACGAACTTCTCGGTCCTCCAGGTCGAGCCCGCGGTCGTCGTCGCGTACAAGCAGAGCACGTCGCTGACGCTGACGACGGGGCTCGAGAGCTCGCTGCGCTTGATCGATCAGCAGGCGCCGATGGCGGCCGAGCCCGCATCGATGATCACCGGCGAGCTCGATCGGTTCACCAACGTCGCCCTGTGGGCCGAGGCGCTCTACCGCCCGACGCCGAAATGGCTGCTGCGCCCCGGCGTGCGCGCGGACGTCTGGCACGACGGCGAGACCACGAAGCCGGCGGTCGATCCGCGCCTCACGGTCCGCTACGAGCTGTCGCGGCGCGAGCTGCCCGACGTGCCGGCCGACTCCGACGACAGCGCGATCTGGCTCAAGGGCAGCGCGGGCATCTACCACCAGCCGCCGCGGTTCATCCTGCCGCTGCCCGGGCTCGACATCATGCCGCTGCGCTTCGGCCTGTTGCGCTCGTTCCAGACCAGCCTCGGCGTCGAGGTGCCGCTCGAGAACCGGTTCGAGCTCACCGCCGAGGGGTTCTTCAACTACATGGATCCGACGATCTTCGACCTGTCGGTCAACCAGGCGACGCTCGTCGAGGAAGGGAACCCGACGCTGGTCCCGACGATGACCGTCACCGACGACGACCAGCAGATGTTCATCGATCGGCTCACCCGCCCGCAGCTCGGCCGCTCGTACGGCGGCGAGCTCCTGCTCCGCCGCCAGGCGAAGTCGGGGCTGTTCGGCTGGATCTCGTACACGCTGTCGCGCTCGGAGCGCTACCGCGACGGCGCGTGGACGCCGTACGACTTCGATCGCACGCACCTCGTCAACGTCGTCGCCGGTCTGCCGCTCAAGCGCAACTGGGACGTCGGCGCGCGCGTGCAGTACCAGAGCGGCAAGCCCGCGACGACCACCGAGGGCTACAACACCGCCCGCACCGCCGGCTACGTGCGGTTCGACGTGCGCGTCGACAAGCGCGTGGTGTGGCGAAACTGGCTGCTCGACTTCTACGTCGACGTCACCAACATCGCGCTGCTCCCCGAGGAGGTCAGCGCGGGCCAGGTGATCCGCTACGTGCTTCCGACCGTCGGCCTGCGCGGCCGGTTCTGAAGGAGAGAGACGCATGACCCAGACCGACACCATCGACGCTCAACTGCTCGACCTCATGCTCCGCGTCGGTTCGCGGTGGGTACTCTGGGTGCTGCTCGCGCTCTCGCTCGCCGCGATCGCGGTCGTGTTCGAGCGGATCTGGTTCTACATGCAGGAGCGCGTCCCGAAGGAGCAGCTGGCCGCGGCGATGAAGGCGCTCCGCGACAAGGGCGCCGCCGAGGCGCTGGCCAAGCTCGCGGGCGCGCGGTCGATGGAAGCGGCGGTCGCGCGCGCGTGCCTCGCGAATGCCGACCAGGGGCCCGCCTCCGTCGAGGAGCACAAGGCCGCGGCGCTCGAGGAGGAGCGCCTGCGCTACGAGAAGCGCATCGCGTTCCTCGGCACGCTCGGCAACAACGCACCGTTCGTCGGGCTGTTCGGCACCGTGCTCGGCATCATCCGCGCGTTCAACGACCTCGCGCACTCGAAGGTGCAGGGCACGGAGGCCGTGATGACGGGCATCGCCGAGGCGCTCGTGGCCACCGGCGTGGGCCTGCTCGTGGCGCTGCCCGCGGTGGCGACCTACAACGCGTTCATCCGGCGCGTCGAGACCGCGGTCGCGGCGTCGGAGGCGACCGCGCACACGATCCTGGCGCACCTCAAGAAGGTGGCCTGACGTGGGCGCCTCCGCCGGCCGCCGGCGCGGCATCGTCGCCGAGATCAACGTGACACCGCTCGTCGACATCATGCTCGTGCTGCTGATCATCTTCATGTTGACGGCGCACCTGATCGCGAAGCAGGCGATCGAGGTCGACCTGCCGAAGGCCTCGCAGAGCACCGCCGCGCCACCCACCACGATCGCGGTGACGCTGACCAAGGACGGCGCGCTCTATCTGAACGGGCAGCCGATCGCGCCCGATGCGCTACGATCGACGGTGAAGGACGCCGTGGCGAAAGATCCGAAGACCCAGGCGCTGATCAGCGGCGACAAGAGCGTGTCGCACGGCCGCGTGATCTGGGTGCTCGACACGATCAAGGCCGCCGGCATCACGTCGTTCGCGATCCAGATCGATCCGGCGGCGATGGTCCCGCCGGGAGGCACGTGAGCGCCACGTGATCGATCGGCCGCTCCTCGTCTGCGCCGTGCTCAGCGTCGCCGCGCACTTCGCGCTCGGCGAGGCACTGTCGACGCTCCCGCCGCGCGCCGAGGTCGAGCGCGACCGGCGCATCGAGGTCGCCGTCGTGACGCCCCCGCCCGCGCCCGAGCCTCCGCCTCCGCCGCCGCCCGAGCCGCCGCCCCCGGAGCCCGTGAAACCGCCCGAGCCGGTCCCCACGCCGGTGCCGGCGAAGGTGGCCCCGAAGCCGGCACCGAAGCGAGCCCCCGCGCAGCCGCAGATCGCCGCCGCGGCGCCCGCCGAGACGGCCGCGCCGAACGCCGCGGTGGGAACCACCGATGCCCCCGCGCAGCCGGTGTTCGGCGTGACGATGGAGTCGACCTCCACCGGCGGCGGCCCCGCGGTGAAGGTCGGCAACACGACGACGCCGCAGCCCGGCGGAGACGCCTCCGGCGGCGGCCCGGCGAAGCAGCTGGCGCCCGCCGCCGCGGCCGAGGTGACGAAGATGCCGCTGCCCCAGGGCGCGTGCTCCGGCAAGTACACCGACGAGGCGCGCGCCGCGGGCATCGAGGGCACCGTCGTGCTCGATCTGGTGGTCGACGAGAACGGGCGCGCGAGAGAGATCACCGTCGTGTCGGGGCTCGAGCACGGCCTGACGCAGGCCGCGGTCGCCGCGCTGAAGGCGTGCCGGTTCTCGCCCGGCGAGCGCAGTGGCCAGCGCGTGCCCGTGCGCGTGCGCGGCTTCAAGATCCGCTTCGTGATGGCCGACGCGCAGTAGGCGCCGCGACCTCGCGGCACGCAACGCGAGCGCGGGGTCGTGCATCGAACGGCTGCGCTCCCGAATGGAGCACAGCTCGCGGATGGAGCACCACGGTGCTCCAAAGCCGAGCAACCGCGTCGTGTGATCGCGGCGTTCGGGGCTGGACGGATTCTTGAAAGAGGGAGGCCCATGGACGACCGGAACACGAAGCGCGATCTGGTACTCGCACCGAGCGAGTACGCCTACATGCAGGACGTGACGAAGGGCATCGTGAAGACCTACACGGGCCCGACGGTGATCAACCCGACCGCGCAGGAGCGGCCGGTGGTGTTCGATCCCGAGTCGCGCCAGTTCTCCGCGTGCGGGCTCGAGCAGGCGGTGCAGCAGATCGTGATCGCCCCCGAGGGCTACTACGTGATGCTGAAGAACCCGTCGGTGAAGGACGACCATCCGCCCGCGGGCGGCGTCTATCCGGCGCCCGACCTCCGCATCGGCCGCAAGATCAACATCACCGGCCCGTGCGCGTTCGCGCTGTGGCCCGGCCAGCTCGCCGACCTGGTGAAGGGCCACGTGCTCCGCAGCAACCAGTACGTGCTCGCGCGCGTCTACAACGCCGAGGAGGCCGGCAAGAGCCCGTCGGAGCTGTTCATCATCAAGGGCACCGACGTCAGCTTCTACATCCCGCCGACCGGCATCGGCGTCGTGCGCGACGAGACCGGCGCGTGGGTGCGCGACGCGCTGACCCTCGAGCGGCTCGAGTACTGCATCCTCGTCGACCAGAACGGGAAGAAGCGCTACGAGCGGGGGCCCAAGGTGGTGTTCCCGGAGCCGACGGAGCTGTTCGTCACGCGCGACGGCGCGCGGAAGTTCAAGGCGATCGAGCTCAACGCGATCCAGGGCCTTCACGTGAAGGTGATCGCGCCGTACGCGGAGAGCGGCCGCACGTACAAGGAGGGCGACGAGCTGTTCATCACCGGCGCGGAGACCGCGATCTACTACCCGCGCGAGGAGCACGCGCTGATCGGCGACAAGCACTTCGCCGTCGCCGTCCCGGCGGGCGAAGGCCGCTACGTCATGAACCGGACGACCGGCCACATCCGGATGGTGCGCGGCCCGGCGATGCTGCTGCCGAACCCGATCGACGAGGTGATCGTTCGCCGCGTGCTCTCGGACCGCGAGTGCGCGACCTGGTATCCCGGCAACGCCGAGGTGCTCGCGGTCAACCGCGCGATGCGCAAGCTCGACGATCCGGGCACGCGCCCCGACGTCAAGGTCGCGTCGCCGGCGGCGAGCTTCGAGAACGTGTCGAGCTCGTTCACCAAGCCGCGCGCGATCGTGGTCGACGCGAAGTACGAGGGCGTCCCCGGCGTGAGCGTGTGGGTCGGCTACGCCGTGCTCGTCGTCGACAAGCAGGGCCGGCGGCGCGTGGAGCAGGGTCCGAAGAACCTCCTCGTCGAGTACGACGAGACGTTCGAGGTCCAGCAGCTGTCCACCGGCACGCCGAAGTCGAGCGACAAGCTGGTCGAGACCGCCTTCCTGCGCGTGCTCAACAACAAGGTCAGCGACCGCTGCATCGTCGAGACGTCCGACCACGTCCAGGTGACCCTCGGGTACTCGATGCGCGTGTCGTTCACCGGCGAGCCGACGAAGTGGTTCGAGGTCGAGAACTACGTGAAGTTCCTGTGCGACCACGTGCGCTCGGTGCTGAAGGGCAGCGCGAAGAAGCAGAGCGTCGAGGCGTTCTACGCGCAGTCGGTCGACATGGTGCGCGACGCGATCCTCGGCAAGCCAAACGCCGAGGGCAAGCGCAGCGGCATGCGGTTCGAGGAGAACGGCATGTACGTCACCGACGTCGAGGTGCTCGACGTCACGATCGACGACGACGACATCGCCGCGCTGCTCGGCGATGCTCAGCACGAGGCGGTCGCCGCGAACATCGCGATCCTGCGAGCGCAGCGCGGCCTGGAGCTGACCGCGCGCAAGGAGGCGATCGCGCGCGGCGAGGCCGATGCCCGCGCCGAGACCGCGCGCCGGGTCGCGGAGCTCGAGATCGCGGCCACCGGCGACCGGCTGCAGATCGCGCTCGCCGGTGTGCGGGCCGAGCTCGACACCGCCGCCGCGCAGAAGGAGGCCGCGGTCGCGAAGAACGCCGTCGCCGATGCCGATCACGCCGCGCACCTCGCGCGCACCCGCGCCGCCGCGGCGCTCGACACGGAGATCGCGGCGAAGCAGCAGGAGCTCGCGCTCGCGGCGCTGCGGGCCGAGGTCGATGCCGCGGTCGCGCGGTTCGGCGCCGCCCAGGGCGGCTTCTCCGAGGCGCTGCTCGCGCTCGGCAACGCCGAGGTGCTCGCGAAGGTCGCCGAGGCGATGAGCGTGCAGTCGTTCGTCGGGGGCAAGACGTTGACCGACGTCATCGACAAGGTGTTCGCCGGCACGCCGCTCGCGGGCGTGATGGACAAGGTCAAGGCCCGCGCGTCGGCCGCGCCGACGAACGGCAAGCCCGCCCTCCCCGCGAAGACCTAGGCGTATGTCCGGCCGGACACTTCGTGTTGCACACGACGCGCATTAATTAGGTCGGACCTAATATCTCGCGCCGCAACTGTCCGGGGCCGGACGTGTCGTCGTGCCATGGCGCTCCGCCGGCTCGCCATCGCGCTCGCGCTCCTCTCTCCGGGCCGCGCGCTGGCGGAGCGCCGGCTCGTTCCGCTGTCGTGGGCCGACGCGACGTCGACCCGCTGTCCCTCGCGGCTGACCGTGCAGCCGGGATCGGCGGAGTTTCAGGGCTACTGGGCCACGAGCTTCGGCGGCGGGCTCGATACGTACCGCGCGCTCGGGATCACGCAGCGGCTGCACGCCGGCGACGGCTGGTTCGCGGTGCTCGACGCCCACGCGTTCACCACGGAGCGCCGCGTGACCGTGCCGGTCGACGTGCGCGACACGAAGCGGCTCGGCGGCGTGACGCTCGGCGCCGGCGGAACCCCGCTGCGCGGCAAGGTGCGGATCGCGGACGACACGATCGTGCTGTTCGACGTGGTCGCCTCGATCTCGCTCGGTGTCGCGATGGTGGAGCAGCCCGACCATCGGCTCGACCACTGGTTCGCCGCGGCCGGCGAGCTCACGCTCCGGGCGCGGCTCACCCGCGAGGTCTCGCTCGATCTCGGCGTCCACGACACCTACGTCGGCGCACAGCACGAGCTCGAGGCGCGGCTCGGAATCGGCGTGTGGATCCCGGATTGAACGTGCGACCATCGGCCCATGAGGCAGCTCTGGGCGTACGTCGCGCTCTCGGTGCTGGCGTGCGGTGACGCGGCCGCGAACGGCGAGGCGATCAACGGCTTCCCGAACTGGCAGGAGCGCGTCATGCACCAGTGGACGAACCGCGCGCGCGCCGATCCGCAGGTCGAGATGATGGCCTGTGGCGCGGCGTGCAGCGAGGGCGCCTGCTACACGCCGAAGCCGCCGCTGCCGTGGAGCCAGAACCTGAACCACGCGGCGCGGTTCCACTCCGACGAGATGGCGGCGCAAGGGTACTTCGCGCACGACAGCCGGTGCGCGCTGGTGGCGAACATCAACACGATCTATCCCGGCACCTGCCAGGGCGCGGCCGCGTGCGCGTGTCAGGCGAGCGGCGCGAACACGTCGTGGAGCGCGCGCGTCGGTCTGTTCGGTGCGAGCCCGTCGGGTGAGATCATCGCGTCGGGCAGC
>JAEUJX010000179.1 GCA_016794545.1 Myxococcales bacterium
CAGTCGACGAGCTTGCGGGGCATCGCCATCGGGTGGCCTAGCGGAGCGCGATCTCGCGAAGCAGCGACAGCTCGTCGAGGACCTTGCCGGTCCCGAGGACAACTGCGAGCTGCGGGTTTTCACACACCATCACCGGCAGGCCCGTCTCCTCGCGGAGCAGGACATCGAGGTTCTTCAGCTGCGCGCCACCGCCGGAGAGCACGACGCCCTTGTCGACGATGTCGGCGGACAGCTCGGGCGGCGTGCGCTCGAGCACCGACCGCACCGCATCGACGATCGCGTTGACCGGCTCCTGGAGGGCCTCGCGGATCTCGTCGGAGTTGACCATCAGGGTCTTCGGCACGCCGGCGACCAGATCGCGGCCCTTCACCTCGACGGTGAGCGGCTCCTCGAGCGGATACGCGCTGCCGATCTCCTTCTTGATGATCTCGGCGGTGCGCTCGCCGATCAGGAGGTTGTACTTGCGCTTGATGTACTGGACGATCGCCTCGTCCATCTTGTCGCCGGCGACGCGGATCGACTTCGACAGCACGACGCCGGCGAGCGCGATCACCGCGACCTCGGTGGTGCCGCCGCCGATGTCGACGATCATGTTGCCGGTCGGCTCGGTGATCGGGAGCCCGCCGCCGATCGCGGCGGCCATCGGCTCCTCGATGAGGTAGACCTCGCGCGCGGCGGCGGCGAGCGCCGAGTCGCGCACCGCGCGCTTCTCGACCTCGGTGATCCCCGACGGCACGGACACGATCACACGGGGCCGCACGAGCGTGCGGCGCTGGTGCGCCTTCTGGATGAAGTAGCGCAGCATCGCCTCGGTGACCTCGAAGTCGGCGATCACGCCGTCCTTCATGGGCCGGATCGCGACGATGTTGCCGGGCGTGCGGCCGAGCATCTCCTTCGCTTCCTTGCCGACCGCGAGCACCTTCTTGGGGCCCTGCGATGCCGCCTGCACCGCGACCACGCTCGGCTCGTTCGCGACGATGCCGCGACCTTTCACGAACGTGAGCGTCGTGGCCGTCCCGAGATCGATGGCCAGGTCGTTGGAAAACATTCCGTAGACCCAATCGAAGAGCATGGTGGATTCCTGGAGCAACGCGCCGCAGCAGCGCGTGGAGTTCGGACGTGAAAATCAAAAGCCGTGGCGGCCACCTACCAACACCAAGAGGTCGCTCGGCCCGGCCGGAGGTATCACGCGAAAACCTCCGCCCGCAACACGATTTTGGTCGCGGCTGAATCGGCCTCGGCGGCCCCGCTCCGGAGCCCTTCGGCGGTTCCAAGATCCACCGCTTGTTGTTAGGGTGCCCGACTTCGTCTAAGAAGCAGGCGGCCCCATGCTCGAACAGCTACGCAAGTCAGGCGCGTCCGTTGCCATCTATCTGATCTTCGGACTCCTGATCATCATCTTCGTGATCAACTTCGCCCCGAACGCGGGCCAGGGCGGCGGCGGGTGCATGCCCGGCGGCACCAACGTCCTCCAGGTCGGCCCGAACAAGGTCAACCAGAGCGCGTATCACGTCGCGTACGCGGCGAACAAATACAGCGGGCGGCAGAAGGTCTACGCCGCGCTCGAGATGCTGATCCGCCGCGAGATCCTCGCGACCGAGGCGGCGGCGCGCGGCCTCCGCGTGACGAAGGGCTCGATCGAGGAGGAGATGAAGAAGGGCAACTTCTTCTACGCCGGCTTCCGCGTGCCCGACTACGCGGTGAACCCGATGGGCAATCCGCAGTTCATCACCGAGCACACGTTCTTCGACGTCGACAAGGACGACGGCGAGAAGTTCTTCAACACCGGCAAGTTCAAGGGCTGGGTCAACAGCCTGAACGTCAGCGTCGGCGCGTACTACGACGAGCAGGCGCGCGCGATGCAGGCCGCGCTGATGGCGGAGCTGATCGCCGACAGCGTGCGCGTGTCGCGCGACGAGGCGATGCAGGACTACCTGCTCGACAACAACACCGTCGGCTACGACACCGTGACGTTCGATCCGCGGGCGTACCGCGATGCGATGCGCCTGACCGATGCCGACATCGCGCGGTTCATCGAGGGCCACGACGCCGACGTGAAGAAGAAGTACACGGACGAGGAGCGCACGTACAAGGCGACGAAGCCGGCGTACAAGCTGCGCTACATCAAGATCGACGTCGCGAAGGCGGAAGCCAAGCCGGCGACGCCGGAGGCACCGGCGCCGGGTGCGGGCTCCGGATCGGGCGCGGGCTCGGCGGCGGGTGCCGGCGCGGGTTCGGGCTCGGCGGCGGTCGCGAGTGCAGGTTCGGGTGCCGGTAGCGCGGCGGGCGCGGGCAGCGCGGCGGGCGCGGGCGCGGGCTCGGGCACCACAATGAGCGAGGCCAAGCCGGCCACGCCCAAGCCCGAGGAGAAGAAGCCCGATGCGCCGAAGCTGCCGACCGTCGAGGAAGGCAAGGCGAAGCTCGAGGCGGCGCGCGCGGCGATCGCGAGCGGCAGGCAGAAGTTCGCGGACGCGGCGAAGTCGCTGTCGACCGACGAGCTGACGAAGTGGAACGGCGGCCTCGTGGGCTGGAAGCCGGTCGAGGCCGCGGGCCTCGGCGACACGGCGATCAACGACGCGGTCAAGGCGATCAAGCCCGGCGAGATGACGCCGGTCGTCGTCGGCGAGAGCGCGGTCTACCTCGCGATCGCCGAGGACAAGCGCGAGGGCGACCTGTCCTACGACCAGGTCAAGGCCGACATCGCGGCCGAGATGGCGCGCGACGTGTGGAGCAAGGAAGCGGCGAAGCGCGCGGCGCTCGCGGCGTTCGAGGAGTCGCGCAAGGGCGCCGGCAAGAACCTCTCCGACATGTTCGAGAAGGGCGCGAACCCCGAGGAGGAGCGGCGCCGCATCCAGGAGATGATCAACCAGCAGATGAACCAGCACGGCGCGATCGAGCGCGTGCAGACCGACACGCCGGCCGAGTGGCAGGCGGGGGATGGCCAGGCTCCGGCCGCGGGCGGCGGCTCGGCGGCTCCGGGCTCGGCGGCTCCGGCCCCGGCCGCGGGCTCGGCGGCTCCGACCGCGGGCTCGGCGGCTCCGACCGCGGGCTCGGCGGCTCCGGCCGCGGGCTCGGCGGCTCCGGCCGCGGGCTCGGCGGCGGGTGCCGGCTCGGGCGCGGGCTCGGCGGCGGGTGCGGGCTCGGCGGCCCCTGCGGGCACGGGCGCACCGGCGGAGGCGCCGGCGCTCGAGCCGACGAAGGATGTCCTGCCGCAGTTCTCCGACCTGAAGAAGCCGAAGGCGATCCCGTACAGCCGCGTGAAGCGCGACAAGGACATGCCCGGCCTCGACGGCGTCGACGACGCGGGCACGCTGTTGTTCGACCAGCTCTCGGAGGGTCAGCTCGGCAAGCAGGTCTACGACACGCCCGAGGGCTACGTGCTGCTCCAGCTCAAGGAGAAGCGCCGTGCCGACGTGGCCGACTTCGACAAGGTCGCCGACCGCGAGATCGCCCGGCTCAAGAGCATGCGCGGCCGCTACGCCGTCGAGAACTTCCTCCGGAGCCGGTGCGAGCAGCTGGTGAAGGACGACAAGATCAAGCCGAACGCCGAGCTCGTCCGCGAGACCGATGACAACGGCAATCCGCTGCCGCAGGTCTACCGGCCGTGCATGAGCTGGCGCTGACGCACAGCTCGGTGGCCAGGGCCGCCACAAGGCGGTGAAATTGGAGTAATTTCGGGAGCGTGCTCGAGGGGGACCGCTCTGCACGATCGGCGCGCCTGCCGTTTCAGTTCGAAGCGCTCGGTGGCCTCGGCCGCCTGACGCTGTCGGACCTGACGGTCGGCCCGCTGCTCGTCGATCGACTCGAGCTCGAGGTCACCGACCTCGGCACGGATCCGGGGAAGGCCGTCGCCGAGAAGTACCAGCGGCGGCGCACGCGGCTGCGCTCGGTCGCGCTGCGGATGACCTCGCAGCAGGTGGACGAGCGCGTCGCCGCCGTCGGCCGGCACCTCGCGGGGCTCGGCGTGTCGCAGCTCGCCGCCCGGCTGCACGACGGGTTCGTCTCGATCCGCGCCCGCGCCGCCGACGGCCTCGCCGCCGCCGACCTGTCGTTCCGCGTGCACTTCGTCAGCGCGGGCACGCACCTCCGCGCCGTCGCGAGCACCGTGCGCGTGCACGGGCACCTGCCGACGCCGGGCCCGGTGATCGCGGATCGCATCCTCGTCGCGCTGCTCGCGGCGAGCGACGTGCCGAACGTCGTCGAGCGGCCGCACGCGCGCGGGCTGTGCGACGTCGAGATCGATCTCGTCGGCGCGGTGCTCTGGCACCTGATGCCGCCCGCGGGCTGGCGACTGCCGGCGGTCAGCGACATCGAGCTCGTCGGGATCCGCCTCGGGCGCCACGCGATCGAGGCGTCCTACGGTCCGGTCGGGACCCGCACCGGCGAGCTCGGCGTGCGTCCGCAGACGCACGCGCTCGCTGCCGCGCACGACCTGATGCACTCCGCGGATCAGCTGCTCCGCGAAGGGCACGTCGAGGAGGCGATGCGCGGCTATCGCGCGCTGCTCGCGGCGGGCGGTCCCGAGCAGCCGCTGCTGCTCGAGCGGATCCTCGCGCTCGCCGCGGCGCGGCCGGCCTGGTTCTTCGACGGCCTCGAGCTCGCCCGCCAGGCGCTCGGACGCTGGCCGAGCTTCCCCGCCGCGCACGCCGCGCTCGCCTCGATCACGCTCGCGCAGGGCGACGCGCGCGAGGCGGCCGGCCACTTGACGATGCTCGCGCAGCTCGCCAGCGCCGAGGGCGACGACGATCAGGCCGCGCTCGCCGCGCTCGCCGGCGCGCGCCTGCTGCGCGTGCTCGAGCCGCGGGCCGCGACGCAGCTCTACGAGCTCGCGCTCGAGCACGATCCGAGCTCGAGCGAGGCGGCGGAGTCGCTCGTCGACCGCCTCGCCGACGAGCATCGCTGGCCCGAGCTCGTGCGCCTCGTGCGCGCGCGCGCCGTCGTCACGTCGGATCCGGCGCGCGCGGTGCAGCTGCGGCTCCGGCTCGCGGACGTGTTCGTGCACCACCTGAACGATCCGCAGAGCGCGCACGGCGAGCTCGCGGTCGCCACCCACCTCGCGCCCGACGATCCGGCGGTGCACGAGATGACCGCGACGATCCTGTCGACGATCAACCCGACCGCCGCGATCGATGCGTGGCGCGAGGTCTCGCGGCTCGCCGAGGCGCGCGGCGATCACCGCACGGCGTCGCGGGCGTGGGCCACCGTCGGCGACTTGCTCGCGAAGACCGGCAGCGGCGAGGCGGAGGTCGCGTGGGCACGCGCGCTCGTGCTCGATCCGCTGCAGGCCGAGGCGCTCGCCGGGCTCGCCGCCGCCGCCGCCGCGCGCGGCGAACACGAGGCCGCCGCCGATCACTACGAGCGGCTCCGCGGCCTCGGCCTGTCGCAGCACGCGGCCGCGCGCCACGAGCTCGCGCTCGCGCGGTCGCTCGTCGCGCTCGGGCGCGTCGACGAGGCGCGCGCGAGCCTGCGGCGCGCCACGCTCGCGGGCGGCGAGACCGCAGCCGAGGCGCACGCGGTGCTCGCCGAGGTCGCGGAGGCCGGCGCGGATCAGGAGCACGCCGCCGCCGAGCTCGACACCGCGATCACCGCGATGCTCGATCTCGCCGGGCACGCGCCCGCCGACGCGCGCGAGGGCGAGCGCCTGTACGGTCGCGCCGCGGAGCTCGCGGCCGCGCGCGCCGCCCTGCTCGACCGCAGCGGGCAGGCGGCGGCGGCCTCGGTCGACTGGCAGCGCGCGCACGACCTCGCCGCGCGCAGCGCGCCGGAGCTCGCCCGCGACGCGGCGCGCACGCTGCTCGCACGCTCGCGAAACGATGGCTCCGAGGAGCGTCGCTGGATCGACGCGGTGCTCGCGACGCGGCCGCCCCCGGCGGAGCGCGCGCAGCTGCTCGTCCAGCGCGCCGACGTGCGCCGCAAGGAGCGCACGCCCGACGTGGCCGCGGCGATCGCCGACCTGCACGAGGCGCTGCGGATCTGCGAGGACCTGGCGACGAACCAGGACGGCGAGGACCCGGCCGCCACGGAGGTGCGCCGCAAGGCGTACCAGCTCGAGGCGGAGCTGCTCGCGGGGAGCGGCGACCAGCGCGCACGTGCGCAGGCGCGGTCCGCGCTCGCGAAGATGGCCGAGCGCGACGCCGAGCGTGTCGAGGTCGAGACCGCCGCCGCCGCCGCCTGGCTCGCCGCGGACGAGCCGGCGGCCGCCCTGCCCCACGGTGCCCGCGCGCACGCCGCGCTGACCGGCGACAGCCCCGCGGTGCCGCCCGCGCTGCGCCGCGAGGTCCTGGTCACGCTCGGCGAGGCCGCGTGGCGGCAGCGCGCGTGGGCGGACGTGATCCGCGCGTATCGCGGCCTGCTCGAGGATCCGGGCTCCGAGGCGCCACGCGCCGGGATGTTCCGCTACCGGCTCGCGGTCGCGGCGGATCGCACGGGCGACGCGGCCACCGCACTCGCGACGCTCGATCCGATCGTCCATGACGACGAGCTCGCGCGCGGCACGCCTCCGGAGCTCCGCGGGCAGGCGCTGCGGCTCCACGCGGAGCTCGCGGAGCGCGCGGGCGACCTCGCCGGCGCGGCCCACGCGCTCGAGGGCTTCGCGTCGCTGTCGACCGATAGCTCGCCGACCGCGCGCGCGGACGCGATGTACCGCGCGGGCGAGCTGTTCCGCCGCGCCGACAAGGGCGAGGAGGCGATCCGGTGCCTCGAGGCCGCGCTGCGGATCAGCGACACGCACCTGCCCGCGCTCGACGCGCTCGAGCTGGCATGGCGCGAGCGCGGCGATCTCGAGCGCGTCAGCGTGATCCTCGGCCGCAAGGTCGCCGCGACGTCGCGCCACCCGGCACGCCAGAAGCCGCTGCTCTCGCGCCTCGGCGATCTCCAGGATCAGCTCGGCCGCCCCGAGGTCGCACTCGCGACCCACCAGCGCGCGCTCGAGATCGATCCGACCTGGCGCCCGTCGCTGCGCTACGTGACGCTCCGGCTGCAGGAGACCGGGCAGCTGGTCGCCGCGGCCGGCGGCCTCGCGCAGCTGTGCGGCGAGCTGCCCGGTGATCAGGGCACCGACCTCGCGATCGTGGCGGCGGAGCGGCGCGCGGCCGCCGCCGCGCTCGCGACGCTCGTCGCCTCGCTCGACGATGGCCAGCTCGATGCGGTGCGCGACGTCGCGAGCCCCGCGCTCCAGCGCGCGGCCGCCGACGGCGCGGCCGTGCTCGTGGGCCTCACCCGGCTGCGCGGCGGCCAGCCCGCGGCGCGCGAAGCGACCGACGCGACGCGCGAGGAGGACACCGCGGCCGGCCGTGCGACCGCCTCGAACGGCAACGCGAAGACGCTGCGCGACGCGGCCACGCGCGCCCGGCTCGCCGGCAAGCTCGACGACGCGCTCGCGACGCTCGAGACCGCGAACCACGTGTCGCCCGGCGATCCCGGCGTGCTCCAGGAGCTCGTCGAGCTCGCGCTTCAGCTCGGCGATCACCCGGCCGCGGCGAAGCACCTCACCGAGCTGGTCGAGCACGCGAGCGGCAGCGGCAAGGGGAACGCGCTGCTCGAGCTCGCCGAGCTCTACTACGACCACCTCGGCAGCGCCGAGAAAGGACGCCAGGCGATGCGCGCGGCCGCCGAGGCGTTCGGCTCGGGCACGCGGCGCGACGCGACGCTGCGCATGCTCGCCAGCGAGGCGCGCGCGAACCTCGCGTGGGACATCGCGGTCGAGGCGCTGTCCGCGATCGAGATGCAGCGCCGCACGCCCGCGGATCTCGTCGACCTCACGACCGCGCTCCGGCGGTGCGGCCGCGACGGCGATGCGATCACGCTCGTCGAGGACGCGATGCTCGCGGGCCGCCTCGACGACGGCGGCGAGCTGCTCGAGAGCGTGCGGGTCGAGGTCGCGCGCAAGCGGCAGCTCGCGGAGGAGCTCGAGGCCAAGGCCGCGATCGCCGCGCGCGCCGAGGACGCGGCCGCGATGCGCGAGGAGGCGAGCTGGCTGCGCGCCGCGACCGAGTCGCGCACGAGGACGAACCAGGGCATCGCGCCCCCGAAGGACTCCGCCGACGCCCCGCCCGACCGCGCCACGGATCCGCGCACGCGCACGCTGCCGGGGACGGCGCCGCCGCCGCTGGCCGGCGCCCCGTAGCAGGTCCAACCGATCGGCCGCATCCGGCTGGTCTCGCTGCCGCCGTCCGCGCGCGGTCAGACGCCGCCGTCGAACGCGTCGCGGCCGGGCACGCAGCCGCCGGTGTTCCAGGAGCGGCGCCCCGCGCCGACGGCCCCACCGGCCAACGTCGAGACGCCGCCGATCGGCGGCGCGCCCGCCGCGCCGAACGTGACCGCACTGACGGGATCCCCGTCGCCCGAGGCGAGCGACGAGCCGGGCCGCCTGCTGCCCCTCGTCACCGATCGGATGGCGGTGCCCGACCTCCCCGCGGTCACGGATCGCATGGCGGTCCCCGAGGTGCCGGCGGAGGCCGCCGAGGAGGCGGGCTGGGCCTCGGTCACCGATCCCCGGATCCAGAGCGGGCCGATGGCGCTGCCGGCCGGTGCGTCGAAGGAAGGCGCGCTCGCCGCGTACGAGGCCGCTCCCGATGACATCGCGGCGCTGCGCGCCGTGCTCGAGCTCGTCACCGACCCCGCCGAGCGCAAGGAGCTCCTCGAGGGCGCGGTGAAGCGGAGCCACGACGGCGCCCTCGCGATGGTCCTGCACGAGCTCGCGACGATCGCGCGCGAGGCCGGCGAGATGGTGCGAGCCGCCGCGCTGTGGACCCGCGCGCACGAGATCGATCCTGCCTACGCGCCGATCTGGATGCCGCTCGCCGATGCGCTCGCCGCCGGCGACGAGCTCGAGGCCGCGCGCGAGCTCTACGAGCAGGTCGCGGCATCCGACCAGTACGACGAGCACCGCCGCCGGTTCGCGGCGGAGCGCGCGGACGCGCTCGGCAAGGACCACTCGATCGTCTCCGGCGAGATCGGCGTGATCGCGCGGCCGGCACCGCCGCCGCGCGTGCCGCCGGAGCTCGCCGAGGCGCGCCGGCTCGCGGCGAACGAGAACGTCGCGGGCGCGATCGAGATCGCGGAGCGCGTGCTCGACGAGCAACCCGAGGACCTCGGCACGCTCGAGCTCCTCGAGCAGCTCTACCTCGAGACCGGCGACATCACCGCGGCGTCGGAGACGATCGGCCGGCAGCTCCTGCTCGCCGAGGACGAGCTATCGCGCGCGGCGCTGTGGCGGCGCCGCGCGAAGATCTATCGCGACTCGCTCGGACGCGACGCCGAGGCGTACCGCTGCCTCAAGGAGGCGCACGCGTGCTCGCCGGCCGATCCGGAGATCGCGTACCAGCTGCGCACGGCGGCGATGGTACGCGATCTCCGGATCGGCCGGCGAGCACGCGTGCGCCTCCTTGAGGCAGCGGTACGCCTCGGCGCCGCGCGCGATAGCTCGTCCTCGGCGAGCAGGAGCTGCCGGCCGATCGTCTCCGACGCCGCGGTGATGTCGCCGGTCTCGAGGTAGAG
>JAEUJX010000195.1 GCA_016794545.1 Myxococcales bacterium
GATCGCGACGAGCTCTACGCCGTCCCGCACGGCGACGGCCAGTGGATGTGGCGCCTCAAGCGCCTCGTCCCCGAGCGCTACTACCGCACCATCGTCCCGAAGCTGATGGGTGCGATGCGCAAGCGTACGACCTCGCCGTGACTGCCAGCGATCAGAAGACGCCGTGATAGCGCAGCATGCCACCGAGCGCGAACACCCCGATGGCGATGCCGATCCAGTAGACAAAGCGCTCGTCGCGGACCTGCGGATCCGTGCCGTCCTTCCCGCGTGCCTTGCGCATCTTCACGATGTCGTAGAGCGCCCAGAACGCGCCCGCGACCGTGAGCACCGTCAGGATCCAGCGGAACGTCGAGTCAGACACGATCTCCGGGGTCATCGATCAGCTCCAGGCAGGTCACTCAGCAGCATGCGGCGCGCGTCGTGGAGCACGACGATCGCGAAGATCGGCAAGAACCCCCAGTAGTAGTAGTCGACCTCGACGCGCCCCGTGGCGAATCCGATCATGAAGCCGATGAACCCGACGACGCGCTCCATCGCATACGACTTGTAGTTGACCGCGCGCCCGACCCGCCTCGCGTACAGGATCCGCAGCCCGCTGTTGGCGGCCCCGAGCGCGACCACGGTGATCGCCGGGATCGCGGGCGCCCAGCCGTAGGCGACCACGACGATCATCGCGAACCCGTAGCAGATCCCGTCGGTGATCGCGTCGAACAGCTCGCCGAAGGCGCTCCGGCAGTCGAACAGCTTCGCGACGGCGCCATCGAGCTTGTCGAGCACGCCGCAGATCAGGATGAACAGCGTCGCCCACTGCGGGTATCCGTTGTCGACCGCCCACACGAATGGCGGCAGCGTGAGGAACCGTGACGCGGTGACCGCGTTGGCAGGGTTGAGCCGAGAGACGACGCGCGGCGCCGCTGACGAGGAAGGGGCCGCCATGCGGATCGCGCCGGAGGGTGCCACTCTCTGACCGGCGCGGGACACGAGATCCGGCGATATTCGACCGACGGGAACCACCCCATGACCGAATCTCAGCCAGACCTGCACCTGCGCCCGATGCGCGCGGACGAGCTCGCGGCGTTCCGGGAGAGCTTCATCCGCGACTGGGCCGCCGACCTCGCGCGGATCGACGACGTGCCGGCCGCCGAGGCGCTGCGCCAGGCGGCGCAGCGAACCGACGCCGAGCTCTCCGCCGGCGTCGCGACCCGCGGGCATCACCTGTTCGTGCTCGTCGCCGGGGACGAGGCGGTCGGCACCGCGTGGCTGTCCGTGACGGCGACCGGGGAAGCCTTCCTCGACGATCTCACCGTCCACGCCCCACACCGCGGCCAGGGCTACGGCAAGCGCGCGCTCGAGCTCCTCGAGCAGCATGCGCGTGCACTCGGGTTGCGCTGCATCGATCTCCACGTGTACGCGCACAACCCGCGCGCGCTCGCGCTCTACCAGCGCCAGGGCTACCAGACGACAGGTCTGAAGCTGCGCAAGCGACTCGCGGGCGCGACGACCACCCGTTGATCGCGGCGGGACGCGCAGACGCGCGGGAGCGGCGACGACGCCGCGGCGGTTGGAGTACCCTCCGCGCGTGCGGATCTGCGTGCTCGTGTTGATGGTGGCGGCGTGCGCGAGCCGTGCGCCGTCCCAGACGCTCAAGGCCGAGAACAAGCGTCTCCGGAACGAGCTCGCGGACGCGCGATCGCGGCAGGCCGAGACCGACGCGAAGCTCGCGTCGCTGCAGGCGGAGCTCGCGCAGCTCGACCAGACGACCAAGGCCAAGGACGCCGAGATCGCGAGGCTCCGGACCGAGAACGCCACGAGCTGGCGCGAGCTCGCGGAGGCCCGGGGCCGAGCGACGGCCGACAAGCGCGTCCCCACCGTGCAGTGTCCGCAGGGCACGATCCTGGACGCGACCGGCACGAGCTGTGTCCCGACGGCTCCGCCCCCGCCGCCACCACCTCCGATCGCTCCGGCCGCGGTGCCACAGCCCGTGACCGCGCGCATCCTCAAGCTCGCGATCGAGGGAGACTTCGTGGTGTGCGTGCTCGGAGCGGGGACCGAGCACGGCGTCGCGAAGACCTGGCGCGCTCAGTTCCTGCGCGGGTCGTCAGCGACGCCGCTCGTCGGCGGCTCGGCGGAGATCCTCCGGGTCGACCGGCGGACCACGACGATCCGCGTGAAGATGACCATGGACGCGGTCGCCGCGAACCCGTCGGTCCAGCTCAGCCCGCCGCCGTGACCGCGAGCGGCGATTCCATTCGAGGTGCTGGCGATCCGGGCTAGGATCTCCGGGCGATGTACCGGGTCGTGCTCGTCCTGATCTGTCTCGCAGCCGCGGGTGGACTCGGGTACGCAGCGCTCTCCGACCGCTGGCTGGAGAACGCCAAACCTTCGCGTCGGGTCGCGTTCTCGTTGCTGTCATCGAAGGTGTGTGTCGGCGAGGCGCCGAACACCACGTGCGAGTCGAAGTCCAACAGCGAGCTGATGACCGAGCTCACGATGCAGAACCACCAGGACGCCTCGATGGCGTTCGCCACCGCGGGTCATGCGACCCTCGGGCTGTCGGCCATCTCCGCTCTCCTGCTGCTCCTGTGCACCGGCTATCTCGTCGGCCAGAAGCGAACCTCCGGCCCGAACGGACCGCAGCACCTGGCGCTGGTCGCGCTCATGCTCGCCGTGGTCGCCGCCACGGTCTTCGTCAAGACGAAGCCCGGTGGGTCGAGCGCTGCGACCGGCGTGGGCGCGGGCATGGGCTTCTACGTCTTCGCGGTCGCGTGTGTCCTGGGGATCATCGCGGCCCAGCTCGCGAGCAAGCTGATCAAGCCGCTCGAGCCCGATCCTTCGCTCGATCCGTCCCTCTAGGTCCTGGAAGGACACCTGGCTCGCCTGCGTCCCGGCGCGCTGCCGGATGCGACAGAACACAGCACGACAGTCGCTTCATCGGTTCTCCAATCAGACCTTGATCCCATCCCGCGCGAGCTCGTCGGCGCTTGCCTTCCCTGCAACCGTGCCGGCAGGGTGCTCGTACCAGCCGGGGTCCTTGTCGCCGCTCAGCTGCTTGCGGACCTTCAGGATCGTGAACATGCCGCCCATATCGATGAGGCCGAACGGCCCCTGACCGCCGAGCATCGAGATGCTGTTGTCGGGCAGATCCATCTCGTGCATGTCGCCCATCCCCGTCGACCCCATCGTCATGTAGCCGGGCACGATGCGACCGACCCGCGCATCGAGGCCTCTCGTGTTCGCGCCGATCAGGTTCGGGACGTCGTGCCCCATCTGGTTCATCACGTGATGAGTCATGTGGCAGTGGAGCGCCCAGTCGCCGAGGTTGTCGGCGCGGAGCTCGATCACGCGCACGCCACCGACGGGGACGAGCACCGTGTTCTCGGGCCAGCGAGCGCTTTTCGGGATCGGTCCCGCGTCTGTCGCGGTGACGTCGAAGTGATAGCCGTGCAGGTGGATCGGGTGGTGATCCATCGGCCCGAGGTTACCGATGCGAATGCGCACGAGGTCGCCCTGCTCCGCGACCAGCGGCTCGGTGCCCGGAAACGCCTTGTGGTTGAACGTGAGGACGTTGAAGTCGCTCATCGCGAGCGGATCGGGGCGCTTCGCACCGATCGGGATGAGCCATTCGTGCGCCATGAGCGCGTAGTCGCGCACGCGACGCGCTTCCGGCCGGCGCGGGTGGACGACGATCATGCCGACCATGCCGAGGGCGATCTGCACCATCTCGTCGAAGTGCGGGTGGTACATGAACGTGCCCGCCTCCGTCATCGTGAGCTCGTACTTGTACGTCTCGCCGACGGGAATCGCCTTCTGCGTCAGGCCGGCGACCCCGTCCATGCCCGCGGGCACGAGCATCCCGTGCCAGTGCACGGTCGTCGGCTCCGGCAACTTGTTGGTGACGTAGATGCGGACCTTGTCACCTTCCACGCACTCGATCAGCGGACCGGGTGTGCCGCCGTTGTAGCCCCACGCTTCGATCGTGAGGCCCGGCGCGATCTCGTGCGTCACCGGCTCGGCGACCAGATGAAAGATCTTCCAGCCGTTCTTCTGCTCGAACGGCAGCGTGCGCCCGTTCGGCATCACGACCGGCGTGTAGCTCTCGCCGGCGACGGCTCGGCCCTTCGTGAGCGTGCCGGTGCCGACCGGCGCAGCGAACGAGCGCGCCGCCCCCTGTGCGGTGCCGTGCCCGGTGTGCGCCTGCGCCGCGACCTGCTTCGCGCGCGCGAGGAGCGCCGCGCTCGCTGCGAGGCCCGATCCGAGAAGTGTGCGTCGATTCATCATGTCAGTGGTCCTCGGTGTTCGCAGAACGGGATGACGTGGCTCGCGGCTGATCGCCGCCGGGATCCGGCAGCGCGCCGCGTGCGAGCGCGCGTGCCTCGGCAGATGCGATCCAGAAGCGGCGGAGCGCATCGATGTACTGACGACCGCCGTCGACGAGATCGCGGCGCGTGCCGAGCAGCTCGAAGCTCGACGCGTTCATCGCGTTGTACTGCTTCAGCGTCTCCGCGACGATGCGCTGGCGCTGGGGCAGCACGATATCGCGAAGGTGCCGCGCTTCCGCGTATGCACCGAGCACGCGCTGGCGCACGGCGCGAGCACGCGCGCGGACCTCGACCGCCGTCGCCACCGCTTCGTTACGCGCTCGCTGCAGCTCGGCGTTCGCACGCGCGCGTGGTCCCTGCTGCTGGTTGAACAGCGGTATGCCGATGCTGATCGCCGGGCCGGCGCTCCAGCCCTCGTCGTCGCGATCCGCCGCGACGCCCACGCCGAGCTCGGGCAACCACGCACGGACCCGGGCGATGCCGACGCGACCGGCCGCCGCCTCCGCGTCGGCCCGGAGCGCGGCGATGTCCAGGCTCGCCGCGATCGCGTTGCTCTCGAGCGTGTCGAGCACCGGTTGCTCGGCCGGCAGCTCGGCGAGCCGATCGCCGACGGACCACCGCGTCGCGTCGCCCGTGAGACCGAGCACCTCGTTGAGCGCTTCGCGCGCGGTCTCCACGTCGACCTGCGCTCGCCCGAGGTCGATGCGCGCCTGCTCGCGCTGGTCCCGCTCGCGGACCAGCGCGACCTCCGCGATGTTCCCGGCCGCACGCTGGCGCTCGGCGATCTCCGCCGACGCGCTCGCCGCATCGAACACGCTCTGGCGCAGCTCGAGCTCCTGGTGAGCAGCGACGACGTCGACGTGCGCACGTTCGACGGACGCGACGAGCTTCACGGTCGCGGCGACCGCCCGTGCTCGCGCAGCATCGACACCGGCCCGCGCGACGGCACGCCGCTGCGGCATCTGGATCAGGTCGAGGATGTCCTGCGTCACGTCCAGCTCGACCTCGTCGATCCCCCCGTTCGACACCTTCGTCTCGATGTCGACCTCGAGGGGCGCGAGCACCGTCGCCGAGGCGACCTCGGTCGCGGCGATGCCGAGCGTGTCGAACTGGGCCTGCAGCCGGCGGTTGGTCGCGAGCGCGATGCGCACCGCGGCGTCTCGGTCGAGCGGCTTCTCGAGGAGTGCGCGGACCGCCCCGGGCACGCGCGCATCGCTACTCGTCGCACCCCAGCTCGCGCCGACGCCGACGCGGCGCTCGATCTCGCGATCGACAGGCCCGAACACGGCGGTGCGCGAGGGGACGCAACCAGCGGCGAGAATCAATGCGACGACGCACGACTTCATCAGTGATGTCCTTCGTGATCTGGCCGCACCGGCGGTGCCGGCGGGTCCTTCGGCTTCTCCGACGCAGGAGGCTTCGTCGCCTTACTCGCTTTCTTCGGCTCGCCCTTCGGGGTCTCCGTGCGTGACGGTTCCGGCGCCGGCGTCGGCGGTGGTGCCCCGGTCGGCGGCGGTGCCCCGGTCGGCGGCGGTGCCGCAGGTGGTTGGTGTCCCGAGTGATCGTCCGCGGGCGCGGGCGCGGGCTCGGCGTTCCCGACGCCGGGACGCAGCGCGGCCGGAGGCCCTGCGAGGCGTCCGGTCGGGGCCTCGGGATTCGCAGGATGGTCGGGCGCGACGGGCATCGCTGCCGGCGAGCAGCCGACGACGAGCGCGAGGATGGCGGCGCGGATCACGACTCACTCATCGCGCACGTACCCGACGAGAGGTGTCGCGCGTGCATCCGCAACTCGCTCTGAAGCGTGGCGACGTCGGCGCTGTTCGCGACGAACGTGATCTTCGCTCCGCCCTCGACGTCGCTCGTGACCGCCTTCGAGTGCACGCCGATCATTCCGCCGGCGTGGCCGGCGTGCGAGCCACCGCCGTGGCCAGCGTGTCCACTCGTGCCGTGACCGGCGTGACCGGCGTGACCGGCGTGACCGGCGTGGCCGGCGTGACCGGCGTGGCCGGCGCCCGCGGCCGAGCCGTCGGGCAGCGTACCCATCTTGCCGTGATGGTCGTTGTGCATCGCCGCCAGCGACGCGACTCGCTCGCGCACCGCCGCGACATCGCCGGTCGTCACGAACACGAGTGCGGCACCGCTCGCGGTGTCCTCGACCGTCACCGACGTCCCGGGAACGGTCACCGGGCACGACGGATCGCCGTCGACCGGAGCGGCGTTGGCCACCCGCATCGTGGTCGCGGCGGCAGGTTGCGATCCGCCGCCGCAGGCGGCAAGACCGAGTGAGAGGACGAGACCCGCAAGCTTCAGAGACGACATGAGCT
>JAEUJX010000213.1 GCA_016794545.1 Myxococcales bacterium
CCGTGGTTCGCGTGGGACTGCTACCGCCGGTTCGTCGGCATGTACGGCGAGGTCGTGCTGGGCGTCGTGCCCGCGACCGAGCACGACGAGCCGCCGTTCGACATCATCCTCGACGAGGTCAAGCGCAAGCACCGCGCGAACCGCGACCAGGATCTCACCGAGGAAGCGTTGAAGGAGACCGTCGCGCTGTTCAAGGCCGAGGTCATGAAGCGCACGGGGCACGCGTTCCCGGACGACGTCCAGACGCAGCTATGGGGCGCGATCGGCGCCGTGTTCGCGTCGTGGAACAACCCGCGCGCGGACTACTACCGAAAGCTCAACAACATCTCGTCCGCGATCGGCACCGCCGTCAACGTGCAGGCGATGGTGTTCGGCAACCTCGGCGACGACTGCGCGACCGGCGTCGCGTTCACGCGCAACCCGGCGACCGGCGATGCCGTGCTCTACGGCGAGTTCCTGACGAACGCGCAGGGCGAGGACGTCGTCGCCGGCATCCGCACGCCGGAGCCGATCGCCGAGCTCGCGAAGACGCAGCCCGCCGCGCACGCGGAGCTCGTGCGCCTCGCGAAGCTGCTCGAGGATCACTTCCGCGACATGCAGGACCTCGAGTTCACGATCCAGCGCGGGCAGCTGTTCATGCTGCAGACGCGCAACGGCAAGCGCACCGGCAAGGCGATGGTGAAGGTCGCCGTGGACCTCGTCGCCGAGGGCAAGCTGACGCAGAAGGAGGCGGTGCTCCGCATCGATCCCGCGAAGCTCGACGAGGTGCTGCACCCGACGATCGATCCGAAGGCGCGTCCGCCGGCCGTCGGCAAGGGCCTGCCCGCGTCGCCCGGCGCGGCGATCGGCAAGGTCGTGTTCACCGCCGGCGCGGCCGAGGAGTGGGCGAGCCGCGGCGAGCGGGTGATCCTCGTGCGCACGGACACGTCGCCCGAGGACATCCACGGGATGAAGGCGGCGGCCGGCATCCTGACGTCGCGTGGGGGAATGACGAGCCACGCCGCCGTCGTCGCGCGCGGCATGGGCAAGTGCTGCGTGACGTCGTGCACCTCGCTGCGCGTCGACGCGCCGAAGAAGGTCGCGATGTTCGTCGGCGGCGGCAAGGAGGTGCGGCTCAAGGAGGGCGACCTCGTCACGCTCGACGGATCGACCGGCGAGGTCTACCTCGGCACGGCGCCGCTCGTGCCCGCGCAGCTCGCCAACGAGCTCGGCACGCTCATGCAGTGGGTCGACAGCTTCCGCACGCTGCAGGTCCGCACGAACGCCGACACCCCCACCGACGCGCGCACCGCGCGCAGCTTCGGCGCCGAGGGCATCGGCCTGTGCCGCACCGAGCACATGTTCTTCCAGCCGGAGCGCATCCTCGCGGTGCGCGAGATGATCCTCGCCGCCGACGAGGCCGGGCGCCGCGCGGCGCTCGCGAAGATCCTCCCGATGCAGCGCGGCGACTTCGCCGAGCTGTTCCGCGTGATGGACGGGCTGCCGGTCACGATCCGCCTGCTCGATCCGCCGCTGCACGAGTTCCTCCCGCACACGCAGAAGGACATCGACGAGGTCGCGGCGGACCTGGGCGTCCAGCCGTCGGTGATCTCCGCGAAGGTCGCCGAGCTCACCGAGTCGAACCCGATGCTCGGCCACCGCGGTTGCCGGCTCGCGATCACCTACCCCGAGATCTACGAGATCCAGGCGCAGGCGATCGCGGAGGCCGCGCTCGAGGTCCAGGCCGCGGGCGGGACGGTCGCGCCCGAGATCATGATCCCGCTCGTCATGCACCCCGAGGAGCTGCGGCGGCTGCGCGCGCTCGTCGCGGGCGCGGTCGACAAGGTGCTCGGTGGCAAGCTGCCGTACACGATCGGCACGATGATCGAGCTGCCGCGCGCGTGCGTGGTCGCCGACAAGATCGCCGAGCACGCGGACTTCTTCTCGTTCGGCACGAACGACCTGACGCAGACGACGTTCGGGCTGTCGCGCGACGACGCCGGCCGGTTCCTGCCGTCCTATGTCGACTCCGGCGTCCTGCCGGTCGATCCGTTCGTCGCACTCGACCAGGACGGCGTCGGCGCGCTGATCGAGCTCGGCGTGCGTGGTGGCCGGGCGACCAAGCCGCACCTCAAGGTCGGCATCTGCGGCGAGCACGGCGGCGAGCCGAGCTCCGTCGAGTTCTGCCACCGCGCCGGCTTCCACTACGTCTCGTGCTCCCCGTTCCGGGTGCCGATCGCCCGGGTCGCCGCCGCACGCGCCGCGCTCTCCACCGAGAAATCCTCGTGATCCCTACGAAACCACAGGCAACCCTCCCACGCCGCGCCGGGTCGAAGCGGTCACCCATGAGGCTCCCGTCCCTGCTCGGCGCCGCCCTGTTCGTCGCGGGGTGCACCGCGTCGGAGGACGAGGTCAAGCCGCCCTCGGACCAGTTCTTCTTCCCGACCGGCATCACCGTCGCGCCGGGCGAGAAGGTGGCGTTCGTCACGAACGCGAACTCGGAGCTTCGCTACGACTCGGGCTCGATCACCGTCCTCGATCTCGTGCGCGCCCAGTCGGTGATCGACGGCTGGAAGGCGCGCGAGGACGTGCCACCCGACCTCTGCAAGGTCGGCGACGACGAAGAGCCGTGCTGTGCCCGGGATCTCGAGCACGCCGAGACGCTGGTCTGCCACGAGCAGTTGTTCATCAACGCCAGCGTGGGCGTGCGCATCGGCAACTTCGCGACCGACATCTCCGTGCAGGACCTCGGCGCCGGCCGGCTGCGCGTGATGGTGCCGACGCGCGGCGATCCGTCGATCGCCTGGGCGGACTGGGACGGCTCGTCGCTGTCGTGCAACACGAGCGGCGGCGCGTTCGCGCTGTGCGATGACGCGCACCGGCTGTCGTACGTTCAGAACGACGCCGACCTCGCGAGCATCCCCGAGGAGCCGTTCAACGTGTTCGCCGACAGCGCCGGCGAGTTCGCGATGGTCACGCACCTCACCACGGGGGCAGTCACGCTGATCGACTCTCCGAAGGACTCCGATCGCGTGCAGGTCGCGGACGTGCTGTCCGGCATCTTCGCGGCCGATCCGTCGAACGGCATCCGCGGCGCGACCGGCATCGTCGGTCGCCTGCCGAACGCGCCGAACGACATCATCTACGTGGGCAGCCGCAGCGAGGACCGCATCCAGACGTTCACCGTCGGCCGGCCGGTCAACGGCGCGTCGCCGTTCATGCTCCCCGGCAACTGGTTCTTCCTCGACGCGGTCGGCGGGAACAACGGCGGCTCGTCGGACACGCGCGGCATGGCCGCGTCGGTCGACGGCTCGCGGCTGTTCGTCGTGAATCGCCGGCCACCGTCGCTCCAGGTCTGGGACACCTCGCTGTCGCCGACCGGGTTCCCGAAGAACAAGGCGATCGGCGCCACCGACATCTGCCGCCAGGGCTCGACCGTCGCGATCAGCGGCAGTGGCGACGCGGAGCGCGCGTACGTGACGTGCTTCCAGGACGGGCAGGTGTACGTCGTCGATCCGCGCGGCGATGTCGACGTCGAGGACATCATCCTCGTCGGTCGCGGTCCCTACGCGGCCTCCGCGGCGAAGGCCGCGAACCTCCTGCTCGTGACGAACTTCCTCGAGGACACCATCGCCGTCGTCGACACGGCGCCGGGTTCGAAGACCCACAACCGGGTGGTGCTCCGCATCGGGACGGTGCGCAAGTGATGGCGCGCGTGCTCTACCGGTCGGCGCTCGCCGCGCTCTCGCTCGCCGCGCTGTCGTGCAGCGACACCACGACGACGCCGACCAGCCAGCTCAACCTCGACCGCCCGGTGGACGTCTCGTTCGCGTGCTACGGCGGCCTGCGCATCACGAACGGCCAGCCGGCCGCGCCGGACCAGAAGATCACGGTGAGCGCGCAGCCGACGCGCGCGTGCGACATCCGCTCGCAACCGCACGATGCGGGAACGCCGACGCCGGTCCCGACCGGCCAGGAGGACCTGACCTCCCAGGGCGGCACGGCGGTGCCGCCGGCGTCCTGGTACGCGTTCATCCTGCAGTCGGCGCCGGGCACCGTCGCCCTCGCGCAGTGGAACACCAAGCCGTCGTCGGCGTTCTCCGGCGGCGACATCCTGATGCTCGACGCCGACACGCTGACGCCCGGCAAGAACGGCATCAGCGTCGGCGAGGACCCGATCGCGATCGCGACCGACAAGGTCGGTTGCTACCAGATCGTCGCCAACGCCGGCTCGTGCGACCTGTCCGCGCTCGACGTGACGAGCGCGATCACGAGCGCGATCGACAGCAGCACCGATGCGCGCGTCAATCGCATCCAGGTCAAGAACGCGATGGGCCAGGTCATCGACGCGCGACCGGCCGCGATGGTGGCCGAGCCCGCCGGCGGCACGATCGGCGCCGAGTGTTCGATGACGCCGCAGGGACTCGTCTACGTCGCGTACCCGAGCTGCCACCTGGTCGCGGGGATCGACACGGCGACGGGCACGATCGTGACCAGCATCGACTACTCGTCGGGCACGCCCACCGTGGGAGACGGCAACGTGTCGTGCCCCGCGGAGTGCGGTGGCGGCGGGACGATCACGGCCGGCATCCGGCCCGTCGCGCTCGACGTCGAGGAGGACGCACGCACGCAGGAGCGCAAGCTGGTGATCGGGGCGGAGAACTCGCCGTCGCTGACCATCGTCGAGCTCGGCGGCGACTCGCGGCCGGTCTCGCTCCGCCAGATCGCGCTGGAGAACACCACCGGGTCGCTCGGCGTCACCGCGGTCTCGCTCTCGCCGGTGATCGGCATGGGCGGCTCGAGCGGCCTCATCAACGATGACATTGCCGCGGGCGGGGACTTCCAGTTCGTGTACGCCGTCGCGACCGATGACACCGTGCGCGTCGCCGACGTGCGCGGCGTCAATCGCGAGTGCGACACGCAGGTCGATCCGCGCCTGATCGACGACGAGCAGTCGATCTCCACCCTCGCGTGCTACCGCGTCGGTGATGCGGCGACGCCCCGCCGCCGTCCCGGTGCACGCGGCCCGGGGATCGAGCTGCCGCAGGACGCGATCCCGACGTCGGTCGACATCTTCCGGTCCGAGCAGATCGAGAACGACCCGCGCCTCCCCGGCACGCCGGCCAAGCTGATCGGTTACTTCGGAATCGTGTCGGCGGCGGACGGGCGCTCGTTCGTCATCAACGTCGACAACGACGACTACGCGGACTTCCGCACCCCGGGGCTCCCGCTGCAGGTGCAGCTGCCGCTCGCGATGCCGCACCAGCTGCGCGACGCGATCTCGCAGCGCGACCTGCGCGCGACGACCGTCGTCGACGGCGTGGAGAAGCCGATCTGCGACACGTTCGGCCCGAACCCGGACTCGCAGAGCGGCAACTTCGCGGGCCCGCGCGCGGCCGGCGCGCCGACGCGCACCGTGCAGGCGGCGTTCGTCGCCGCCGAGAAGGCCGGCGCGCTGCCGACCATCCGCGGCCTCCTGTGCCAGGGCGACGACGAGACCAAGGCGGTCAGCGAGCTCGCGATCACGGCGCCGGACGCGGTGCGCGACCTCGCGTATCCCGACTGGCGCGCGCTCAACGACGAGACGTTCACGCTGACCTGGGAGGGCCTGCTGTCCCTCGACAAGGCCAACGTGTTCATCGACGGCCCGCCGATCCGGGTCGGCCAGCTCGTCGTCGACAACCAGGGCTTCCGCATGACGGACCGATCCGGCGCGTTCTGCGACGCCGGCGTCGAGCAGTTCGACGTGCTGCAGCTGCGCGGCTGCGACCCGTCGGTCGGCGATGCGGAGTGCCCGCTCGGCTACACCTGCTTCACGCACCCGAGCAGTCAGGTCGCGGGCCTGGGCGCGTGCATGCTCACCGACGAGGCCGACCGCCTCGCCGACGCGTGCAAGGACTTCCTGACCTCGCAGCGCCGCTACACGATCAACCGCACCGAGGCCGGCCTCGTGACGCTCTTGCCGCGCAAGCACGTCCTGCCGAACAGCCCGCTCGACGGCTGCACCGACGACATGCAGTGCGAGGCGCTCGCGGACTACGCCGCGCGCCAGGCGACGGCGGCGCAACCCGGCGACGCGACCGCGACGGACCCGCGGACGTACAAGTGCGTGGTCGACACCGAGCGCGCGCCGGTCGCCGGCACGGGCAAGCGGTGCGTCGAGGCGTGTACGCAGACCTCCGACTGCTCGACCGGCCGGATCTGCCAGGCCGGGTTCTGCATGGAGGGCGTGACGCCGCCGCAGGCGTGCGTGAACGCGCCGCAGCGGTTCGAGCTGCGCGCCGGCGAGGCGTTCTCGCTGGTCGGCTCGCGGTCCGGGTACGTCCACTCGACGATCCTCGACACCTCGACCGGCAAGTGCATCAAGGATCCGAACGCGCACCCGTTCGACGTCGGCCGCGTGCGCCTGACGCCGCCGCCATGCGACCCGACCGCCGACGAGCGGACCGGCATGCGGCCGGACGGCAGCTACGACGCGAACCCGTGCTCGCTCACGGTCGACCACACCGAGGTCGCACCGCGGTACGTCGCCGGGACCTGCACGCTCGACAACCCCTCGAGCGAGCTCGTGACCCGCCAGGCGCCGGCGATCCGCGTTCACACGCGCGGTCCGACGTTCACGCTGGTCGATCCGTACGTTCCGGGCGATCAGAAGTGCATCCGGGACCGCCTCGGCAACCTCGGCCGCATCCCGCTCGAGTACCCGGGCTACCAGGTGTCGTGGCGGCAGACCGGCGGCTTCACCCCGCTGACCCTGTTCATCAACCCGAGCTTCCCGGTCAAGGTGCTGCGCGGGCCGCAGCAGAGCGTGTGGGTGGTCGATGAGGGCGACTTCCTGTCGACCTCGATCACGCAGCCGTCGACGCGCGGCAAGGTGTACCGGCTCGAGATCCAGGCGCTCGGCCAGATCAACCTGCTCGAGTAGCGGAAATCTTGCCCCGCGGCGATCCCCCCGCGAGGCTCGGGACATGGCCAACCGGGATCCCGAGCTGTACAAGGACAAGGTCGAGGTCAGCCTCGACGGCCGGCAGATCTTCTATCTGTTCTTCGGCGGCAGCGTCATCGTCGGGATCGTGTTCGTCCTTGGCGTGCTGGTGGGCCGTCGCGTCGAGGCGCGCGGCCACGTCGACCGCGCGCGCACCCACACCGCACAGGATCCGCTGGCCGCGCTCGACCGGCTCGAAGGCAGCGGCGGCCTGTCGTTCCAGGGCGCGCTGACGGGCAAGGACGCACCCGCGCCGGTCGAGAAGAAGGTCGACGCGATCGCGAAGGAGCGCGCCGCAACGCCGCCCGCGGCCAAGGCGGACGCCAAGCCCGATCCCAAGACCGAGGCGAAGCCCGAGGCGAAGGCCGAGGTGAAGGCCGAGGCGAAGATCGAGAAGAAGGCCGAGCCGGCGAGCGGGCCGGTCGTGAAGCCCGAGCCCGACCGGAAGGCCGACGATCGGAAGGACGAGGATCGGAAGGCCGAGGACCGGAAGGCCGAGGCGAAGAAGGCCGAGGCGAAGAAGGCCGAGGACAAGAAGGCCGAGGACAAGAAGACCGAGGACAGGAAGACCGAGGACAAGCCGGCCGAAGACAGGCCGGCGAAGAAGGCCGACAAGGCGACGGACGTCGAGGCCAAGGCGGAGCCCAGGCCGGAGGAGAAGCGGGTCGAGGAGAAGAAGCCCCGCTACACGCTGCAGCTGTCGTCGTTCCAGGATCGGGCGGAGGCCGAGGCGTTCCTCGCGTCGGTGAAGGCGCAGGGTTTCTCGGCGCGGATCACGCAGGCCGAGGTCGAGGGGAAGGGCACGTTCTACCGGGTTCGCACCGGCACCTACGGCTCGATGGACGCGGCGAACGAGGCGAAGGCCGAGCTCGAGAAGGCCGGCAAGAGCGCGTCGGTCATGAAGCTCTGATCGAAGCGCTTAGGTAAGTGGCGGCAGCGCGGCGACCCACGGGGGCGCGGCGGCATCGGCGACCACGATCAGCCCGGCCTCGCGGGGCCACGGCTGCGGGCGGGACCGCGGCGCCGCGAGCGCGACGGCGGTGGCTCCGTGCAGGTGGGCCTCGAGCAGCCCGAGCGCGGTGGCGCCGTGGACGACGGCGAGCCGGCCGAGCTTCCCGGCGAGGTCGGTCTCGATCGCCTCGTCCGTGCGGCCGTCGCGATCGAGGCGCGCGGCGCCGGGGCGGGGCGCGGTCGGCGCGCCGCCGACGACGCGGATCGCGCGCGGGGCGGCGCCGTCGAGGACGTCGGTGACCGACGCGCGCAGCGAGACCTTGCCGCCCTGCCGGCGGAGCATCGCGAGCGCGTGCAGGTCGCCCTGACCGAGCGCCTCGACCCACTCGCCGAGCACGGCCGAGAGCCGGGCGATCGAGATCGCCGGCTCTCCGACCAGGTGCAGCGCGTAGAGCGTGATCAGCGCGCGCTTCGCGGTGGCGGGCAGGTGGAGCCGGTTCGCGAGCTCGCCGAGCTCGTTGTCGACCGTGACCACCGGGACCTCGACATCGGGGCCGCCGCGCACGAGCTCGGCGCCGAACGCGGCGAGTGGCTCGCGCCAGGTGCGGCCGCGTGGCGTCGCCGCGGGCGGCGGCCGGTTCGGGGTCGCCGCGATGGCGGCGGTGCGTGCCGCGTCGGCCTGGAACTCGCTGCCGGACTGCGCGGCGGTCTCGCGCATCTCCCGGAGCTTGTCGCCGCCGATGGTGATCGTGTGCGGGCCACTCGGCGGTGGGTCGTCCGGCGCCGACGCGATCGGTGCACCCGCGCCGTTGAGCGGGACGCGCCACGGCTCCGCGTCGGAGTCGCCGATGCCGAGCAGGTTCACGTCGTCGCCCGCGACGAGCTGGCCGAGCGCCATGCCCGCGCCCCACGGCGCGTCGATCAGCGTGAGGGAGTGCGCGAAGCAGTGCAGGCGCACGAGGCCGCGCGGCGTGACGAGCACGAGCACCGGCGAGGCCGCGTGCCAGATCACCCGCTCGATCGGCGCGCCGACGTAGTGGCGGAACGGGCGTCCGTCGGAGAGCCGGTAGACGAACACCTCGTCGGAGCCCGGGCGCGTGGCCCACAGGTGGCCCTGCGCCGGGCCGACGTGGCGCGGCGGGGGAGGCAGCTGGAGGCCGAGCCGGAGCAGCGGGCGCGACGACACCGCGTCCCACACCTCGAGCTTCTTCAGCATGCCGAACAGCACCTGGTTGCGATCGAGCCCGACGACGAAGTCGATCGGCGAGCCCGGATCGATCGGCTGGAGCGCGAGCCCCTTGCCGGCGGCGCGCACGAGCGCCGTCCGCTTGTGGTCGAGGGACAGCAGGACGATGCGCTGCCCCGTCACGCCGGCGAGCTGCATCGGCCCCGGCAGGTCGAGGCGCGCGGTGGCATCGAGGTACGGCGGCTGGTAGAGCGTGACCTTCGCCTCGGGCGCGCGCGAGACGACGAGCAGCGCGTGCGGCGGCCCGACGAACGCGAGGTCCGCGTCCTCGCTCTCGAGCTGGAGCCGGCTGACCGCTGGCCCGGCGCCGCGCTCGAGCAGCTGCACGTCGAGGCCGCGGCGGACGCAGACCCACTGGCCGTCGAGCGAGGTCGCGATCATTTCTTCGGGCCGAAGCTGCGGATCAGGCGCACGAGCGCGTCGAGCACCTCGGGCTTGTCGGCGAGCTGGCCCTTCATCGCCGGCATCGACGGGCTCTTCCCGACCGCCTGTCCGCCCTCGAGGATGATGGTCTTGATCTGATCGTCGGTGACGCTCGCCTGCCACGCAGCATCCGTGTAGTCGCGCGGCCTGGGGTTCAGGCTCTGTGCGGCCTGGCCGTCGCCCTTGCCGGAGACGCCGTGGCACATGGCGCACGTGTCGCGGAACAGCGCGCGCGCCTGCGCGTCGGCATCCCCGGCGGGGGCGGCGGCGCCACCACCGCCACCACCACCGCCGGTCGTGGGACCGGACTCGGTCTTCGCGTTGGGCGAGCCCGACGTCGGAGGAGGAGGCTTGTCACCCTTGCCACAGGCGGAACCGGTCGCGAGCACGAGCGCGAAGAGCCACTTCATGGTGGCCGAGCTTATCACTCGTACGGATCGGTTTCGGTCCACGCCTGGAGCACCGCACCGGCGGACACCGTCAGCTTGACCTCGTACTTCGAGGTCTTCTCGTCACAGTCGAGGTCGCCGACCGCGCGCAGCGTCGCCGAGGTACCCGACGGGTCGGGCGCGTACTCGTACGTGTAGCGGTACTCGTCGTCGATCGAGAACCCGAGCGCGACCCAGCCGGGCGCGGACCAGGTCGACGGATCCGGCGAGCACGCGCCGCCCTGATCGCAGCACGACGGGCGCGGCGTGGGACCGGCGCCGGGCGGGAGCTTGCCGGTCGCGAGGTAGCTGAGCGTCACCTTCTCCGCCAGGTATGCGAGCAGCTGCTCCGCCTCGGCCGCGCGGTTCCTCGCCGTGCACGACCGCTTCGCGGCGGGGCACGTCGCGATCGCGCACAGCGCGGCGAGCAGGAGGACGTAGCGGACGCGGCGCCACCACATGCGGGGACCCTAATCGCGATCGACGCGGCGTGCAAAGGCTTCCACGAGGCGGGCCGTCGCCCGGGGTGCCTCCAGCTGGGGAGCGTGTCCCACCCCGCGCATCACGACCAGCTCGCCCCGCGGGAGCGCCGCGACGAGGTCCTCGCCGACCCGCTTGCTGATGATCCGGTCCTGCTCGCCGTGGATGACGAGGGCGCGCTGGTCGATCCGGCGGACGTCGCGGGGCACCCCATCGGCGTGCTCGCCCGCGAGGACGAACCCGCGGAACAGCTTGTGGAGACGGGGGGCGGCCCGGACGCGCTCCATGATGACGTGCCGGATCACCGCCTTGCCGACCGGCGGCGGGCGCTCGAGCACGATCTGCATGAACTTCTCGACGTCTCGCTCGCCGGGGATCAGCGGGTTGTCCCCGCCGATCCAGGCCCGCGCCGGACCGTCGTGGATGTCGCGGCCGATCGAGGCGACGAGCACGAGCCCGGCGACCCGGTCGGGGTGGCTGGCGGCGAGCCGGAGCGCGACGCCGCCGCCCATCGAGTTGCCGCACACGATCGCGCGATCGATGCCCGCGCGATCGAGCACGCGCAGCGCCGCCTCCGCGTGGTGCCGGATCGTCGCCGCGTGCTCCGGCACGTCCGCCGACGCGCCGTGGCCGGGCAGATCGATCAGCGCCACGCCGCGCGCCCGCGGCACGAGCGCGGCCATGAGGAGCCAGGTCTCCTTGTCGCCGCCGAAGCCGTGGATGCACGCGAGCGGGGTCGCGCGCTTGCCGCCGGCGCGGTGCGCGTACGCGATGCCATCCGCCGTGCGCTGCGCGCGCAGCCCCGCCGCGACCGCCGCCGCCCGGTGCATCGCGCGCAGCTGGACGCCACCCACCGCGACCTCGAGCTGCTCGCGCCAGGACCTCATCGAGCTAGCGCTTCATGCGATCGCGCGCGACCTCGAGCACGGCGAGCGCGCTGTCGACGCGGTTGAACGGCGGCATCACGTACGCGCCGGCGACGCGCTGCTTCACCGCGGCGAGCGCTTCCTGTGCGATGCGGATGCCCTCGGCGCGCGCGGCGGGGCCGCCGCCGACCCTGGCCATCCGCTCGCGATACTCGGTCGGGATGGTCATGCCGGGCACCTCGTTGTGGAGGAACTCGGCGTTGCGGTGCGACGCGAGCGGCAGGATGCCGACCATCACCGGCAGGCCGAGTGGCGCGGCGTCGTCGAGGAAGCGCTCGAGCGTTCGCGGATCGTAGACCGGCTGGGTCATCACGAGCTCCGCGCCGGCGCGCTTCTTGTCCTCGAGGCGGCGCAGCTCGCGGTCGCGGTCGTGGGCGGCCGGCTCGGCGCCGGTGGCGAGCACGAACGACGTCGGCTCGCACTCCTTGCCCGCCGGATCGACGCCGGCGTTGAGGCCGGATGCGATGCGGAGCAGCCCGACGGAGTCGACGTCGTACACCGGCGTCGAGAACGGGTAGTCGCCCATCTTCGGCGGATCGCCCGTGATGATGACGAGGTTGCGCAGGCCGAGCGCCTGCGCGCCGAGCAGGTGCGCGATCAGGCCGAGGAAGCTGCGGTCGCGCGCGCAGACGTGGAGGATCGGCTCGATCGCCGTCTCGGACGCGAGCCGCGCGCACACGGCGACGTTCGCCATGCGCGCGGAGGCGCGCGGGCCGTCGGCGATGTTGACGACGTCGACGCCGCCGGCGAGGAGGTCCGCCACCTGCTGCTTGGTCTTCGTCAGATCGCTCCCCGACGGCGCGGTGAGCTCGACGGACACCGCGAACTCGCCGGCCGCGATGCGCGCGCCGAGGCGGCTCTTCTGCGCGAGCGCGACCTTCGGCGCGGGTGCCGGGGCCGGCGGCTGCGACAGCGAGACCGTCATGCCGGGCGCGCGCTCCGCTCGCGCGTCGCCGATCTGCGACTCGCCGCGGAGCATGCGGACGCTGCCGAGCATCGCCCGCGTGTGCTCGGGCGTGGTGCCGCAGCAGCCCCCGACCATGCGGACGCCGCTCTTCAGCATCCGGCGCGCGAACACGCCGAAGTGCTCGGGGTTCGCGACGTACAGCGTGCGGCCCTCGACGCTCGCGGGCAGACCGGCGTTCGGCTGCGCGATCACGGGGCGGCCGCGGCCGACCATGCCGGTCGTCACCTGGTAGAGCTCCGCGGGACCGATGCCGCAGTTGGCGCCGATCACGTCGGCGCCGGCGGCGATCATCCGGTCGGCGATCTCCGCCGGTCCGAGCCCGCCGTCGCTCTTGATCTGCGCGTCGAACACCATCATCGCGATCACCGGCGTGCGCGAGCCGCCGCGCTCGCGCGCGACCTCGATGGCGAGCTCGAGCTCGAGGATCGAGGTGAAGGTCTCGAGCATGATCGCGTCGGCGCCGGCGAGCACGAGGGTATCGATCTGCTCGGCGAGCGCGAACCGCGCGAGGCGGCGCTCCGAGGCGCTCGCGACGCCGAACTTCACGCCGGTGGGCCCGACCGCGCCGGCGACATACGCCCTGTCGGCCGCGGCCGAGCGCGCGAGGTCGATGGCCGCGCGGTTGATCGCGACCGCCTGCTCGGCGAGCCCGTGCCGCGCGAGCGACATGCGGTTAGAGCCGAACGTGTTGGTCTCGATCAGCTCGGCCCCGGCCGCGACGTAGTCGTGGTGCACGCGGCGGATCAGCTCCGGCTGCGACAGGTTGAGCTCGTCGTAGCTGCGCGTGTGGAGCACGCCGCGCTCGTAGAGGAGCGAGCCCATCGCACCGTCGAGGAGGAGCGGCCCGGCGGCGATCGCCTCGGCGAGGGTCGGTCGGGGGGCCATGCTCGTCGCGCTGCTCCGCTGGCTCACGGCCGGAACTCGCGGCCCGCGAAGCCGAGCCCGCAGAGCTGGCGGCGCACCGAGCGCATCGCGTCACCGCGGCCGATCTGTGCGAGGTGGCCGCCGTCGAACCAGTGCGCCTCGACGCCCCAGTGCGCCGCGAGCGCCGCCGCCTGCTCGGGCGGCGTGATCCGATCGCCCTTGCCGGCGATCACGGCGAGATGGGACCGCGGGAGGCGAACCGGACGGGTGAGCGGTGCGTGGACGGCGAAGGCATCGGCGAGGAGGTCCTCGGTGATGCCCGCCTTCGCCGCGCGCACGCGCTGCGGACTGTGCTCGCCGTGGCGCCAGAACAGGCGCGACATCGAGACCGCCGGGATCAGCGCGACGGCGAAGTCGATGCCGCCCGGCTCCTCGGGGCCGGCGACGCTCGCCCATAGCGCCGTGGTGTAGCCGCCGAGCGACATGCCCATCGCGCCGACCGCGGACGCACCGCGCGAGCGGAGGAACAGCGCGAGCGCGCGCAGGTCGTGGATCGCCTGACCGAACCCCTCGTTCGTCCGGATCGGATTCGCGCTCGGGAAGTGGGCGCCGCTCCTCGCGACCCCGGTCGTGCCCGCACGGGGGACGCGGTCGCCGTGGAACGGCAGGACGTACGCGCAGACGTCGAAGCCGTGGCGGAGCCAGTAGGGTACGACGAACGCGCGCGCGGTCATCCAGTGGTTGCCGGCGCCCCAGCCGTGGAGCAGCACGATGGTCGGGCGGCCGCGGCCGGAGGTCCACCACCGCGCGTGCGCGGTGAGGTTCTCGGTGGCGCGCAGGTGGAGATCACGCGCGCTGGGGAGGTACGGCTCGTACTCCGACGGGTAGGCGAGATCGACGACGTGCGTGCCGAGCGGACCCTCGCCCTGCGGGGACACGGTGACGGCCGGGGCCGACGGGGTGGGGAAGAACGGGCTCGGGACGCCGAGGGTCCCGTCCGAGTAGAACTGGCCGAGCTCGACCAGACCGTCGCGGGCGTGCGGATCGATCCGCGGGGTCCGCGGGGCCATCCGGCGCTCCATCAACCGGACGACGCTCCGGTCGATCGCCGCGGTCGCACGCGTGAGCAGATTCGCCACGGATGCACCGTACCACGTAGACTCGGGGTGGGATGGAGGGTGATCCGACCGGGACCGACGAGGTCGCGACCGAGATCGACGGGGGCAGCCCGCCCACCGTCCTCGAGCGGCCGCGTCCGCCCGCGCGTCCGAGCGGCGTTCTGACGCCGGCTCCGACGCCGGCGCCGCTGACCCCGACGGCGATGATCACGACGGCGGCTCAGGCGCTCGAGGACGAGGAGCTGAAGCGGACCCGGATGTTCATCCGCATCGCGTGGGTCGCGACCGCGGTCGGGCTCACCGCCGTGCCGTTCGTCGAGAGCGCGCGGTGGATGGACATCCTGTTCGTCGCGGCGCTGCTGTCCGGCCTCGGGGTCAGCGTGTACTACCACCACCGGTTCGCCGACCCGCGGAACTTCGGGCCCGGGCCGATGTTCGTGCTCGGCATCACGAGCGCGTTCAACGCGAGCCTCGCGGTGCTGTTCTTCGGCGCGTTCACGGTCGCGCCGATCATGCTGGTGATGGGGCTGCACTTCATCGGGCGCAGCGATCTGCCGGTGCGGCGCGCGGTCTGGCTGACCGCGGCCGGCTCGCACGCGGCGATCACGCTCGTGCTGATCCTCGGGATCGCGCCCGATCCGGGCGTGTTCGCGACGTCGGCGCCGCTCGGCATCGATGACTACGTGCTCGGCGCGATCTACGTGCAGGGAGCGTACGCGATCGCGTACTACACCGGCCGCGCGCAGCGCGAGGTGTCGCTGAAGTCGATCGAGCAGCTCCAGCGCGCGACGCGCATCGCCGCGCAGCGCGCGGCCGTGCTCGACGAGCTGCGCGTCGATCTCGCCCGCGCGCAGCAGGCCGGCGCGGGCCGTCTCACCGACGAGACGCTCGGCGGGTTCAAGCTCGGGGCGGTGATCGGGCGCGGCGCGTACGGCGAGGTCTACGAGGCGAGCGGGCCCGAGGCGGCGGCGGTGAAGGTGCTGCACGTCGACCACGGCGCGGATCCGATGGTGCTCGCGCGGTTCCTGCGCGAGGCCAACGCGACCGCGTCGATCGCCTCGCCACACGTGGTGCGCGTGCTCGCGACGAGCGAACCCGGCGCGGCGACGCCGTTCCTCGCGATGGAGCGGCTGCGCGGCACGACGCTGGCGGACCTGCTGCGCCGGCTCGGCAAGCTGCCGCTCGAGGAGGCGATCGCCCTCGTCGAGCAGGTCGGCTCCGGGCTCGACGCGGCGCGCGTCGCCGGCATCGTGCACCGCGATCTCAAGCCGCAGAACCTGATGGTCGTCGGCGACACCTGGAAGATCATGGATTTCGGCGTGGCCGCGCTGGTCGACGCCGGCAACACGCTGACCGCCGGCGGCATCGTCGGCACGCCGCAGTTCATGGCGCCGGAGCAGGCGAAGAGCGAGAAGGTCGATCACCGCACCGACCTGTACGCGCTCGGCGCGATCGCGTACCGCGCGGTCACCGGCCGCAACGCATTCGGCGGTCCGGACACGCCCGCGATCCTGTACGCGGTCGTCCACACCATGCCGATCCGGCCGAGCGCGCTGTCGGGCCTCCACCCCGACATCGACCGGTGGTGCGCGATCGCGCTCGCGAAGGATCCGGCGGCGCGGTTCGGCTCGGGGTTCGAGCTGTCGGATGCGTTCGCCGCGGCGATCCGCGGCGAGCTGCCGCCGACGGACCGCGCCCGCGGCGACGCGCTGGCGTTCCAGCGCCCGTGGCAGGAGCCGACGTGAGGACGGGCATCGTCCCGACGCCGACGGTCGGCCTCACCACGGCCGCGGACGCGCTGCGCGACGAGGAGGTCGAGCGCACGCGCGGCTTCATCCGCATCGGCTGGATCGTCGCCGCGTTCTCGATCGTGGCCGCTCATCTCCTGCCGGGCGACCGGAAGCTCGCAGTCCTGCTCGCGGGCGCGATCGGCGTGACGGCGGTGGCGTCGTTCGTCGTCGAGCGCGCCCTCGTCGGCGCGAAGGAGGTGCGCGGCTGGATGATGACCACGCTCGCGCTGATGTGCGTTGGCTGCGGCGCGCTCGCGATCCTCTACTCCGGCGCGTTCGGCGGGGCCCCGCTGATGATCTGCCTCGGCATCTACTTCTTCGGGCGCACCGAGCGGCGTGCCGCCGCGATCGCGGTGTACCTCGCGGCGGCGGGGGCACACGCCGTCATCGCGGGGCTCGTACTCTCGGGGACGATGGCGGACCCGGGCTTCCTCCCCGTGCGCGCGAGCGTCGGGCTCCAGGCCGCCGTCGCGGGACAGCTGTGCACGCAGTTCGGGTACATCATGGCGTGCTGGCTCGCG
>JAEUJX010000226.1 GCA_016794545.1 Myxococcales bacterium
GGCGACCTTGACCATGACGTCGCGCGAGTACTGCTCGCCGTCGATCGAGACCAGGAAGTCGAACACCTCCTTCGGCGAGATCGAGCGATCCTCCGTGAACACGACGACGAGGTACTCGAGCGCCTCCTCGCGCAGCGACGCGCTCCGCCGCTTCTGCGCCTCGGTGCCCTCGCGCTCCTGCTTGAACGCCTTGTCGAGGACGCGCTTGAAGTCGCGCGCGGCGGCGGTCGTGTCGCCGAGCTTCCACTCGCACCACGCGACCTTGAACAGCGCGAGGTCGCTCGTCGCGGCCTCGTCGCCGACGTGGAGGTAGGCGGCCTTCGCCTTGACCCAGTCACCGGCGGCGAAGTGATGCTCGCCGATCATCATCCAGGCGTCGCCGTAGAGCGTCGACGTCGGGAACCGGTCGATCACCTCCTGGAACCGCGCCATCGCCTCGTCCTCGCGGTTGTCCTCCTTCGCGGCGAAGCCGATCAGGTAGGTCACGAGGTCCATCCGCCGGAAGTCCGGATAGTTGTCGTGCAGGTCGCGGTAGAGCGTCTCCGCCTCCTTGAGGTCGATCCGCGGCTCCTTCGGCGGGACACACTCGTCCTTCTTCTGCAGGCACTTCTCGACGGAGCGCGAGAACTCGTCCATGCGGACGAGGAACAACCGGCGCGACTCCTCCCACACCAGCTCGGCGAGCTTGAACGTGCCCTCGGCCTTCGCCTCGCCGGTGGGCTTGGACGCGAGGAACGCGCGGAGCAAGCCGATCGCCTCGAGCCGCTTGTCGTCGCGTTGCTTCTCCTTCGACGTGAGGAGCGCCTTCAGCTCCTGGTTCAGCACCGGCGCCTCCGGCGCGACCGGCCGCTTGCGGATGTAGAGCTCGGACGTCGGACCGCGCGACGTCGTCGGGACATCGCGCGCGGGGGCCTGCGCCCACGCCACCGACGAGGACAGCAGGAGCGCTGCGAGCAACTTCGCCGAGCCTGCGAGGCGGGACGTGGTCTTCATCGATACCCCGCGTATTCGTCGGCCCAGTACACGCCCTCCCAGGGCCAGTACTCCTCGTCGTCGCCGATCATGCCGGCGTTCCACAGCTTGCCGATCAGCTCCTCCGGGAACCGGCCGGCGGCCAGGTCCTGGACCTCGATGTCGAGCTTGCGCTTCTGGCCGATGATCGCGTCGACCTTGCCGAGCTTGGCCTTGTCGAGCACGCGCCGCGTGTCGGTCCACAGCTTCTCGACCTGCGCCTTCGCGAGCTTGTCGCCCTCGGCCTCGAGCTTCTTCAGGAGGTCGTGCGACGCCTTGTCGAGGCGCCGCGCGTCGGCCAGGTCGGCCTGGATCAGCGGCCTGACGCCCGCCGAGGTCTCCTGGGTCACCGCCGCGGCGGCCTTGTCGGCGGCGCTGATCGCGCTTCCGAGCGCGGCCTGCGCCTTCTTGTAGAGGCCGTCGAGCCGCTTGTACTCCTCGACCGCGACGTCTCCTGGGATGAGGTTCTCGCGCCGCGCGCGGGCGAGCTCGCCCTTCGATGCGACGATGCTGTCGGACAGCCGCCGCAGATCCTCGACGAGCGCGTTCGCGTCGGCGAGCTGCTCCTGCTCGAGGGTCTTCGTCGTCGAGATCTGGGCGACCTTCTTCTCCGAGAGCTGGTTGCCGAGGTTCTGCCACTGGCGCACCGCGATCGGCGCGGCGTTCGACAGCTCGCGCATCCCGGTGATCGCGTCGTTCAGGCGCACGAACTTCGGATCGAGGCGGAGCAGGGCGAGCACGTCGTCGACGCCGCCCTTGCTCTGCGCGGTGCCGGCCTTCTTGCCGTCGACCTCGCCGCCGGTCCGCCGGAGCTCCTTGTAGCGGGTCACCGCGGTGGCGAACAGCTGCTTGCGGAGCTCGGGGTCCTTCCGCGCCTTCTCGATCTGGTCGACGATCGGCTGCAGCTTCGCGACGAGGTCGTCGTACCACTTCTGGCTCTCGTCGAACTTGCAGTCAGCGAGCTCGACGTAGCCGGCGAGCAGGCTCGCCTCGGGCCACAGCGGCGACGTCGGGAACGCCTTCAGGAACTCGTGGACGAGGTCGCGCGCGGTGGGGAGCTCGCGCTTCTGGTACATCGACCAGCTCGCCTCGAACAGCGCGTCCGAGAGGTACATGCTGTCGTCGGGGATCTGGAAGTAGTGGTAGTAGGCGTCGTCGTACTCGCCGGCCTCGTGCGCGAGCCGGCCGAGGCCGAGGCGCGCGAGGTCCTTGATCGTGAAGTAGCGGTCGTCGACGACGAACGTGTACTTGTCCGTGTCGGGCGTCGCCGCCACCTCGCACATCGCCTCGGCGCTGCCCTTGTAGTTCTGCTGCCGCGCCTTGATCACGCCGCGCAGGTAGATCGCCGAGCTGTAGAGCCGGCTCTTCTTCGAGATCATGACGAGCTCGCCCTCGGCGTCGGCGAGCTTGCCGGCGTCGTAGGCGGCGCGGCCGCGCAGGTAGGTGCGCTCGCCGGCTGCCGACGGCGGGATGGGATCGGTGAGCTTGATCGACTCGATCCGCGCGAGCACGCCGGCGTGATCGCGGGTCTCGAGCGCGATGTCCACGGCGCGCCGGTGAGCGGGGCCGAAGTACGTGGCGGACACGCCGCGCCGCAGGATCTGCTCGAGCGCGTCGAGGGCCGCCCCGTAGCTGCCGGCGCGCGACAGCGCCACGGCGAGGTCGTACTCGGCGTTCTGGAACTCGACGAAGTCGGTGAACGCGGAGTAGCGCGGCGACTTGACGATCGCGTAGAGCGCGACCGCCGCGTTGACGAAGTTGCCGCCGCGCAACAGCTCCTCGGCGACGCCGAGCTCCTTGCGGAGGGTCTCGAGCGTGCCGCTCTCGACGTCGACCAGCTTCGTCGCCTCGAGCGCGGTGAAGTAGGCCGCGATCGGATCGTTCGCCGCGGGTGGGACCACGGCCGGCGCGTCATCCTTCGCCGGCGGTTGCGCCGACGCGACGCCCGCGAGGAGCAGCAGCGAGGCGGCAACGCGCTTCACTTCTTGCCTTTCGAGCCGCCGTCGTCGCGCTTCGTGGTCTTCACGCTGACGTCGATGCCGAGGCCATAGCTTCCCTTCTCGGACTTCTTCCACTCGTAGGCGATGTCGCCGCCGTCCTTCGCCTTCGCGTTCACGACGAGGTCCTTGCCGGCGACCGCCTTGACCACGATGGTCGACTCCGTCGCGGAGGTGAACGAGTCATCGTCCTTGCCGACCGCCTCGACGCGGAACGTGACCAGGTGCCGGCCCGGCGCGACGTAGCCGTCGAACCGGATGTTGTCGTCGCCGGCGATCGCGCCCGAGGCGTCCTCGTAGACCGCGGCGCCGTCGAGCCGGATCGACGCCTTCGCGGGCGTGTAGAACCGGCCGCTCGTGTACGTCAGCTTGATCTGGATCCGCGTCGAGTAGAGCTGGCTCGCGACGGTGTTCGCGCGCGCGCGGCTCTTGAACAGCTCGTCGCGCAGCGACAGGTACTCCTGGCGGAGCGTGTCGACGTCGGCGTCGCCGGCCGGCGGCGGCTCCGCCGGGGCGTCGCCCGCTCCACCACCGGCACCGGAGCCGTTGCCCGTGCCACCGGCGCCGCCGTTGGGGCCGGGCGTCGCGGGCGCGGGCGTCGCGGGGACGGTCGGTCCCGCCGGGGGCTTCGCGTCCTTCGCCTCGGTCTTCGCCGGCTCGGGCTCGACCGGCGGCGGCGCGGGCTCGGCGGGAGGCTCGACCGCTTTCGCCGGCGCGGCCTTCTTCGCGGGGCGCTTGCCGCGCTTGGGCGCGGCGATCGCGAGCGCCGGGATCAGCGCGAGCAACAGGCAGCTGCGAGCGACACCCTTCATCGAGATTCTCCCGGGACGCGATGGTTCAATTAGAGAACGGCAGGAACAAGGAAAGGCTAGCCGTGACGGCGGTGTCGTTCACGAGGAACCTCTCTTCGAGGAGCTCCTGGCGAAAGGTCCGGTTTCGAGCGTCGATCCGGAACGCGGCGGCCTGGCCCATGAACAGTCTAAGCCCGAAGCCGACAACTCCGGCGGCGCCGCGGCTCGTCTTCGAGTCGATCACCCCGACGCCGATGTCGGCATGGAGGTCGAAGTGGACGATCGTGCCGCCGAGTCGGAGCTTGCCGTACACCGGGCTCCAGTTGAGCAGGGACTCGGCGAAGATCATCCGCGCGTACGTGTCGGTCAGGACGACGCCGCGCTTGTCCTCGAGCGCGCGGATGATGTCGGCGTTCGCGTGCGTGTACCAGCCCGCGAACTCGACCGCGGTCTCGTCGGTCATGTGGAACGTGTAGGAGCCGCCCACGAGGTACGTGCCGGAGAGGAGATCGCTCGCGTAGTAGCCGCCGCCGGCGGTGATCTCGTGGCGGTGCTGCTTCACGAACAGCCGATCGACCGCGCCGCGCCGCTTGCGCTTGAGCGCGAGCCGGTCGGCGATCTCCTGGTCGACGCACATCTGCGTGGAGCGCTCGGGCTCCGCACCGTCATCGGACTTCGCGGCCGCGGTCTTCTTCCGATCGATCGGCCGATCGCCGTCCTCGGCGTACGCGACGCCCGACAGCGCGAGGAGCACGAGGAGCGCGCGCGTCATAGGCCCGTGGGGATCCACAGCGCGAGCCCGATCGTCGCGACGATGTTGTTGGTGAAGCGGGTCTCGCCGGCGACCTCCTCGACGGCCATCAGGTCGCGGATGTCGAGGCGGACGGTGAGTGCGCGCGTGACGAACATGTCGAGCGCCATGCCGGCGTTGAACGACAGCCCCTGGACCGCGTCGTGGAACATCCGGCCGCCGCCGGCGAACAGCATCACGTCGGCGTGGACGATGCCGCCGCCGAGCTTGAGCTTCGCGTGCATCGGCGACCACAGGACGTTCGCGAGCGCGACGTACGCCATGCCGGGCTCGAAGCGGTTGTCGCCGAAGAACTCGTTCAGCGGCTCGTCGAGATCGAGCTTGAGCGGCGTCAGGTCGAAGCCGAGCGAGATGCCGAGGTCCTCGGTGAAGAAGTAGCCGAGCGAGCCGCCGGCGATCCACGACGACGAGGTCAGATCCCCGCCGAACACGCCGCCGTGGGCGAGGAGGACGAGCTTGTTGTCCTTCCGGAAGTTGCGCTTCTGCACGCCGCGCGGCTTCAGCTGCTCGGAGAGCTGGCCGCGGATCGTCTGGTCGAGGCACGACGGCAGCGGCGCGTCCGACGGCTTCGCCGGGGCATTGCCCGTCGCCGCCGCAGCGCCGGCCGTCGGTGATGCCGGGGGCGAGGTCGACGGCTGCGCGTGTGCGTCGGCGACGACGAGCAGACACGCAGCGAGCGCGATTCCCCCGAGCAAACGCGGCACTACATCGAAGGTACTCTCGTTAGAACAGCCAAACAACTCGGCGACGGCGGGTCGCGATCGGGGTACGATTTGGCAAATGGAGCACTTGACGGGGACGCGGATTCGCCGCGAAGCGACCCCGGCCACGGTCAATCTCCGGCGCTGCAAGCTGGTCGTCATCAAGGGGGCGCAGCGCGGCACCGAGTTCGTCATCGCGGGCGACGTGTTCCGGGTCGGCAAGGCGCCCGAGAACGACCTCGTGCTCGCCGACGAGACCGTGTCGCGCGTGCACTTCGAGATCGCGCGAGACGCGAAGGGCTACCTCGTCCGCGACATGAAGAGCACGAACGGGACGTTCCTCGACGGCGCCGAGGTCAAGGAGGCCTACCTCCGCGCGGGCTCGATCATCGGACTCGGCGCGTGCGAGCTGAAGTTCACGCCGTTCGAGGAGCGCATCGAGATCCTGCCGAGCGAGAAGGAAGAGCTCGGCGAGATGGTCGGCAAGTCGCCCGCGATGCGGGAGATCTTCGGCCTGATCGAGCGCATCGCGCCGACCGATGCCACGGTCCTCATCGAGGGCGAGACCGGCACCGGCAAGGACATGATCGCGCGCACGCTGCACCAGCTGTCGCCGCGCGCCGCGCACCCGTTCATCGTGGTCGACTGCGGCGCGGTCGCCGGCACGCTGATCGAGTCCGAGCTGTTCGGTCACGAGAAGGGCGCGTTCACCGGCGCGGTCGCGGCGCGCCAGGGCGCGTTCGAGCTCGCGAGCGGCGGCACGGTGTTCCTCGACGAGCTCGGCGAGCTGTCGCTCGATCTGCAGCCCAAGCTCCTGCGCGTCCTCGAGCAGCGCGAGCTGCGGCGCGTCGGCGGCACGAAGACGCTGAAGGTCGACCTCCGCGTGATCGCCGCGACCCGCAAGGACCTCCGCAGCGAGGTCGAGAAGGGCAAGTTCCGCGAGGACCTCTACTTCCGCCTGAACGTCGTGCCGATCACGGCGCCCGCGCTGCGCGAGCGCCGCGAGGACATCCCGCTCCTCATCGACTCCATGCTGGGCAAGCTCGCGCCGGGCAGCGGCATCACACTCACGGAAGCGACGCGCGCCGCGCTGATGGCGCACGACTGGCCGGGCAACGTGCGCGAGCTCCGCAACGTGATCGAGCGCGCGCTCGCCCTCGGCGCCGACCCCGGCATGCTCGTCGCGCCGCTCGGCCCGGTCGAGCCCGGCAAGGGTGCGCAGCTGCGCGACGGCATCGAGTTCGAGCCCGGCGTGTCGTTCCGCGACACCAAGGAGAAGTGGAACGAGCTGTTCGAGCGCCGCTACCTGTCGTGGCTGATCAAGCGCGCCGACGGCAACATCTCCAAGGCCGCGCGCGACGCCGACATGGATCGGAAGTACCTGCACAAGCTGCTGCGCAAGTACGGCATCTCGGTCGAGGGCGCCGAGGACGACAACTGACTCCTGCCGCGCGCGCGATCAGGATCGCTTACGCATCGCTTACCGCGGCCAGCCAAGCGGCGGTTCATCGTGGGCGCATGCAGAAATCACTCTTCGCCCTCTCGTTCCTCGTCGCCGCCGCGTGCTCCTCGACGTCGTCGGCAAGACCGATCCTGGTCCCCGCACCGGTGGCCGTGCCGTCGCTGGCCGCGCAGGAGAACGTCGTCCAGCTCGCGCAGCGGCGCGCGCAGCTGATCGGCTGGCTGCACGACTATCGCGAGGCCGGCGTGTTCCCGGCCGACGCCGCGGGTAAGCCGGCCAGCGTGTTCATGGATGCCTCCGGCGTGCGCTGCCCGATGGCCGAGCTCCTCCACAAGTCGGGGCGGGACGATCTCGTGGCCGCGGTCACGAACGAGGCAAACGGCGTGCGCCTGATCGACGTCACGTCGGGTCCGCTCCACGACTGGATGCTGTCCTCGGGCCTCACGCGCGACGAGATCAACCTCGTTCAGGGCGCGATGAACATCAGCTTCGACTGGATGGAGATCGAGAACCCCGAGCTGCCGCAGGAGCACATCCTCGCCGGCAAGGCGGCGGTGCGCGCCAAGCTCGAGGTCGCCGAGATGGCCCTGCGCGACAACACCGCGGCGAGCCTCACGGCGGTCGTGGCGCGGCTGCCCGCGAAGGCGACACTCGCGCAGCTCGCGAGCTCGCCGGTCAGCGGCGCGGTCGTCCCGGCGGCCGCGATCCCGAAGCCGGTCGCGCTGCGCATCGTCCCGCAGGCGCAGCGCCGCGTCGTGCTGCGCCGCGCGTACCCGCAGTTCCAGATCGGGAACTGATCGCTCAGTCGTCGAGCGACGCGCAGTGCGTCGCGTAGACATGGCCGGTGGCCGTGCCCGGATCGAACGCGAGCGTCGCGTCGAGCGCGAGGAACGTGCCGGCCTGGTAGGCGACGGGCGTCAGCATCACGCTCGAGGCGGCCTTGCCGAGCGGACCGCCGAGCAGGTCGCCCTGGTAATCGAGCACGTTGCCCGGCGAGGTCGTCATCGCGGTCGACGTCGGCGCCGGGACCGCGCCGAGGATCAGCGTGTAGTCGGGCGTCGGCGAGCTCATCGTCGGGCAGCCGGGCTGCATACCCTTGTAGACCTCGACGTGCAGCGTGCCGGTCGCGTTGACGCCGTAGTAGGCGAGGTCGAACGTGCGCGTCGACGAGATCATCGCGGTCAGCGACGTGGTCGCGCACGCGCCGGTGCACGTGGTGGGCAGGCCTCCGGGGGCGGCGTCGATCGCCGCGTCGATCGCGACGGCGGCATCGGGCGAGGTCGTGGCGTCGTCACCGCACGCGCCAAGGGCGAGCAGCAGGACGACGCGACGCGAGATCACGGAACGACGATCAGCGGTGATCAGGCAGTGCGCGTCGCGAGGCGCGACACGTAGCGCGACGCCGTACGGCGCTTCAGGATGCCCTTCGTGACGGCGGAGTCGACGATCGACACCGCCTCCTTCACGAGCTTCGCGGCGTCGGCGGTCTTGCCGTCGACGGCCGTGCGCGCCTTCTTCACCGCGGTGCGGAGGGTCGCCATCGCGGCGCGGTTGCGCGCGCGATTCTTGATCATCTTGCGGTTCTGCTTCTCCGCCGACTTGATATTGGCCACGTGCTTCTCTCTTTTCCTGCGAGGGCGAGCATTTACCGTGCAAGGGGCCAGGGTGTCAAGCCGCGGTCCGACGACCCGGGACGTAGCAAAAAGCCCCGTGGGTTCGCGGGAGTACGCGACCCCTCATGTGGATAACTTGTTCGTCACCTGGTGAGGAAGAGGCCGATCTGTGCGAGATCGCTCTGGCTCGATCGCGGGTGCACAAAAAACGGTCAGTTTCCCGTGCGCTGGCGCTCACCGAATTGTCACCGAGTGCGGTGCGCGGGCGTCAGGATCGCGCGCGGCGTGCGATTGCCGAACCACACGATCACCTCGTTCGTGCTCGGGGAGAACTGCACGTTGTATCCGTTGGCGGTTCCGAACAGGCCCGTGTACGGGGTCTGCGTGTTCACGCTGCGCATCTGGAGGCGGCCGGAGCCGCCGCTGACGGTCGCGATCGCGACCCTCTGCGGGTACAGGTCGAGGATCACCTTCGTGTTCTCCATCAGCACCTCGTAGCGACCGTTCGGCAGGCTGGTCCACGGCGTCGCGACCGCGGCGGCGGTGCCCGCGTCGACGCCCGGGTACACGGTCGCGGTGAGCTCGTGGCGGAACTCGGCGTTGTTGCTGCTCCCGTTCCCGTTGCTGGTCGCCACCGCGTTCTTCACGAGCGTCGCCCCGGCGGGAGTCACGAGCACGTAGTCGAGGAACCGGGTCGCGTCCTCGCGCTTCTCTCCCATCGTGAAGCCCGGGAGTGCGAGGTGGAACGTCTCCTGCCGTGCGCCCATCGTGTAGCGCTCGAGCACGTAGTCACCGACCGCCAGACTCGCGAGCTGCGACTCGGCTCCCTCGAACACCTGCTCCGAGCCGTCCCCGAGCGAGAGCATGACGAGCTTCGAACCGGGCGGTGCCGCGAGCGCTCCGGACGAGGTCGCGACGACGCGCATCGAGGTGCTGACGGACAGGCTCGGCCACGCCCCGCCACCCCAGCTGATGTTGCGGCTCTCGGCGATCGCGATCTCCGACGAGAAGTCGAGCGCCATCATGCCGAGCTGCGTGCGCCTGGTCGTGGTCCCGGGCTGCGGCACCTGCGCCTTCGCCTCCTCGAACGACGTCGCGCGCCTGTGGAACTCGGCGAGGATCGCCTTCAGGAGCTCGACCTCCGCGGGCGTGAACGCCTGCGGATCCGCCAGCACGCTCTGGATGTCGGCCTGCTGGATCGTGCCCGCGTCGCCATCGCCGTTGAACACGAGCTGCACGCGGCGCGCGGTCTGCTGCCATCCCGCCTCGAGCGACGAGATCTGGAGCGACGCGGGCGGCGTGAGACCACCGGGCAGCGTCGACTGATCGGTGACCGTCAGATCGGCGCCTGGCACGGTCACCGGCGTCGCGGCTCCGGACGGCGCCTCGAGCAGCGGCCACAGGCGCGGCAGCGCGGCCTGCTCGTTCGGGAACAGCGTCGCGAAGATCTGCGGGCTCTCCATGCGCGCGAGCTCGGCGGCCTCGATGCGGCCGTTCGCGGGCAGGTTCGCGATGATGCCGTCGGCGCGCTTCGCGAGCTCGAGGTCGTCGCCGGCGGGCAGCGCGCCGACCTGCGCGAGCGAGCTGATCGAGCGGCCGGTCAGGTAGTCCTTGGTCGCGGCGACGTGCTGCGACGGGATGGTGTTGCCCTTGATGATCTGCACGCCATCGGACTTGCCGTTCGATCCGGGCGGCATCCAGATGTCGTCGTCATCCTCGAGCGCACAGGCGCCGAGCAGCGTGGACAGAGCGAGAGAGAACGCGAGCGCGCGAGACATGGATCGTGGATCTCCGGGGACGAGAGCGGATGGCGTCTCGCCCCACGAGCAACGGCCGTGCCGCGCTGCGCGCGAGCGCGCGCGCGCAGTTAGCGCGGGATCGCGGCGGCTAGTCGCGCTGCCTGGCTACTGGTCCGACCATTCAAGATCCCGGGAATACTCCAGGATCTCTCACTTCACGCCCGCGGCCTTCGCGTCGTTCCACAGCGCGTCCATCTCCGCGAGGTCCGAGTCCTTCGGCGCCTTGCCGCGCTCGGCGAGGCGGTCCTCGACGAACTCGAAGCGGCGCTGGAACTTCAGCGTCGCGTCGAGCATGGCCTGCTCGGCATCGACGCCGACCTTGCGCGCGACGTTCACGACCGCGAGGAAGAGGTCACCGATCTCGTGGTGGATCGCGGTCTGGTCACCCGACTCGATCGCGGCGCGCACCTCCTTCACCTCCTCCTCGATCTTCTCGAACGAGCCCTGCCAGCCGGGCCAGTCGAAGCCGACCTTGCCGGCCTTCGTGCCGATCTTCTGCGCGCGGGCGAGGGCGGGGCCGGGCTTCACGCCGGCGAGCACGCGGTCGGACTTCACGCCCTTCGCCGCCTTCTCCGCCTTCTTGATCTCCTCCCACTGCGCGAGCACCTGCTCGCTGGTCTCGACGCCGGTCTTCTCCCCGAAGATGTGCGGGTGGCGGTGGATCAGCTTGTCGCTGATCGCGTTGCAGACGTCGTCGATGTCGAACTGGCCCTCGGCCTGCCGGATCGCGGCGTGAAACACGATCTGCATCATCAGATCGCCGAGCTCCTCCTTGTGGCCCTCGATGTCGCCCTTGGACAGCGCGTCGAGCACCTCGTAGGTCTCCTCGACGAGGAACGGCCGCAGCGTCTCGAGGGTCTGCTCCTTGTCCCAGGGGCAGCCGTCGGGCCCGAGCAAGCGGGCCATGACGTCGACGAGGCGGGGCAGGGCGGTACCGGGCATGTTGCATGCTATACGACCCGTCCCAGGCAGCGTGAAGACCACCCGACGAGAGAAGCTCGCATTCGATGATCCCGAGGCGCTCCAGGCCCTGTGCGGGAGCAACAACGCACGCCTGAAGCTCGTCGAGCGCACGAGCGGCGCGCAGGTCAACCTGCGCGGCAACGAGGTGATGATCGAGGGCGAGGAGTCCGCGGTCGACACCGCGAAGAGCGCGCTCGAGCAGCTCTACGACCTCGCGCTGAATGGCAAGGCGCTGTCGTCCGACGACGTCGTGCGCGCGGTGCAGCTGCTCAAGGGTGACTCGAACGGCGTCTCGATCCAGGGCGTGTTCGGCGACACGATCCTCACGCCGCGCTCGGGCCGCCCGATCGCGCCGAAGGGCGCCTCGCAGAAGCGCTACGTCGACCTCATCCGCGGCAACGACGTCGTGTTCTCGGTCGGTCCCGCCGGCACGGGCAAGACCTACCTCGCGGTCGCGCTCGCGGTGCGCGCGCTCCTCGACAAGCAGATCCGCCGCATCATCCTGACGCGCCCCGCGGTCGAGGCCGGCGAGCGGCTCGGCTTCCTGCCCGGCACGCTCGAGGAGAAGATCGATCCGTACCTGCGCCCGCTCTACGACGCGCTCCACGACATGATCGAGCCCGACAAGCTCGAGCGGTTCATCACCGACGGCACGATCGAGATCGCGCCGCTGGCGTTCATGCGCGGTCGAGCGCAGCCTCTCGACGCCAAGGTGATGACGCTCGATGGCTGGCGCGAGATCGGCAGCCTGAAGGTCGGCGATCAGGTGATGGGCTCCGACGGATGGCCAACGACCGTCACCGGTGTGTTCCCGCAAGGGAAGAAGGACGTCTGTCGGGTCACGATGACCGACGGCTCGTCGACGGTTTGCTGCGACGAGCACCTGTGGACTGTGCGAACGGCGTCTGACAAGCGCCGCGGGAAATCACGCGTGCTCGAGACGCGCGAGATGCGTGACAACCTGCGCACGTTTCACCAGAACACATACGAAGTGCCGATGCTTCGGTTCCCCGCGATGTGGGGGCCGCGTTCGGTGCCGATGGAGCCATACGCGCTCGGTCTCATGCTCGGCGACGGGTGCATGACCGGGTCGACCACCCCGTCGTTCGCGACCGGCGACGACCGGCTCGCGCGTGCGCTCGAGATCGGCCTCGGAAGCCGCATGGAGCTCGTCCACAAGAGCGGCCCAGACTATCGAATCAAGAATCTCGACTATCAGCCGGGTCGGAGCACACCGCACCCGGTGACGGTCACGCTGCGCGAGCTCGGACTGCTCGGCACCAGGTCGAACACCAAGTTCATTCCGGAGATCTATCTCTGGAACTGCACCGAGGTTCGGCTCGCGGTGCTGCAAGGCCTGCTCGACACCGATGGAGGCCCGGTCACCCAGAAAGGGCGGACTTGTCGGATCCAGTACACCACGACGTCGCCACAGCTTCGTGACGACGTCGTGTTCCTCGTGCGCTCACTCGGCGGCGTCGCGTACTGGCGCACTCGCGAAGCTGCCGGCCGGAGGCCGGGGAACGCGCGCGGCCGCGACGTCGAGCATCGCCAAGACGCATTCGTGATGGAGATCCGACTGCCGCAGGACGTGAAGCCGTTCCGGCTCGCACGAAAGGCCGCGCTCTACGCGGAGCATGGGGGAGGTCGGCCTCAGCGGTATATCGAGAGCATCGAGCCCGCCGGCACCGCCGAGACCGTGTGCATCAGCGTCGATGCAAAGGATCAGCTCTACGTCACCGACGATTTCATCGTGACGCACAACACCCTTCAGGGGTCCTTCATCATCCTCGACGAGGCGCAGAACACGACGCCCGCACAGATGAAGATGTTCCTCACGCGCCTCGGCTTCGACTCGAAGGCGGTCGTGACCGGCGACATCACGCAGACCGACCTGCCGCGCGGCGAGCGCAGCGGCCTGCGCGACGCGCTCGAGCTGGTGCACGACATCCGCGGCATCGGCGTCGTCGAGTTCACGGACGCCGACGTGGTGCGGCACCCGCTGGTCGCCGCGTTGATCCGCGCGTACGACAAGCGCGACCGCGCCCGGTCCGAGGCGAGGGAGCGGAGGGACGGGCAGGGCGACAACGGCCCGCCCGGTCCACACCTCCCCCCGTCGGATGCGATAGATTGAACACCGTGGTGGTGGCGAGCCCCGACGATCTGGTCAACGCGGTCGCCCGCGACCGGCGGATGATCGGCTATCGGGTGCGCCGCCAGGGCGATGGCTGGATCGAGCTCGAGGTCGTCGCGCAGCGCTCGCGCATGCCGGTGCTGCTGGTCGTGGCCTGGCCCGACGTGTGGAAGGACGCCGAGCAGCTCCAGCCGCACCTCGTGCGCGCCCGCTCCGGCAACTACTCGCTGATCCTCGTCGGCACGGATGCCGAGCTCGAGGAGGCCGGCCTCGACAAGATGCCGGCCGATGCCGACCTGACCGCGATCGCCGGCCCGATCGGCATGACGCGCCTGCTCCTGACGCTGCGCGCGCGGTCCGAGGCCATCTCGCAGCGCATGGCGGCCGCGACGCTCGAGCTCGAGCTCGAGCGCAGCCGCCACGAGAACGACATGCTGATCTCGATCGGCCGGGCGCTGTCGCAGGAGCGCGACATCCAGTCGCTGCTCGCGATCATCCTGCGCCGCGCGTGCGAGGTCACGAACGCGGACGCCGGCTCGATCTACGTCGTCGAGGGCGCCGACGAGGACATCTCGCAGCGCAAGCTGCGCTTCGCGGTCTCGCAGAACGACTCGCGCACGCTGCCGCCGGCCGGCTTCACCATGCCGGTGTCCTCGACGTCGATCGTCGGCCAGTGCGTGCTCTCCGGCGATCGCATCAACGTGCCGGACCTCTACTCGCTCGACGAGCCGGGCGTCGGCAACAACCCGTGGGGCTTCGTCCACGACCGCACGTTCGACGACAAGTACCGCTACCAGACGCGCTCGGTCCTCGCGGTCCCGATGATCTCCGCCCGCGCCGAGGTGATCGGCGTCATCCAGCTGATCAACAAGCGCGCGAAGGGCTGGATCACGCTCGACCTGCCGAGCGACTTCGAGTCCGGCGTGGTCCCGTTCGACGACGTCTCCGAGGCCTACATCTTCGCCCTCGCGTCGCAGGCCGGCATCGCGCTCGAGAACGTCCTGCTCTACGAGGAAGTGAAGACGCTGTTCGACGGCTTCGTGAAGGCCGCCGTCACCGCGATCGAGTCGCGCGACCCGACGACCAGCGGTCACTCCGAGCGCGTCGCCGACCTCACCGTCGGGCTCGCGAAGGCCGTCAACCGCTCCGAGTCCGGCCACTACCGGGAGGTCCGCTTCTCGCGCGATGACCTCACGCAGATCCAGTACGCCGCGCTGCTCCACGACTTCGGCAAGGTCGGCGTGCGCGAGCACGTGCTCGTCAAGGCCAAGAAGCTCTACGAGCACGAGCGCGCGCTGATCCTCCAGCGCTTCCAGCTGATCAAGCGCGGCTACAAGATCGAGGGGCTCGAGACCAAGGTCCGCTACCTGACCGAGGCCTCGCGCGAGCAAGTCGCCGAGCAGCTCGCCGCCGTCGACAAGGACATGATCGGCAAGATCGCGGAGCTCGACGACATCATCAAGTTCATCCTCCCGGCCAACGAGCCCACCGTGCTCGAGCAGGGCGGCTTCGA
>JAEUJX010000254.1 GCA_016794545.1 Myxococcales bacterium
GAGGCGAGGCCGCGCGCCTCGGTGATCTCGGCCGCGCGCTCGCGCGCCGCCGCCGGATCGTCGAACAGCTGGCGCGCGCGCACCCGCGCCTGGCCGCGCGCGGTCGCGCAGCGCTTCGCCCAGTGGTCGACGAGCGTCGGCCAGCCGAGGTCCTCCAGGGTGCGCGCCATCATGGGGCGACCTGTTTGCCATGAACTCCGCGCCGAGACCACCCTCGCCGGGCCCCGACGAGATGCCTAGCCGGGGATGAGATCCTGAAGACCCGGCACGACGCGATTCCGGCCACTGCGCTTCGCGGCGTACAGGTTCTCGTCAGCTCGCTTGATCAGGATCGATGGATCGACGCCCGTCTCGCGGTGGAGCGTGGTGACCCCGAGGCTGATGGTGAACGGGATCGGCTGGTTGTCGAAGAAGGTCGGCCGCTCCTCGATCAGCGAGCGGAGGTGCTCCGCGAACACGATGCCGCCCGGGAGCGCGGTCGAGGGGAGGACGCAGGCGAACTCCTCGCCGCCGTAGCGCGCGAACAGGTCCTCGCGGCGGATGCGCGGCTTGATGCGGCCGGCGAGATCCTTGAGGACGGCGTCGCCGGCGAGGTGACCCTTGCTGTCGTTGACCTTCTTGAAGTGATCGACGTCGAACATCACGAGCGTCAGCGGGTGTCCGTGGCGCGTGCACACGGCGATCTCGCGCTCGAGGAACTCCATGAAGTAGCGCTTGTTGTGGATCCCCGTCATGCCATCCTGGATGGCCATGTTGTGGATCGCCTCGTGGTACGCGCTCTCGATGTTGGAGCCCGAGAGGAACTTGTAGATCGCGTCTCCGAACCGCACCTGGTCGGCGTCGGTCAGCATCTGCGCGCGGACGCGCGTCTCGTTCACGAACGTGCCATTGGTCGAGTTGAGATCCTCGACCCACCACTGACCCGCGTCGTCGGTGTAGAGCCGCGCGTGCTGGCGCGAGACCGAGCTGCGGGACACGACGAAGCCGGCCTCGCTGTCGCGGCCGACGATGTACTGCTTGTTGAGCAGCGGGACCCGCTTGCCGATGTCGGGCCCCGGCGGGTGCAGGTTCACCAGGCACGCCTCTCCGGTCGACTCCTTCTTGGGTTCCGAAGGGCCGATCGGGCGCGCCAGGATCAACGTCCCGCCCTCGCGATAGTCGTCGGTCACGAGCGCTCCAAGTGTCTCACGCGGTCGCGGGCCTGTTCAAATCTTCAGGGGCGATTTGCGACCTCGAACGACCTCTGACCACCCGCGCCCACGACGGGCGTGATGGTGCCGAGGAGGTGGCCCGAGCACTGCGCCCGTCCGTACTCGCGCTGCTCGGACGGGAGCCGATCGAGGAGGTGCGCGATCGACGGCACCGTCGTCAGCACCAGGTGACCGCCGGCCACGGCGTCGATCACCGCCGCGGCGGCATCGGCGTTCGCGACGGCTCCGACGACGATCGCGTCCGCGCCCTCGCGCATCGCGGCGGCGACTCCCGCCGCGAATGACGCGACGTGCTCGCCGACCGCCCGTTGGCTGACCGAAGGCGCCGCATGCGTGATCTCGATCGGATCCTCGATCGAGATCACGAACCGGCGCCGGTCCGCGAGCGCGCGCACCAGAGCCGCCAGCGTCGTCGTCTTGCCCGCGCCGGCCGCGCCCGAGACCACGATCAGGCCGCGCGCGTCGAGCCACGCCGCCGCGGCGCCGAGCCCGAGCCGGTCGAGCGGCGGCCCCTCGGCGTGGAGCAGCCGGAGCGACGCCCGTGGACCGCGCGCGTCGCGCCCGAGCGTCACGCGCACGCGTCCGGCGCCGTCGCCGTACGCGAACGTCGCGGCGCCGTGCTCGGCCCACGCCCCGCGCGCCTCCGCCGGGGCGACCACGCCGAGCTCGCGCGACAGCAGCTCGCCGTCGAGCTGCCGATCGCCGAGCACCACGAGCTGGCCGCCCGCTCGCGCGGTCGGAGGCGATCCGACCGCGAGGTAGAGGTCCGTCGCGCGCGAGGCCCGGGCCTGCTGCGTCAGACCATCGAGGAACCCGCTGCCGCTCGGCGTGGTGACCGCGGGCGTCGCGGCGACCGGCCCGGAGTCGTACTGGCCGCGCTCGATCCGCATGTCGTCGCCGCCACCGCCACCGCCACCGGCGGACGGCGCCGTGGCGGCGCGCGGCACCGGCGTGGGCCGCGACGGCGGGGCTGCCGCCGCGGCGGGCTCGATCACGACCTGCCAGATGCCGGGCCGCGGCTGGATCGTCAGCGTGTAGCGGCGGCCCTCGGAGTCGACGTCGAACCGGGCCGGCCGGTTACTGTCGACCTGCTGGAGGGCGGCCGGCGGCGCGACCTCGCGGACCATCCCGATCAGCAGGTCGTGCGGCGTGACCTGCGTCGCGTTGCGATCGCCGTCGGGGAACCGCAGGGTCACGGCCTGGCCCGAGGTCAGGACCGCGCCGGCGGCCCCGAACTTCTCGATCGAACGGAGGTAGACGTCCAGCTTGCTCAACGAGCGTATCGTACCGCACGTGCTAGCCTCGATGCCGATGGCGCGCGCGACTGCCGTTCTCGCCGGGACCACGGCCGTGGGCGTGGTGGCCTCGATCTGGCTGTACCTCGACAACCGGTCGCTTCGCTCCGACCTCGCGGAGGCGAAGACGCCGCCCGCCCAGGTCGCCGAGGCTCCGAAGCCGGCCGAGACCCGGCCCGCCGATCCGTGGCAGCAGACGCAGGCGCGCTCCGGCGAGATCCGCTCGCGCACCTCGGGGACCGCGCAGCCGGCGCTACCCGACGAGAAGAAGGAGAGCCGGCTCGACCGGCGCGCGCGCCGCACCGAGGAGTTCGGCGCGATGTTCGGCCGCCACGAGGGCGAGACCGAGGAGGAGTACAAGAACCGGATCGGCCCGATGATCGCCGCCGGGCTCCTGATGCCGCGCGCGCGAGCCGCAGAGTACCGCCGGATCGCCGAGGAGAAGGCGAAGGTCACCCCCGAGCAGAGCAAGAAGCTCGACGCGGCGTTCGACAAGGTCTACTCCGACGTCCTCGACTACACGAACAAGGCGATCGCCGACGGGCAGCTCTCGCCGTACGAGCGCAACGTCGCCGGCTGGCTCGACTACGCCGGCGGCCTCGGCGGGCTCCTCAACGAGGCACAGAGCTCGGTCGGCAAGATCCTCGACCCGGGCCAGATGAAGACGATGTACGAGGCCGGCTTCGAGTGGGGCGAGTACCTCGGGCTCAACGCACCGTGGGAGAACCTGAACGCTCCGCCGCCGCCGCCGCCGAAGAAGTAGGGCGCGCTACGCGCAGTCGGGGCACGCGCACGGATCGCCGCCCGGCACGATGAGATTCCCGTTCCAGGCATAGAGGATGTAGCCGTTCGTCAGATCCTGGAGCGCGGCGCCGACCTCGAACAGCGTGTTGGTGTCGTCGAGTACGGCTTCGAGATCATCGAACCCCACCTCGAACCGATGATCGCAGCTCGCGAGACCGGGGACGTCGTGGTCCTCCGCGACCCCCTCCGCTTCGAGGATCACGTGCTCTTCGGTGCTCAGCCCCAGGGAGAGCTCGGGACCCGTTCCCCTGCGCGCTGCGAGCTGATCCCCGTCACGCGTGACCATGAGGCTCGTGGCACGCAACGCCCGCTCGGCATCGTCGATCGTGGTCGCCCCGTGGAAGAACACCATGAAGTACGAGTCGCTCCCCATCCGCGGACTCTACGCCACGTCACAGGCCGATCCAGTAGTTGGCTTTCACCATCACGACGTTCTCGCCCTCGGTGTCGCCGAGGCCGCCGAGGTCGCGCGTCAGATCGAAGTGGCCGTTGTCGCCGCCGCCGGTCCGGCCGTGGCTCCAGATCGCGTAGACCGACGAGCCCGGGCGATACTCCCAGCGCACGACGAGCGTCGAGCGCAGCTGGAGGAAGTCGAAGTCGGGCCGGCCGATCGGGAACGCGGTCATGGTGATCGGCACGAACCGGTCCTCGTACCTCTCGGCGCTCGGGTTCGTGACGTCCTTGTACTCGCTGTAGCTGCCGTTCGCGATGAACGGCTGCGCGTACGCCTGGAGCGAGAGGCGCGGCGAGAACGTCCAGTTGAGGCGGACCGTCAAGCCCGCGACGGTCTGGCGGATCTTCGCGAAGACGTAGTGCGTGGTGCCCTGTGCGTCGTCGAGCTGATCGACGTACTGCAGCGCGTCCTTGCGGTCGCTGTACGACGGCCCGAGGAACACGTCGATGTTCGAGCGCGCCTGGATCGTGACGCCGGCCTCGAAGCCGCCGTCGGTCGCGTGCGCCGCCGGTGTGCGGCCGCCCCACGCGTTGAACGACACCCACACGCGCTTGCGCGTATCGCTCACGAGGTTGACCCAGCCCTGCAGGCGTCGCGCTCCGCGCAGTGCGGGACCGCCGCGCAGCGCGCGCGTGTCCCACAGCCCCTGGCTGGCGTTGCCGCCGTGGGCGAGCTGCCAGTAGTTCGCGAGCTGGACGTTCGCGTTCCACTCGAGCCCGACGTCGGCGACGCGCGGCTCGAGCGTCGACACCATGTAGACGTCGCCACCGAGCTGGTAGTTCAGGACCTCGTCTCCGGGATCCTGGTCGGTGTAGTTCAGGAACACGTACGGGATCGTGTGATCCGAGGCGTTCTGGAAGCCGAGGTCGTTGAGCTCGAGGCCGCGCGTGCGCAGGTCTCCGCCGGAGCCCCACCGCCAGTGCTTCGTGTCGCCGAGCTTGCCGGCCTTCCACGAGATGTCGAAGCCGGAGAGGCTCGTCCGCGCCGGATCGAAGCGATCGCCAGAGCGGATGTCGGGCCGCTGGTACAGGTGCCGCACCGAGCGCTGCGTGCGCGCGATCGCCTCGGCGCTGCCGTGCACGTAGCTCGCGACGCCGTGGATGTCGAGCTGGTACGGGCTGCCGCCGAACCGGTGCAGCGCCTGGAGCCCGGCGGTGTACGCCTGATCGTGGAGCGCCGACTCGAGTCCGGTGCCGTCGAGCGCGCGATTGACCGCCGACAGCGACGCGCCGAGCGAGGTGCGGCCGTCGTTGAGATCGCGCTTCACCCGCGCGAGCGCGTAGTTGGTGAGCGGCGCGACCACCGGCGACAGCCTGGCGCCGCTCGCGTCGACCACGGTCGCGCTCTCCTCGCCGGTGACCGCGTCGAACACGCCGATCGACCAGCCGCTGCTCGTCTTGCCGGTGAGCTTGGCCGCGCTGTAGATCGTCGTCGACTGCGGCGCGGCGATGTAGTCGTAGTCCATGTCGGGCGCCGGAGGCGCGGCGCCGATGCGGCGGCTGTAGAACACGTTCTCGACCGAGTTGTCGCTCTGGCCGATCGGCAGCTTGAACAGATCGACGCCCTCGAGGAAGAACGGCCGCTTCTCGGCGAAGAACAGCTCGTTGCCCGACAGGTTGATCTGCGACGGATCGGCCTCGACCTGGCCGAAGTCGGGGTTCAGCGTCGCCGACAGCGTGAACGCCGGCCCCAGGCCGTAGCGCACGTCGCCGCCGATCGAGCCGCGCGCGGTCATCGGATCGTTCAGCGGATCCGCGGCGTCGACCGGCATCCGCTCGACGCCGCCGCTCGCGTACGGCAGGAGCTCGAGGCGGCGGCCCGGCTTCAGACGATCGATCCCATCGACCACGCCGAACCGGCTCACGACCTCCGGCGCCGAGCGCGGCCACGGTGACCACGCGACCTGCTCGTTCGTGCGCGCGACCATGCGGACGACCTGCAGCCCCCACTCCTGCACCTCGGCACCGACGAACCGCAGCTGGTTCAGCGGGATCCGGAACTCCGCGCACCAGCCGTGATCGTGCACGCTGGTCTCGCCGGTCCACACCGCATCCCAGGTGTCGTCCTGCTTGGAGTCATCGAACAGCAGCAGGTCGCGCTGGACGCCGGCGGCGTTGAGCTGGAACACGTAGGCCGTTCGGCGATCGTGAAAGCTGTCGATGCCGACGATCACGGCGTCCGCGTTGATGTCGAGATCGCGCCGAGAGAGCGTGCGGCGGATGCGGTGCGGCTCCGGATCGTCGGCCCACACCGCGACGTAGAGCGCCTCGTCGTCGTAGAGCACGGAGAACTGCGTCTCCAGCGTCGGCTTCGCGCCGTCCTTCGGGAACCGCTGCGTGAAGCTGCCCTGCCTCGGCGCGGACTGCCAGGACGCTTCGTCGAGCCTGCCATCGATCGAGATCGAGCCCGCGCGGCGCACCGCGTGCGCGCGGACCGCCGCCGGCAGCGAGTCCGCGGCCGCGAGCGCGGAGGACAGCAACGCGAGTGAGAGCAGGGCGACGCGCATGCGGCGGAGATCCTCGTGTGGTGGCAATGGTGGACGGAGACCACCAACCGCGGTTGCGCCGTCGTGCTTCCATCGCGTGCGAGATCCTCGCTGCGACAGCGCTGCGACGGCCGCGCGACCGCGCGCGCGACACGGTTCGCGACAAGGCTCAGTGTCGCGTCGGAGCCGGCGTCTTCGCCTCGTCGCTACGCCGCGCGTGCTCGAGGAGGAGCGCCGTGATCGTCACGTTGAGCTCGTCGCGGCCGCCGATCGCCGCGGGCGAGAACTCGAACTGACCATCGCGCCAGTCGAGGAGCCGCATGAGTCGCTCCTTCGCGGCTCCATTACCGGTGGAGACCTCGACCTTGATGAGACGGCCGTCCGCGACGAACAGGCGCGCGATCTCGCCGCCGCGCAGCAGCAACAGGATGCCGCTCTTGCGCTCGAACTCGAACAGCGAGAGCAGCGTGCCGAGCCCGATGTCGACGAGGCTGCCGCGCAGGCCGGGGTTCGTCGCGGGCGCAGGCGGCGCGGCCACGCGGTGCACGCGGATCACGAGCTCCTCGTCGAGGAACGGTTTCGGGATGTAGTCGCGGACGCCGGCGCGAAATGCCTCGAGCCGCGCGAGGTCCCCTTGCTCGCCGGTCAGCAGGAGCGGGACGTCGGAGAGCGTCGAGTGCTCGCTCATCGCGTACGCGAGGTCGACCCCGGTCATCGCGTCCATCTCGGCAGCGGCGACGATCGCGTCGGGCCGCCACACGGCACAGGCCTCGAGCGCCTCGGTGCACGTCGCGACGGCGGTGACCTTGAAGCCCGCCGCTTCGAGGCAGCGCGCCATGCGCGTGCGCAGCGGCGGCTGCGGCTCCACGACGATCACCTGCGTCGTCGTCGCCAGGCCCGGGCTCGTGATCTCGGTCTTCAGCCCATCGATGTGCGCTCGCAGCTTGAGCCGCGCCGGCGTGTCGGGACCGATCAGCTCGAAGCCCATGCCCGGATGACGGCCGAGCACGCGCGCCGCGCTCGGCGTGAGCATGTGCGCGACGCGGCCGAACAGCACGAGCACGGTGCCATCGGGCAGCTCGACGCTGATCTCGGTCTCCTCGCCGACCGGCAACAGCGCCTCGGTGCGGATGTAGAGACCGCGCGCCGACAGGTCCTCGGTCTCCGCGACCACGCGCCCCGACGGCCGGTCGAACTCGACACGGCATCGGCTGACGAGCCGGACATCCCGGCTCCTGCGCGCGCTCGCCACCCCCGAAAGTCTACCTAGCCCGCATTTTGTTGTCCTGTTTACAACTTGATGCCGCCTGGCTGCCTGCTGGCGACTCCCGGGGATAGGAAATTCATTTGGTTAGATAAGCACTTGGCAACCAGCCGGATTCGAGGCATGAACTTTCAAGAATCTTTGAACGAACCGGGCACATCCCAAAGGCAGTCGCCATGACCCACCTCACACCCACCAAGGACGCTCCCCGCGTCCTCGATCGGCTCTCCCAGGTCAGCGCGCTGCGTGGCGTCCCCACGCTGGCGGAGCGGCTCGTCGCGCTCGACCGGTTCGTTCGCACGGACCTCGCCACGTTCTCGCAGGAGCTCGATGCACTGCCGCGCGGCGCGCGCGCCATCCACAAGGCGGCCCACCACCTGCTCGATCTGCGCGGCAAGCACCTGCGCCCGCTGTGCGTGGCGCTCGCGAGCCGGTTCGGCGCGGGCTTCACCGAGTCCGCGCGCGCCCTCGCGGTGGCCGTCGAGCTCGTGCACTCCGCGACGCTGCTGCACGACGATGTCGTCGATCTCGCCGAGCGCCGGCGCGGCCAGCCCGCCGCGTGCACGGTGTACGGCAATGCCGCGTCGATCTTCGCGGGTGATTGGCTCCTGATCGCCGCGCTCCGCAAGATCCGCGAGAGCGGCGTCGAGGTGCTCGACAAGATGCTGGCGGTGATCGACGAGATGATCGCCGCCGAGAGCGTGCAGCTCGAGCGCCGCGGCAAGATCACCGGCGCACGCGAGGACTACTTCGCGATCGTCGAGGGCAAGACCGCCGCGCTGTTCCGCTGGGCCATGGTCGCCGGCGCGCGCGCCGCCGAGCTGACACCCGCGGCGGAGACCGCGCTCGAGCGCTACGGCCTCCACCTCGGGGTCGCGTTCCAGGCCGTCGACGACGAGCTCGACTACGCGACCGGCGGCACCGGGAAGGACGCGCTCGCCGATCTGCGCGAGGGCAAGGTCACGTTCCCGCTGGTCGTCGCGCTCGAGCGCGACCCGTCGCTGCGACCTCTGCTCGAGGAGCTGCTCGGCGTCGACGCGGTGACCGGCGACGCACTCGCCGGGATCGCGAACCAGGTCCGCGCCTCGGGCGCACTCGTCGCGACGCGCGCGCTCGCCGAGGAGCACGTGCAGCGCGCGCTCGCCGTCCTCGAGGAGCTCCCCGCCGGCCCCGCCCGCGAGGCGCTCGTCACCGTCGCCCTCGCGTCGCTGGAGAGGACGTCGTGACGACCGAGCTGGAGCGCTTGCCGCCTCGCAACCTCGCCGAGCCCCTCGGATCGGGCGCGATGTTCGATCGCATCGCGCACCGCTACGACTTCATGAACCGCGTGCTGTCGCTCGGCATCGACCGGAGCTGGCGCCGCCGCACGGTCAAGCGCCTGCAGCTCGGCGAGCGCCCGCGCGTGCTCGACGTCGCGACCGGGACGGGCGACCTCGCGATCGACATCGCGCGCCTGACGCCCGGCGCGACCGTCGTCGGCCTCGATCCGTCGCCGAACATGCTCGCGATCGCGGCGAAGAAGATCGACAAGAAGGGGCTCGCCGATCGCATCACGCTCGTCGAGGGCGACGCGCAGGCCCTGCCGTTCGCGGACTGCGAGATGGACGCGGCGACGATCGCGTTCGGCATCCGCAACGTCCCCGATCGCTCGCGCGGCCTGCGCGAGCTCGCGCGCGTGGTGCGGCCCGGAGGCCGGATCTGCGTGCTCGAGCTCGGCGAGCCCCGGAAGGGCGTGCTCGGGGCGGCCGCGCGGTTCCACACGCGCCACGTCGTCCCGCGCCTCGGCGCGCTGCTGTCCGGCGCCCGCGAGTACCGCTACCTCCAGACGTCGATCGCGGCGTTCCCGCCTGCCGAGGAGTTCGCGGCGCAGATGCAGGCCGCGGGCCTGCACGTCATCGAGGTGACGCCGCTGACGTTCGGCGCGTGCACGCTGTACGTGGCGACACCCGCGGAGGCGGTGTGATCGTCCCCGCTCTCGCCGAGCCCCGCGAGGCGGCACCGGACTGGAGCGGGCTCGACGCCGGCCTCGCCGTCGCGGCGCGCTGCGACGGCCTGACGTTCATCGCCCTGCCCGCGCCGGTGCTCCCGGCCGCGAACATCGTCGCCAGGGCCTGCTCTCCCGGCTCGCGCAGCACCGCCGCAGGCGGTGCCGAGGTTGGAGATGAGCTCCGCGACCAGCCGATCGCGGCGTGGAGCGCACCGGACCTCACGGTCGTCGGGGTCGGGATCGCGCGCGAGCTGCGCGGCACCGGCCGCTCGCGCTGGGCCGAGGTGATCGCCGGCGCGCACGCGATCGCGACCGCGATGCCCGATCCCGGCGACGAGCCGCGCGATACGATGCCGACGCTCGGCAACGAGGCGCATCGCGCCGTGATCGCGGGCCTCGTCGCCCCGACCGCGTGGCTCGGCTTCGCGCGCCCGCGCTTCCTCGGCGGCGCGGCGTTCGCGCCCGGCGCGGCCGACGCGGCGCCGTGGCGCGGCTTCGGCGATGCGTGGTTCGCGCTGCCGCGCTGGACGTTCGTGCACGACGGCACGCGCGCGTTCCTCGTCCTCGCCGTCGACGCCGGCGAAGCTCAGCGCGCCGCCACGTGGCGCGACGAGCTCGCGATCTTCCGCGCCGCGCTCGCCGGTGGGGCGATCGAGCAGCGGCAGCCTTCGCTCGTCGAGCTCGCGCCCGCGCCCGCCGACGAGTGGGCCGCGCAGGTCACCGCGATCACGGATGCGATCGGACGCGGCGAGCACCAGAAGGTCGTCGCGGCGCGCACCTGCCAGGTGCAGCTCGCCGGGCCCGTGCGTGCGGCCGGCCTGCTCGCC
>JAEUJX010000299.1 GCA_016794545.1 Myxococcales bacterium
GCGTCACCGAGGAGATCAACGTGCTCACGCCCGCCGAGCAGAAGGGCGCGAACCTCGGCTGGAGCGTCTACGAGGGCACGGCGTGCTGCATGACCCAGGGCGACAGGTGCACGCAGGGCGGGCAGCAGGCGGCGTGCAACACCGCCGGCATCGTGATGCCGAAGGACGCCCGGACACACGGCGCGGGCTGGCTCGCGATCATCGGCGGGCAGGTCTATCGCGGCAGCTGCTACCCCGGGATGGAGGGCTGGTACTTCTACACCGACAACTCGCGCGGCCGCCTCGTGCGCGCGAAGCTCCAGACGGACGGCACGCTGATGACGGAGGAGCTCGTGGGCACGTTCCCCGGCAGCCCCGCGAGCATCCATGCGGACAGCCGCGGCGAGCTCTACCTGACGACGTCGTCGACGCCGGGCCGCATCTACCACCTCGAGGCGACGCCCTGAGCGCGCCGCGGTCCACGAGGCTCTCGCTCGCGACGGGCATCGACTACAACGTCCTCGTCTGGGACGGACCGCGCGAGCGCACGTTCCTGCTCGTGCACGGGTTCACGGACCTCGCCGCGGGCTGGCGCTGGGTCGCGGAGCGGCTCGCCCCGCACGGCAGGGTCGTCGCGCCCGATCTGCGCGGCCACGGCGACAGCGGGCGCGTCGGCGCCGGCGGCTACTACTACTTCATGGACTACGTCGCCGACCTCGACGACGTGATCGCGCAGACCGTGACCGGGGAGCTCGTCCTCGTCGGTCACTCGATGGGCGGCAGCGTGTCGAGCTACTGGGCGGGCACGCGGCCCGACCGGCTGTCGCGGCTCGCGCTGTTCGAGGGGCTCGGCCCGCCGGATCAGTCCGCGATGGACGGCCCGACGCGCACCGGCTTCTGGATCGACTCGTGGAAAGCCGCGCGGCAGAAGCCGCAGAAGGTGCTCCCGTCGCTCGACGCCGCGGTCGCGAAGATGATCGAGAAGGATGCACTGCTCGATCCGAAGGTGGCTCGCGAGCTCGCCGAGGTCGGCACGCGCGCCGTGCCGGGGGGCTTCCAGTGGAAGCACGATCCGGTGCACATGACGATGGGGCCCTACCCCTACCGGCTCGACACCGCCATCAAGTACTGGAAGCGCATCACGTGCCCGGTGCTGATCGTCGACGGCGAGGCCAGTCAGCTCAACCTGCCGCTCGACGAGCGGGCGCGGCGCCGCGAGCACTTCGCGAACCACCGCTACGCCACGGTGCCCGGCGCGGGCCACGCGCTGCAGCGCCACCAGCCGGCGGCGGTCGCGGAGCTCTTGTTGGCCGAGCTTGCGAGGCCGTAAGCGCTGGCCGAGCTTGCGAGGCCGTAAGCGCTGGCCGAGCTTGCGAGGCCGTAAGCGCGCGCTACTCGGCGCCGAGCTCGGGCGACAGCTCGATCTGCGGGACGTCGATCACGCCGGTGGTCCGCCCGCGCCAGATCTGCGGGACGATCACGCGGAACGTCGAGCCCTTCCCGATCGTCGAATCGAGCTCGATCTCGCACGCGAGCAGCTGCGACAGCTGCATGACGAGCGCGAGGCCGAGGCCCACGCCGCCGTAGCCCTTGGTATCGCCGTGCTCGCCCTGACGGAACGGCTCGAAGATCCGCTCGCGATCCTCGGGCGGGATGCCGATGCCGGTGTCCTCGACCTCGAGGATCACCGCATCCTGGGCCGCGCGCGCGCGCACGGTGACGAGGCCGCCCTCGGGCGTGAACTTCACCGCGTTCGCGATCAGGTTGACGAGGACGTGCGCGAGCCAGCGCTCGTCCGAGACCACGACCGGGAGATCCTCCTCGGGCAGCTCGACCTGCAGCTGCAGCTTCTTCGTGCCGACGATCCACGACGTCGATGCCGCGACGCGCTCGACCAGCGCGGCGACGTCCACCGCGCCGGTGCGGGTGTCGATCTTCCCCGCCTCCGCACGGGACAGCTGGAGCACGTCGTCGACGAGCTGGAGCAGGCTCTGCGCGCTGCGTTTGATCGAGGCGCACGCCTCCTTCTGCTTGTCGGTCACCGGGCCGTAGACGCCGGCGGCGATCACGTCGGCGAGGCCCTGCACGCCGTGGATCGGGGTGCGTAGCTCGTGGGTCATCGACGCGACGAACTGGCTGCGCTGCGTGGCCGCCTCGATCAGCTGGCGCGTACGCTTCTCGAGGTCGGCCTCCTTGCGCCGCAGCTGCTGGAGCGTCGCGGCGGCGAAGAACCCCGGGACACCGACGACGAGCGCGGCGTACGCGATCGCCGTCACCGAGTAGCCGATCGAGGGCTCCTGCCCCGGCGCACCGGGCACCGGCGTCGGCGGCAGCACGCCCGCCACCATCAGCACGAGCATCACGGCGAACGACAGCACGATCAGCGACGCCATCAGGATCGTGATCGTCAGGTTCGAGAGCAGCGCGAGGACGGTGACGACGATGACGTACGCCGACAACAGCGGCGAGTACGGGCCGCCGGTGAAGTAGATCGCGGCCGTCAGGAGCACGACGTCGGCGACCGTGTTGAGCGCCTGCGTCCACAGGATCCCGCGGTCGCGCGTGAGCGCGAGCCATGCGAGCGAGTTGGTCAGCAGCTTGACCGCGACGAGCGTCCTGTACGCCCATGTCCACGGGGTCAGCCCGAAGAACGCGGCGGCGGCGGCGAGCACCGCGACGCCCACGGCAACGGCGAAGCCGCTCCAGATGCCGTACCAGAGCTTCGGCCGGTTGGCCGGCGCGGCCATCTCGGCGATCGCGGCGGAGAGGCTACTTGGCTTCACCGAGCAGCTGCCGGACGGTGCTCAGGAGCTGCACGAGATCGAAGGGCTTCGACAGATACCCGTCCGCGAGCGTCCCGAGCTGGATGGTACGGCTCGATTGGTCGCGGTCCGTGTAGACCGCGCTCATGAGGAGGATCTTCGTCGTGTTCCCCGCGGGCATGCTCCGGATCTCGCGCACGAGCTCGAAGCCGTTCTTGCGCGGAAGCTGCACGTCCACGAGCATCAGATCGGGCGCGTCGTGCTCGAACCTCTCGATGCCCTCGGGGCCGGTCGACGCCGCGAGCGTCTGGTAACCGTTCGCCGAGAGGAAGTCCGACAGGATCATCTGGTTCACCGGATCATCCTCGACGACCAAGATCTTCTTCACGCCCCGCTAGGGTAGCACCCTTCACACGAAGCGGCTCGACGCGACCGGCCCCCCGGCCCACAGGCGCGATCGCGGACCGGGCCGCATCGGCCACACGCGGGCGACCAGCGCGTCCCACGCGGCCGGCTGCTCCGACGCGCGCTCGGCCTCGTCGAGGGGCGGGGCCGCGGCGACGTCGGCGGCGATCGCCAGGGCCGGCCGCTCGTCGGGCGGTGATCGGGACACCGTGCCGTCGGGGCCGACGATCGTGGACTCGCCCCACGGCGGGACGATCGACTGGTAGAGCAGCGTCGTGACGTCGGGCGCGATCGGGCTGTCGACCGTCCACGACGAGGCGTGTGCGAACAGCACCTGACCGTCGCGCCGCTGCTCGAGCTGCGCGAGGTGCGCGGCAGGGAGCTTCGCGAGATCGTAGACGCACACGAGGCCGGGTGCGGGCACGCCGATCGCCGGCCACGGAGCGCGGGGCAGACCGAGCCGCTTCGCGATCGCCTCGGCGAGGATCTCGTGATCGCGACCCTCCGGCGCGTAGACGCACGGCAGCCCGAGCGGGGCGATCAGCGCGCCGAGCCGGTCGATGCCATAGGCGACGCGCGGCAGCGAATCAGCGAGCCACGCGTAGCGGCCGCGCATCGGCTCGTCGAAGCCGTACGGCGACTGGTGCATGACCAGCCCGCCGGAGAGCACGTAGCTCCACCCCCGCAGGTCCCGCAGGTCGAGCGGCGTGGCGCCCGCGACCCGATCCGCGCGCTCGACGATGCCGGCGATCGTCGCGTGCAGCGCCTCGGTGTCGGACGAGATCGGGGCGAGCGACGGCAGCGTCGAGCGCACGACGTCGAGCCGACCGGTCATCGCGGCGTTGTAGGCGTACAGGTAGCGCGGCAGGTAGCTGCGCGTACGGAGCGCCTCGTGCCGGGCCAGCACGTCGAACGCGTCGCCGTGCGCGAGCGCGCTCTCGAGCGCGGAGACCAGCTCGCACACGACCTCCTCGCTGTCGCCGACGAGCGCGAGGCAGTGCCACAGCACCGTGGCCGCGACCTCGGGTGCGCCGGCGTCGATCAGCGCGTAGCCGAGCTGGTACAGCTGGTCCGGACTGTCCGGATCCTTCATGACCGCCTCCGCGAGCGCCGCGAGCTGCGGCGCGCCGCGCTCGACCGCGAGCGCCGCGAGGTCGCCGAGCTGCTCGACGAGCTCGGGCACGCGGAGGCCCTTACCGGCCGGCCAGGCGAGCTTCGCGAGGACGGAGTCCATGGCTCACAGCTTCGCGAGACGGAGCGAGGCGTCCCACAGCGCGGCGCGGGCGGCCGCGTCACGCGCCGCGACCGCGGGCTGCGTGACGGTCCCCTCGGAGAAGTACGAGCCGCTCGGCTCGTCGGCGGTCTCGCCACCCGCGAGACGGACGATCGTGCGCGCGCCGACCTCGGGGCTCGAGCCCTGCACGGGACCGAAGCCCTGGCGGAGCAGCTTCGTGCCGATCACGCCGGGGTGGAGCGAATACGCGAGCAGCTTCGAGGGATCGTGGCGCGCGGCGAGCTCGGCCGCGTGCATCACGTTCGCGAGCTTGCTCTGCGCGTACGCGGCGTAGCCGGTCCAGCCCGCCGCGAGCGACAGATCTTCGAGGTGCAGGCGCCCGCGGGTGTGGGCGATCGAGGAGACGTTGATCACCCGGGACGGGACCCGCGTCGCGCTCGCCTCGAGCCGCGGCACGAGCAGCTGGGTCAGGAGGAACGGGCCGACGTGGTTGACCGCGAACGTCAGCTCGATGCCGTCCTCGGTGAGCGTGCGCTCGTCGGCGAAGATGCCCGCGTTGTTGACGAGGACGTGCAGCTCGGGGACGCGGGCGAGGATCTGTTCGGCGCCCTTGCGCACCGCCGTCTGGGACGCGAGGTCGAACGACACGCCCTCGAGCTCGGCGCCCGGCAGCTCCTCGGCCAGCTTCGCGAGCGCGGCGTCGACCTTCGGCTTCGTGCGGCCATGGAGGATGACCTTGGCCCCGGCGGCGGCGAGCGCGCGAGCGGCGGCGCGGCCGATGCCGTCGGTGGAGCCGGTGATCAGGACGACGCGGCGGTCGGTCATGGACGCGAAGATACCGCCGGCCGCAGCGCTCTCACAATCGCCGGAGGCACGCGCGGCATGCGCTCGTCGTGCTCGCGGGCCCGGGCGGTCATCGGCGCCGGGACGTCCGGCGTCACGCCGGTCCAGGCGGTGACCTTCGCGAGCGCCGCGTCGCGGTCGGTCTCGGTGAGCCGCGTGATGCGCGCCCCGTGAGTCCCCGAGGCCTGCGTGACCATGAGCGAGTCCGTGGCCTGACCGAGCTCGAACTTCCCGCCGGTCCACGGATCCCACTGGCCGTAGACGAACACGAAGCGCGAGCCGTTGGCCTGGAGCCAGTCGTCGACGTCGCGCATCGCGGCGCCGCCGTCGTAGGCGGGCTTCGCGGTCGGCAGCGCGCCCGCGTAGTCGGCATCGCCGAACATCAGGTGCGGCTCGAGGTACGGCACCGCGGCATCGGGATAGCCGAGCTGGTGCTCCGCCTGGAAGTAGTACGCGTCGAACGCGGCGATCTGATCGTCGTCGTTGTCGGTGACGGGCGAGATGAGGTCGAGGAAGCGCCACAGCTTGTCATCGGTGTCGTTCGCGGGAGGCACGGCGTTGCAGAAGTTCACGCCGTAGTACTGCCAGAACGCCCACTCGATGCTCGCGATCGAGCTCTCGACCGCGGGCCGGAGCGTGATGCGCGTGTAGCTGTGCGGATCCTGGGGATCGACGGCCTGCGCCTGCGCGCGCGTTTCGACCATCGCGCGCCGGTTCATCAGGAGCTCGAGGGCGACGTCGCGCACGGCCTGCCGGCACGCGGGCGGACCGATCGTGTCGAGGAACGGCGCGTAGCGCGCATCCGGCGCACCAAACGAGATCGGCGCGACATACGGCACGGTCCCCTGCACGTCGTCCGGGTAGAACCGGCGGTGATAGATGGCGGTCATCCCGCCCTTGCTCCCGCCGGTCGTGATGTACGCGGCGGGATAGATCGTCTTCAGGGCGGTGATGATGGCGTGCTGGTCGGCGGCCATCTGCCGGATCGTCAGCTTGGTCCAGTCGGGATTGCTCGGCCGCGACTCCGCGAAGAACCGGTGCTCGATCGAGATCTGGTTCGCGCCGTACAGCCGCGTCAGCTCGACCGGGGAGTCGCGGTAGTAGTCCCAGTACCCCGAGGTCTGGACGATCATCGGGGCCTCGGTGTCCCTGTGGAGCAGCGAGACCTCCTGCCGGAACGTCGGACCGGTCGGGTCGTCGTGATCCACCGGCTGGGTGAAGTACAGGACGAAGTAGGTGAAGCCGGCCGTGTCGGTCGGGGTCTGGGTCGCGGTCACGCCGGGGAGCGCGTTCAGCTCGGCGAGCAGTCCGCCGGCCCCCGGCGCGTCGGGCTTGGGCGGGAGGTTGTCCCCGCACGCGGCGAGGGCCACGAGGACGAGAGCGGCTCGGAGGAGCATGGGGCGCAGCTTGCCAGGTCGGAGGGGGATGGGGTAGGCATGGCCGCCATGGCACTTTCTGTCGGGATTGTCGGCCTGCCCAACGTGGGCAAGAGCACGGTGTTCAATGCCCTCACGGCCGGCAAGGCCGAAGCCGCGAACTACCCGTTCTGCACCATCGATCCCAACGTCGGCGTCGTGCCGGTGCCGGATCCGAGGCTCGCGCGCATCACCAAGTGGATCCCGCCCCAGAAGATCATCCCGGCGATCGTCGAGATCGTCGATATCGCGGGCCTGGTAAAGGGTGCCTCGCAGGGCGAGGGGCTCGGCAACAAGTTCCTCGCGAACATCCGCGAGACGCAGGCGATCCTCATGATGGTGCGCTGCTTCGACGATCCGAACGTGATCCACGTGTCGGGGTCGGTCGATCCGATGCGCGACATCGACGTGATCGATCTCGAGCTCGCGCTCTCCGACGTCGAGACCGCGGAGAAGCGCCTGAAGAAGGCGCAGGGCGGAGCGAAGACCGGCCAGAAGGAGGCGAAGGTCGAGCTCGCGCTGGTCGAGAAGGTCTACAACCACCTCCAGGCCGGCAAGGCCGTGCGCAACCTCGACCTCTCCGACGACGACCGCAAGACGGTCTCGACCTGGGGCCTGCTCACGAGCAAGCCGGTCCTCTACTGCTGCAACGTCGGCGAGGGCGACCTGCCGAACGGCAACGCGTGGTCCGACGCGGTGAAGGCCCGCGCGAAGACCGAGGGCGCCGGCGTCGTCATCCTGTGCGGCAAGGTCGAGGCCGAGCTCGCCGAGGTCCCCGAGGCGGACCGCGCCGAGCTGCTCGAGTCGTACGGGCTCACCGAGCCCGCGCTCGCGTCGCTCGCCCGCGAGTGCTACCGGCTGCTCGGCCTGCAGTCGTACTTCACCGCCGGCGAGAAGGAGGTCCGCGCGTGGACGGTCAAGAAGGGCGCGACCGCGCCCGAGGCCGCCGGCGTGATCCACACCGACTTCGAGAAGGGCTTCATCCGCGCGCAGGTCTACACCCTCGCGGATCTCGAGCAGCACCACTCCGAGGCCGGCATCAAGGCGGCGGGCAAGATGCGCCAGGAAGGCAAGGAGTACATCGTGCAGGACGGCGACATCATGCACTTCCTGTTCAACGTCTGACCGAGGCGCAGAACACGACGACCTTGCACGGCGCCGTCTCGCCGAAGAGCCGCGCGAGCTCGGCGCGGATGCCTTCGCTCACGCCGGCGGAGAGCTCGTAGCTCGCGCCGAGGAACCGCCACACCTCGTCGAACGAGCCCGACAGATCGAGCTCCCAGCGCTCGAACACCGGCTCGCTCCAGCCGGCGAACAGCTGCCGCCACCCTGCTTCGGACTTCGCGCGCGGGTCGCCGAACCGCCGGCCGCCCTTCGGCAGGAGCTCGAGGAAGGCGTGAAACGCGTCGTGCCCCTCGGCCGTCGGCCCGCCGCCGAGCACCGCGACGAACCGGCCGCCCGGCGCGAGCACGCGACGGAGCTCCGCGACGACGCGCTCGACGTCGTCGAACAGCATGAAGGCGAGGTGGCACGCGACGGTGTCGAACGATCCAACAGCGAACGGCAGCGCCTGCGCCCTGCCCTCCACCGCCTGACACCCGCGCTCCCGCGCGAGCGCGAGCTCGCCCGGCGACAGATCGATCCCGATCGCGCCGGGGACGCGGGCGAGCAGCGGCCCGTCGCCGCACGCGAGCTCGAGCACGCGCCCCGTGCACCGCGCGGCGAGCCGGTCGTAGCTCCCCGCTCGCTCGAGCGCACGAGCCGTGCTTCCGGGCCGCGCGTCGTGGAACGCGCGCAGGAACCGCTCGGTCTCGGTCACGCACGGTACGATACCTCGCGTGACCGAGCCGCGAGCGGACGGCGACGACCCGCAGACCGAGGCGCAGCGCGGGCGAGGGCTGATCGCCGGGCTCGTGATGGTGACGATCGCCGCGGCGTCGTGGGGGACCTGGAGCCTGTTCCTCCGGCCGACCGGGCTCTCGGCGTGGGTGACCTCGCCGATCATCTTCGCGGTGATGGGGCTCGCCGCGCTGCCGCTCGCGCTGCGCGGGCCGCGCACGAGGTGGGACCGCACCGTCGTCGTGCTGCTCGCGCTGAACACGCTGTTCGACGCGCTCAACCTGATCACGTTCTTCGGCGCGATCGAGCGGACGAGCGTCGCGATCGCGGTCCTCACGCACTACCTCGCGCCGATCCTGATCGCGCTGCTCGCACCGCGCATCGATCGGATCGCCGCGCCGGGCGCGGGGCCCGCGGCGGTGGTCGCGTTGATCGGCCTGGTCATCGTGCTCGAACCATGGCGGGAGGCCGCGACCGGCGCGGTGCCCGGGGCGATCCTCGGGGCGCTCTCCGCGGTGTGCTACGCCGGCAACACGTTCACCGTGAGGCGGCTCGCCGTGCGCATCGGCGCCCCCCGAGCGATGGCGTACCACTCGCTCGCCGCGGCGGTCGTGCTGGCGCCGTTCGCCCTGGGGCACGCCGGCCCGAGCGGATCCGACCTGGCGCTGCTCGCGGCGGGCGCGGCCAGCATCGGGGCCGGCTCGGGCATCCTGTATGTCGTCGGACTCACGCGCATCGGCGCCGCGCGCGCGGCGGTCCTGACGTTCGCCGAGCCGCTGGTCGCCGTCCTCGTCGGCGCCCTCGTGTGGGATGAGCCCCTCCACGCGTTCGCGGCGCTCGGAGGCGCGCTGGTTCTGGGCGCCGGCATCTACGTTGCACGGAAGGCGCGCTACCATCATGCCCATGCAGTCCCGCGTGACGATCGCGATGCCCGCGTTCAATGAGGAGCACTTCATCGAGGCCTGCATCGCGAGCGTGCAGGCGCAGGACTACCCGGCCGAGCTGATCGAGATCCTCGTCTGCGACGGCCGTTCGACCGACAAGACCCGCGAGATCCTCGCGCGCCTCCAGGCCGCGGATCCGCGCATCAAGGTGATCGACAACCCGGCGCGGCTGCAGGCCGCCGGCCTCGGTCTGCTCGTCAAGGCGGCGACCGGCGACGTCATCATCCGCATGGACGTGCACTGCGAGTACGCGCCCGACTACGTCCGCAAGTGCGTCGAGACGCTCGAGAAGACCGGCGCGGACAACGTCGGCGGCGCGCAGCGCGCGAAGGCGAAGACGCCGTTCCAGAAGGCCCTGTGCGCCGCCCTGCTCTCGCCGCTCGGCGTCGGCGGCGCGAAGTACCGGTCGGCCGAGGCCGAGGGCTACGTCGACACCGTGTTCCTCGGCGCGTTCCGCCGCCGCGTGTTCGAGACCGTCGGGCTCTGGGATCCCGCCGCCGCCACCAACGAGGACGCGGAGCTGAACCAGCGCATCCTCGAATCCGGTGGCCACATCTACCTCTCGAAGGAGATCGTCGTTCACTACTTCCCGCGCGACTCGTTCAAGTCGCTCGCGACCCAGTACTTCCGCTACGGCAAGGGCCGCGCACGCTCGCTGCTCAAGCGCGGCTCGGTGCCGACGCTCAGGCCGTTCATCCCGTTCCTCACCGTCACCGGCGCCGCGGCAACGCTGCTCGTCCCCGTCCTGTGGCCGCTCGCGCCCGCCGTGTTCGCGACCTACGCGCTCGCGACCGGCGCCGAGGCGGTTCGCGTCGGCACGAAGGCCGGCGTCGGCGCCGCGGGCATCGCGACGATCTGGCGGATCTTCCCGACGCTGCACGCCTCGCACGCCGCCGGCGTGTGGGCCGGCCTCCTCCGGTACCTCCGCGCGCCGGACTGGACCGACGAGGCCGAACGCATCCCACCGCGCAAGGCGCAGCTCCGCGCGGTGTGATGCTGGTCAACGTCGACGCGGGCGAGCTCCCCGACGAGTCCCCGGAGCTGTGGGCCCTGGCCGACGTGATCAACGGCGCGTGCGGCGGCCACGCCGGCGACGCGGACTCGATGGCGCGGCTCGCCGCGTTCTGCGCGTCGTCGAGCATCCGGCTCGGCGCGCACCCCTCGTATCCGGACCGCGCGCGGTTCGGCCGGGTCTCGCTCGCGATCGAGCCCG
>JAEUJX010000324.1 GCA_016794545.1 Myxococcales bacterium
CCGCCGCCGCCGTCGCCCCACCGAACCCGCCACCCATGAACCCGAACCCGCCGTCGCCACCCACCGAGCCAGGACCGCCGAGCTACTCGCCGAAGCCGGGCGGTCGTTTCGGATCGCGCAGACCGAGCTGCTGCTTCGTCGCGTTGTCGAGGAACAGCGCGCCGGGTGTGCCGGGTGCAACCGTGGTGCCGGCCCCCGGCGGGAGCGCGACCTGCGAGAGATCGAGCCACCACACCCCCGCCGGGGGCTGTCCCGTCTTTCCCGTCCCGCCGTGCCAGATCGCGAGCTGCGTGAGGGGTCCATTCGTCGCGAGCTCCTCGGCGTGAAAGCCCTCGAAGCGCCGATCGCCGTGCTCGCCTCCCCAGTAGACGTGCGCGGTCAGCTCGTAGTCGTAGGCGTCGTTGGGCGCGGTCGGGGGCTGGCGCGGCGGCTTGTTCGCGATCATCTGGTAGTAGCTCTCGGTCAGCCAGCACGCGCCGATCACCGAGCCCGTCGGGAACAGCGGGCCGATCGTCGTCAGGCCGCCGTCCTGACGGTGATCGTCGCACTCGACGTCGACCCACGGGATCGTGCCCGCGCGTGCGGCGGAGACGTTGCGCGAGAGATCGACGGGCACGAGCACCTGCTGCGAGAACGAGTAGACCTTGAGCGGATCGTCGTCCCACCAGGCGCACCTCGTGAGGCCGGTGATGGAACCAACGAACGCACCAAACCCATAGAGCGTGGTTCTGCTCATACAACCCCCAGGTCGTGAAGGACGGCGACTAGATCGGCAGCAGCGCGGTGACGAGCGCGAGCAGATGTCGCGCATCCGAGACGGGATAGACGATGCCCGGCTTGGTCGGGCCCTCCGGGAACACGCGGAGGAAGTGGCCGTCGAGGATGATCTCGGCGACATGACACGACGTCGTGTCGGCGAGCAGCGCGAGCTCGTGGCTCGGGATCGCGAGCAGGCCGGGCATCTGCGCGCCGCGCGTGCGATCGACGAGCGAGAGCAGCTCGCGCGCGGCCGCGTTGGTGACGACGTGGCGGGGAGGCGAGCCCGCGGGTGCGGCGAGCGGCACGCGCGGCAGCGACTCGATGTCGAGGATGCGGAGCAGCGCGAGCGTCGCGGTGTCGTCGGAGACGGGTGCGTCGGGCGACGGCAGGATCACCGGCGACGCCGGGACCTCGCTCGCGCGCGACAACAGGAACCGCCACTGATCGCCGAAGCCCTCGGCGTCGTAGTGAAGGCTGTAGATCGGCCCGAGCGTGCCGAGGACCTCGAGGTCGAGCAGCTCCGCGAGCGTGCGCAGCGTGCGCCGCGCCCGCGCCCCGACGGCGGTGCTGCAACCGAGGAGGCGCATCGACGTCACGCCGAGCCGCGGCAGGAGCTCGACGTCCGCGATCCCGCGGAAGAACGCGCTGATCTTGGGCGATTCGCCGTCGATCAGCCAGTCGCCGAGACGCAGCAGGCCGTCGGTGGTGGAGTGACCGATCAGGTCGAGGGTGCGCGGTGTTCCCACCGCGGGCGGCGCGTGCTCCGCGATCCGCGAGAGCTCGCCGAGCGTGCGCTCGAACGAGGCGCGGCCGTCGATCGGCAGCACGTCGACGAGCTGGCGCGTCAGGCGCGCGACCTCGGCATCGGGATGCGAGGTCACGAGCGAGATGCGCGGTCGCGAGAGCACGCGACGCAGCATCGTCGGCCGCGCCTGCACGGCGAGGATCGTGGGATCGGTCATGAGCGGTCCTTGGACTTGTCGGCTCCCCGCCCTTCCCGCCCTTCCCGCAGCTCGAAGTCATTGATGAGGTTGTAGACGTGCGAGCGCCCGAGCCCGAGCTCGCGCGCCGCTTCGGTGACGTTCCAGTCGTGCTTCTCGAGCGCCGCGCGGACGAGTCCCTTCTGGAACTCGCGCGTCGCGGCCTGCAGCGTCCGCGGCGCCTCCGCCTCGGCGGGCGCCTTCGGGAAGATGTGCTTCTCCTCGAGCCGGCGCGAGCCCTCGCCGTGCGCGCGGATCACCGCCGCCTCGATCGCGTGCGCGAGCTGGCGCGTGTGTCCCGGCCAGCTCGCGTTGCGGCACGCGACGAGCGCACGCCACGACACCGTCATCGGCTCGATCGAGTGGCGCGCGCAGGCGTCGGCGCAGAAGTGCTCGACGAGATCCGGGATGTCGTCGCGGCGCTCGTCGAGCCCGGGCACCTCGAGAGGCACCACGTGCAGGCGGTAGTAGAGATCCTCGCGGAACTGCTTCGCAGCGATCCGCGCCTCGAGGTCGGCGTTGGTGGCCGAGAGCACGCGCACGTTCGCCTTCTTCGCGGAGCGCGACCCGAGCGGGTGGTACTCGCGCGTCTCGAGCAGCTGCAACAGCTTCGCCTGCGCGTTGCCCGACATCTCGCCGATCTCGTCGAGGAACAGCGTCCCGCCCTCGGCGGCGGCGACCTTGCCCTCGCGCGCGGTCGTCGCGGTCGAGTGCGCTCCCTTCTCGGCCCCGAACAGCTCGCTCTCGAGCAGGGCCTCCGGGATCGCGGCGCAGTTGAGCTCGATGAAGGGCCCCGTGGCGCGCTTGCTGTTGTTCGCGATCACTTTCGCGAGCAACGACTTGCCTGTCCCGGACGGGCCGGTGATCAGGACGTCCACATCCAGCGGTGCCACGGCTGCCGCAGAGTGCAGGAGGCGAGCCAAGGCGGGCGTGCGGCCGACCATCTCCGGGCAGCGGATCCGCTGCCGGATCGTGGTCGTGTGATCGCCGCGCACCGGATCGCGGTGCGCGAGGATCCGGTCGGCGACCGCCGCGAGCTGGCGCGCGAACAGCTCGGCGCGCTCGCGATCTCCCTCGGCGAATCGGCCGGCACCCGCGCGCCCCTGGAGGTAGATGACGCCGATCGGCGGGTGCGTTCCGACGGGCGCGCAGAGCACGGCCTCGATCGCGTGCTGGCGAACGCTGGACAGGTTCGAGAATCGTTCGTCCAGAAAAGCAGACGCGGTCTCGATGGTCCGGCCATCCGCGAGCGCGCGCGCGATGATCCCGCGGGAGATCTTGCGCCGGATGTCCGCGACGCCATCCTCGCTCAGTCCGTGACCTTTCCAGAACCGGGGCGCCTCGCGGGCATCGTCGTAGAGCTCGAGGTACGCCACGGCGGCGCCGGTGACGTCGACGATCAGGGCGAGCGCCTCGGCGAGCAGCGGTTCGACCTCGTCCTGCCCGCCGAGATCGAGCAGCCGCCGGTAGAAGTCTCGCTCACTTGCGGTCCCCTCAGACATCGGCCGGCAGTATCCCTGGCCCCGTCCTGCGGGGCGGACACTCCCGACGCGAAAATTCCACCGCAGTGGACACCCCACGGGGTGCCCGCCGGGAATCCCTGGGTCCCGGGGGTGCAGCGTTTTGCGGCACCCACCGAAGAAAAGTCACACCGGCGTCACGAGAGACCGTGTACGTTCCGCGGCGATGAGGTGGACCTGGCTTCTGGCGAGCCTGCTCGCCGCGTGCAGCACGGCAGCGACCGATGGTGGCGGCGGCGGCGACGACACCGGCGGCGGTGGAGGGGGTGGCGGCGGCGGAGACGGGACGCCCGATGCGGGGGTCCCGGTGAAGCGCGTGCGGTTCGTCGCGATCGGTGACACCGGCAAGGGCAACGCGGATCAGCGCAAGGTCGCGATCGCGATGCGCGACCTGTGCGCCGCGAAGGGCTGCGACTTCGTCCTGCTGCTCGGCGACAACATCTACGACGCGGGCGTGACCAGCACGACCGATCCGCAGTGGCAGAGCAAGTTCGAGCAGCCCTACAGCGACGTCAACCTCCCGTTCTACGTCGCCCTCGGCAACCACGACTACGGCGGCAAGGTGCTGTTCGTCGACGCGCCGGGCATCGGCAACGAGTGGGACAAGAGCACGGTCGAGGTCCAGTACACGCAGGTCTCGACGAAGTGGAACATGCCGGCGACGCACTACACGTTCACCGTCGGCCACGTCGGCTTCATCGTGCTCGACACGAACTCGGTGGTGTGGAGCAACACCGACCACGGCGACCAGACCGCGTGGCTGCCCTCGGCGATGGCCGAGGTCGGCGGCAAGGACTGGGTGTTCCTCGCCGGGCACCACCCGTATCGCTCGAACGGCACGCACGGCAACGCCGGCGACTACGACGCGCCCGAGCTGGCGGGCATCTCGATCCCGAATCCGCTGCCGATCCAGGACGGCCAGGCGATGAAGGACTTCTTCGACCAGCACATGTGCGGCATGGGCCAGGTCTACTTCGCGGGCCACGATCACAGCCGCCAGTGGATCGACGAGCCGGGCTCGATGTGCGGCATGCAGCAGATCGTGACCGGCGCGGGCGCGTCGGTCACCGAGATCCGCGACCGCGGCAACCACGCGCTCTACGAGGACGCGACGGAGCCGGGCTTCTTCTACGTCGACATCGAGGACAACAAGTTCACCGGCTCGTTCTACGATCGCGACGGCAACCTCGACTTCACGCACTCGTTCACGAAGCCCTGATCAGCGCGTCGCGCAGCGCACGCCCGTCGAGAAGTGCCGCATGCGCGCCGGCCGCGAGTTCTCGATCGCGACGTACTCGACGAGCTCGTCGGCCCCTGCGTCGATGGCGTTGCCGCCGCGGATCATCCGCAGCCCCGTCGGCCGGATGCCGTCCACCCACTCGCTCGCGTTGCCGGCGAGATCCAGCACGCCGTCGGGCGAGCGGTCCTCGGGGAAGCTCGCGACGTCGGCGACGCCCGGCGCGCCGACGCCCTTCACCTTCGCGGCCGCCGGGCGCGGATCGGTGCCCCACGGGAAGTTGCGGCGGGGCGCCGGGTTGGGGCGTCCGCCGGCGAGCACGAGCCCGCCGCGCTGCGCGCGCGTCCACTGCTGCTGCGTCGGGAGATCCTTGCCGAGGAACCGGCAGTACGCGCGTGCCTCCTGCCACTCGATCCCGGTGACGGGCCGGCGCGGCGCGCCCAGATCGCCGAGGTCCGGGCTGCGCGGATAGATCGGCGGAGGGATGTCCGTGAGCTCCTCCATCGCCGCGAGCTGCGCGAATGCCGCGTTCGTGACCTCGGTGCGGTCGATCCGGTACGCACCGAGCGAGATCCGCCGCTCCACGCGCACGAGCTCGTCCGCCGCGACGTCGGCGGACGGCGGCTCGCCGACGCCGCCGAACAGGAACTCGCCCGCGGGGATGGTGACCATGTCCACCTCGGAGGCGTGGCAGATCGGGACCCGCACGTGCAGCATCGGCAACGGGCCGGTGCGCTTCAGGTAGCCCGGCAGCCGGACCGGAATGATCGACGGCGCACACGGGCCGCGCTTCACCACGAGGAACGCCGCGCCGCCGCGCGCCTCGAGCTCCTCGACGAGCGCGAGCCCGACGACCTTCGGCGCATCGTGAACGACGAGCTCGTCAGCGTAGATCGCACCGGGGCTCGCCGGGTCGTCGTCGGCGGGCAGGTGGAGCTCCCAGGAGAGCGCGCTCGCGGACGGCGGCGCGACCCGGCGGGCCTGCAGCGCGGCCGGATCCCAGTCGAACGGCTCGAGCGACAGCACGAACTTCCCGAGGTCGCGCGTGCGCAGCGACTCCTCGTAGGCCGCGTGCGTGCGCTCGACGTGCGAGCGGTAGAACCCGAAGCTCGCGAGCGCCAGCGACGCGACGAGGACCGCCCCCACCGTCGCGATGCGGCGGCGCAGGGCCTGCTTCGAACGCTCGACCAGCTTCGACGGCGTCCACTCCTCGGGCGCGGCCGGCGCATCGCTGCGGCGGCGCCACTCCTCGTCGAGCTCCGCGATCGCATCGGCGTGCGGCGCGAGCTCGCGGAGCTCCGCGCGACCGAGCAGGCTCGGTGCGCCCGGGCGCGAGCGGCGCAGGTGATAGCGCACGAGCTCCACGGCGCGGCGGCGATCGAGGTCCACGCGATCGAGCCACGCGAGCACGCGCGGCACGAGGCTGTCGTGGACGAGCTCCCATGCCGGCTCGCCCGCGGCGTCGCGCACGCGGACGACCAGGCCGCGCGAGCGTAGGGCCTCGAGGACGGCGCGCACCTCGTGCGGCTCGTGGCGGGCCGTGGCGATGTCGACGAGCTCGGCCTCCGCGCGCATCGCCCGCTCCTGCGACGTGGTGACGAGCGCGACGAACAGATCGCGCGCGATCACGTCGCGACCGTCCACGAGCTCGGTGTCGAGCACGCGCTCGAGGTACTCGCCGACGATCGCGTCGAAGCCGCCGAGGCGCCGGTAGTCCGCGAGCGTCAGCGTCGCCGCGCCGGGCGCGAGCGCCTCGCACAGCGACGTGCACGCGAGCTGCAGATGTGGCGGATACACCGCCGGCGTCGAGCCCCACAGCGCGACCGCGGCGCGCTCGAGGTCGGCGAGCAGCACGGTCAGGAGCTCGGGCTCGATGGAGAGGCGCGCCTCCGCGAGCGGACCGACGATCGCGTCGCGCGCGCCGTCGGGAGACAGCGGCGGCAGGCGCACGATCGGCATCCCGGGCTCGAGCTCCTGCGTGCGAGAGACCAGCCGCGCGAGGTAGTCCTCGCGGACCGCGAGCACCACCGCGACGTCGGCGTCGGCCGGCCAGCGCGAGAAGTCGAGCGCCACCTCGGCCACGTCGAGCGCGGCCTCGACCTGATCGAGGATCACCACGAGCTTCCGGCCGCGGCCCGCGCGGGAGGCGATCTCCCCGGCGAGCGTCGCCGCGGTGTTACCGCGGCAGCGCACGTACAGCGCGGTGATGCCGAGCGCCTCGAGCCGCGGCACGAGGCCGGCGCGAAGCAGCGACGTCTTGCCGACGCCCGACGGCGCCGTGTAGATCACGCTGCGCCGGAACAGCGCGTGCTCGGTCAGCGCGGCGACATCGGCCTCGCGGCCGAACAGCCGGTCGCGATCGATCTCGGTCAGCGGCGCGAGGTGGCGGAACGGCAGCCGCGCGCGCGGCGTCTCGGGCGCAGGCGGAGCCTCCTCGGCGAGCGCCGCCGAGAGCTCGCGCGCGCTCGCATGGCGCTGCGCCGGATCCAGCGAGAGCGCCTTCGCGAGGACGGCCCGCAGCGCGGCGTCCTCGATCAGCTCGAGCGGAGGGGACAGCGTCTGCGCGTCGGGCCGGCGCCATCCGGTCATCAGGTACACCAGCACGAGCGCGGCGGAGTACAGATCCGAGCGCGCGTCGACGCGCCCGTCGGTCAGCTGCTCGGGCGCCATGTAGGCAGGCGTCCCGCCCGCCGAGGCCGCGGGCCGATCGGGCGAGCGCAGACGCGACAGCCCGAAGTCGACGAGCACGACGCGCTCGACCCCGTCGCGCTCGACGACGATCGCGTTCGCCGGCTTGACGTCGGCGTGAACGAGGCCGGCGTCGTGCGCCGCCGCGAGGCCGGCGAGCAGCTGGCGCACGAGCGCCACCGCGCGCGCCTGGTCGACCTTGCCGATGTCCTGGAGGTCGACGCCGGCGAGCAGCTCCATCGCGAAGAACAGCCGGCCATCGTGCGTGATATCGGCCTGGTGGATCCGGACGACGTTCGCGTGATCGAGACGGCCGACGCTGCGGATCTCGTGCACGAACAGCCGGCCGTCTTCCGACGACGGATCGATGTCGCCGTGCAGCACCTTGACCGCGACGTCGCGCTCCACCGCGAGCTGCCGCGCCCGATAGACGGTGCCGAACGAGCCGCGCGCGACGACGCTGTCGATCCGGAACCGGCCGGGCTGCACGGTGCCGGTGAGATCATCGGTGGTCGCCGGCGCCCGGCGCGGGCCGCGGTGAAAGAGCTGGGAGCGGCGCACGTCCCAGAAGCCGGCGAGCGGCGGAGGCTGCGCGATCGTCTCCGCCTCGTCGGAGCGCTGGAGCACGCAGGTTGCCGACGACGCGGCGAGGTGCGCGCCGAGGCTCGCCACGGTGACCGTGCCCGTGCGCGGGTCCAACGCCTCACCGCACAGCCCCGACAGCAGCGCGTCGACGGTGCCACGCGAGCCGTCGACGGCGATCAGGTGGGAGGCGCGGCCGGTGCGCAGCGCGGCGAGCCACTCCCCGGGGGTGCCCAGGCCCTGCGCCGCGACGACGACCAGGACCTGATCCGCCTTCGCGGCCCGGAGCCGGTCGCGCAGCCACGCGAGAGGCAGCGTCGATTCCTCCGGGTAGTGCTCCGCGTGCTCGGCGGTGACGAGCGCGTGCGCGCCCGCGACCTCGGCGATCTGCCCGACGATGACGAGCACCGCGACGCGCGCGGGCTCGGTCACGAGCTCGTCGACGTGGCGCTTCAGGGTGCCGCGATCCGCCGCGTAGCGCTCTCCCGCCGCGGCGGTCAGGCGGCGGATCTGCCACTGCGCTCCGGTCGCGAGGAGCGCCTCGCCGACCTGACCGAGCGTGTGAACGGCGGAGGCGTCGAGCGCCGTGCCGCCGGGTGCGCCGTACCCGGCCACCAGCAGCGCCACACCCTCCCGCCGCCGCGATGACATCGGCTTCGAATCTACGCCAACCAGCGCACGATGCGCGCGGCGATCGCTTCCGGCGTCTCGACGTGAAGGAAATGACCGACGCTCGGGACGATCTCGAGCACGCGGTGCTCGAACCAGCGACGATCCGCTTCCGTCGGCGGCACGATACAGCCGTCGTCGCGGCCGTGGAGCTGGAGCAGCGGGGTCGCGATCATCGTCTGACTCTTGCGCGTCCGATCGGCGAGCGTCGACAGTGGGCGGAGGATCGCGCGGTAGTACTCGATCGGCGCCGGCAAGCTGCGCGACAGGCACGCGTGGAGCTCCGCGCGCCGCGCGTCGTCGAGCGTGAAGCCCGGCGACCAGTCGCGCCACAGCCGGTCGATCAACGCGAGGTCGCGGCGCTTCGCGAGCCACCCGGCGCCGGGCAGCTGGAACAGCCCCATGTACCAGCTCTTCCTCCACTGCGTGGAGTACGCGAGGGAGCGCAGGAACGTCGCCGGGTGCGGGACCGACATGGTGACGGCGCGTCGCACGCGGCGCCCCGACTGCTGGCACACCGCGTACGTGATCACCGCGCCCCAGTCGTGACCGACGAGATCGACCGTGCCACCGAGCTGATCGATCAGCGCGCACGCGTCGGCGGCGAGCGTCTCGACGTCGTACGGCCCGACGATCGGCGACGGTGCATAGCCGCGCAGCCACGGCGCGACCACCCGGTGCGCCTGCGCGAGGTGCTGGAGGAACGGCACGGCCGTCGGCGGGTGGTCCGGGAACCCGTGCAGGAACAGGAGCGGTGGCGCCGCCGGATCACCGCCGACCAGGGCGTGCACCTCGCCGACCGGCAGCGTGAACGTCGCGCGCGCCAGCGTCACGGACATGGCGGTACCGTGCCACAATCGCGCCGTGAGTTGTCGTCTCGCTCTCGCGCTCCTCGCCGCGTGCGGGTCGGCTGCGACGCCAGCGGTGCAGCCGGTCGAGCCGCCCCGGCGCCCCGAGCCCGAGGTGCGCCCCGCGGTCGTGGAGTCGCGCCGTGACCTCGCGGTGCCGACGCCGCCGACCAGCCTGGTCGCGCTCGCCGGCGCGCTCTACTGGACCGACTCGTTCGGTGCGATCTGGACGATGCGCGCCGATGGCAGCACGCCCGCGCGCCAGCTCTCCGACGGCCAGAAGCCCGGCTTCGCGTTCCACCTGTTCCGCGCCGGCGAGCGCGTGTTCGCGACCTCGCGCAAGGATCTGCTGCGCGTCGACGCGGACGACTCCGTTCACGCGCTCGCGCTGAAGCTCCCGGAGCTGCCGGAGGAGTCGGTCGGCGATGCGCGCTCCGTGTACATCACGCTGTTCAAGCGCCCCGAGGTGCTGCGGATCGGCGCCACGGATCTCGCGCGCACGACGCTCGCGACGGTGCCGCGCGGCGTGCTCGGCATCCACCGCGACACGCTGTACGTGGCGAGCTACTCCGCCGGCACGCTGGTGGCGGTGCCGACGGCCGGTGGAGCGGCGCGCACGATCGCGACCGGGCTCCCGCGGCCGACCGCCGTGGCGGCCGATGACGAGGCCGCGTACGTCTACTGCGAGCGCGATCGGAGCGTGCACCGGATCGACCTCGCGAGCGGCGCGAGGACCGTGATCGCGCGCGAGCTCGAGAACAGTGACGACCTCGTCAACGATGGTTCACACCTGTGGACCATCAGCTGGGGTGCCCGACCGGGCCTCGTGCTCGTGTCGAAGGACGGTTCGGCACCTCCTGTGCGGCTGGCGAACGATCTTCGACGCCCGACGAAGGTCGCGATCGATCAGGACGCGATCTACGTGTCGGGCCGCGACGAGCCCCGGATCGTGCGGATCCCGCGCACCGCGCTCCCCGCGCGCTGATTTGCCAGGTCTCGCCGCCTCCGTCGGGTGGTCCGCTGCTTGCTCGATGCGAGGCCATGCTTCGCAACGTCAAGAGCTCTCTTATCCCCCTCTGTTCGATCGTGACCGGAATCGGACTGCTCGCTGCCGGGTGCACCAACACCGAGGCTCCGGTCCCCGATGCTGAAGTGAATTACGGCTGCGTCTCGGACGAGAAGACGTACGCGATCGACCACAGCGAGCTGCAGGCCGTCGACGGCGTCGCCCCGACCACCACCACGGCGCCGCAGTTCCGCGCGGAGCAGCTCACCGAGCGGGCGCAGACGCTGAAGGTCCGGGAGTGCGGGGACAAGGTGCACGTGACGTTCGACGTTCGCGGCACCGGCTATCGCAGCGGCGAGCTGCAGATCGTGGACGCGTACCGCTCCGGCGACGGCATCGAGGGCGTGATCGTGGTGACGCCCGAGGCCGTGACGAGCACCGCCCTCGAGCTGTCGTTTCACGCCACCGCGGTGCGGTGATCGGCGATCAGCTGGTGCTCGACGAGGCGGTGGTACGTGCCTCGGCGGGCCATCAGCTCGTCGTGGCGCCCGATCTCGACGATCCGGGCGTCCTCGATCACGACGATGCGGTCGGCGTCGCGGACGGTCGACAGGCGGTGCGCGACGATCAGCGTCGTGCGCCCCTCCATCAGGCGAGCCAGGGCGCCCTGCACGGCGGCCTCTGACTCGGCGTCGAGGTTCGACGTCGCTTCATCGAGGATCAGCACGCGCGGGTTCGCCAGCAGCGCGCGGGCGAGCGCGACGCGCTGCTTCTGACCACCCGACAGCTTGGTGCCGCGCTCCCCGATCACGGTGTCATAGCCGTCGGGGAACTTCGAGATGAAGTCGTGCGCGTTCGCGTCGCGCGCGGCCTGGACGATCTGCTCCTCGGTCGCGCCGTCGCGGCCGTACGCGATGTTGTCGCGGATCGAGCCGGCGAACAGCACCGGCTCCTGGGCGACCATCGCGAGCGAGCGGCGCAGCTCCTCGAGCTTCAGCTCGCGGACGTCGACGCCCTCGAACAGCACTCGCCCCGCGTCGACATCGTAGAACCGGTAGAGAAGTGCCAGCATCGTCGACTTTCCGGCACCGGATGGTCCAACAAGTGCCACCACCTCGCCGGGCTCGACCTGCAGATCGACGGCTGTCAGCACCGGCTGCGCCTTGCGCGCCGGATAGGCGAACGACACTCCCTCGAACGTGACCGCGCCCTTCCCCGCCGGCAGTGGCACCGGGGCCTCGGCGTCGCGGATCTCGGGGACGGTGTCGATCACCGCGAACAGCCGGTCCGTCGCGCCGGCCGCGCGCTGCAGCGCCCCCCACAGCCCCGCGAGATCGGCGAGCGCACCGGCCACGAGGAACGTGTAGAGGAAAAACGAGGTCAGATCGCCGGCGGTCAGCTCGCCGCGGATCAGCGCGCGACCGCCGAGCCAGATCACCGCGGCGACGCCGACGTACCCCGCGGTCATCGCTGTCGCGTAGAACCACGAGCGAGCGCGCACGAGGTCGAGCGTCTTGTGGAACGCGCGCTCGACGCCGCTGCGGTAGCGCTTCGCCTCGTAGCCCTCGCGCACGAAGGACTGGACGGTCTGGATCGCGCCGATCGACTCCTGCACCTGGCCGGAGACCTGGGCGAGCTCGTCCTGGACGGCGCGCGTCATCCTGCGGATCCGGCGGCCGAACACGATCGTGGTCAGCACGATCGGCGGCACGATCGCGAGCATCAGCAGCGTCAGCTTCACGTCGATGACGAACAGCAGCACCATCGCGCCCGTCATCTGGATCGAGTTGCGGAGCGCCATCGACAGCTCGCTGCCGACCACGCCCTCGACCACGGTGACGTCCGAGGCGAGCCGCCCGACCAGCTCGCCGCTGCGGCGCTCGTGAAACCAGCCGAGCGGCAGCGTCATGATCCGGTCGAACACCAGCGCTCGCAGGTCGGCGACCACGCGCTCGCCGAGCCAGCTCATCGAGTAGTGGCGAAGCCACACGAGCACGGCGTTCACGACGAACACGCCGACCAGGAACGTCACGATCAGGTCGAGGTCGTACGTCGTGGCCTGCCCCATGCCGACGTCGACCGCCTCGCGCGCGGCCCACGGATAGATCAGCGTGATGCCGGAGGCCGCGAACAGAGTCGACACCGCGAGGATGAACCGCCACTTGTGCGGCCGCAGGAGCGGCGCGAGCCGCCACAGCACCGAGAGCCGGCGGCGGTCCTTCGGGCGGTCCTCGTCGGGGCTCGCCTCGGTATAGGGACCGCTCACCCGGCTAGCTTGTCATGGATTCTTCGAAGGGCGCAGGTCGCCGAGAGGGGTCTTCGCGTTCGGCACGCCGCCCTTGATCGAGTCGATGTCGAGCGGCGACGACGAATCCGCGTCGCCGAGCACGATCACCGGCTTGGCCTCGGAGACCTGGAAGGTCAGCGGGTAGTGCGCGAGCGTCTGATCGTCGGCGTTGATCGCGAGGTCGGGGAACGGGATGGTCAGCGCGAACGCCGCGTCGCGCAGACAGTCCTCGAACTTCTGATCCGTCGTGCCGGTGATGCCGACCTGCGTGACCTCGCCGCGGCCCATCCGCAGCTCGAACAGCACGGTCCCCGACAGGCGCGGGCTCGCGACGAGCGCGCGCTGGTAGCACGCATACGCCTTCGGCTGGAGCTGGTCGCGGAACAGCCGCTCGAGCGTGTCCTTCGCGATCGCGTTCGGCTTCGCCGCCGCGCCGAGCGCGATCACCGGCGCCGAGGAGGTCTGCCAGTCCACGGGATCCGAGGCGGCGGTGATGCGCTCGTACGGCCCGCCGCCCTTGACCATCGCGATGCGGTTCCGCGCGATCCTGCCCTGCGTCGTCAGCACCGCGAGCGCGAGCCCCTCGCGCACGTACGGGTGCGCCGCGACGATCCGCTTGTAGAGCCGCGTCGCCCGGACGATCGAGGCGTCGCCCACATCCGCGTCGGCGAAGTACGGCTCGGGATTCGCCGGCAGCGCGGCCAGCGCGAGCTGCGCGAGGCCCGGCGCGCTCGGGCCCGGGCGCGCCGTGACCTTGAACGCGGTCTCGCCGCGCCCGCGCAGGACCAGCGCCGGCGCCGCGGTGCGGTGGACGATCGCGCGCGTGAAGCCGCCGCCGCTGCGCAGGCTCTCGACGCTCTCGAGCGTGCCCAGGTCGAGCTCGAGGAACGACGGACGCAGCCACTCGTCGACGACCTGCAACGCGTCGTCGACGTCATCCGGCGTCACCTCGACGAACGTGCCGCCGAGCATGGTCACCGGCGCGCGCAGGAGGGCCGCGCCGGAGACGGTGGTCTGGGGCGGCGTCACCGCGACGCTCAGGACGTCGGCGGTGCTCGCCGTCACGCCGAGCGCGGCGACCAGCTCCGTGCTCGACACCTCGCCGAGGACGCCGTCGCTGATCACGATCACCAGGGTCTGCGCGCGCGTGCCGTCCGTGATCGCGGCCTGCGCGGCCTCGAACGCGGTCTTCAGCGCGCTGCCGTTCTTCGGGGCGTGCCGGGTCACCGCCGCCTGCAGCTCGGCGACGGCGGCCGGGCTCTCCTTGCGCCAGGTCTTGAACACGCGCTCCGCGGTGCGGTCGTAGATGATCGCGTCGAGCTCGATGCCGGCGGGGAGCGCGGCCGCGATCGTCCCGAGCACCTTGTTGACCAGCGGCTTGCCGACCAGCTCCATGCTGCGCGAGCCGTCGATCACGAACAACGCGCGGCGAGGCTGCCACATCGCGGTCTTGAGCGAGGGAGCAGCGACCGTGACGACGCTCGCCGACCAGCCGGCCGCGAGCGGCGCGCTCTGCGTCCACACCACCGGTTCGCGCCCGGCGAACGACAGCATCGCCTCGATCGCGACGTCCTTGTCGTCGAGCACGAACGACGCCGCCGCCTTCGCGCTCACCGCCTTGCCCACGCGAATCCCCGCGAGCGTGGTGCCCGGCCCTGCCGACGCGCGGACCGTGCCGCGGCACG